>JBBRLF010000133.1:0-12262 GCA_038231515.1 candidate division WWE3 bacterium
AAAGCGGTAGGCCATCGCGATATGGCCCAGCTCCTCGCGGGCAATACGACCGAAGATTTCGGCGGTTGTCTGGTCGACGTCACCCAGGCGCTGCTGAAAACGCTCGCCAGCCCGGCGCCCCCGCTCTTCGGCGCCCGCCATGTAATGACAGAAATCACGCGCCGAGCCGCAGCGAATCAGAGAGTGCCAAAGCATATCACTTACGGGACGCTCAGCCACCGCGATTTCCAGCTCAGCCATACGCGAGAGCAGCCAGTTGCGGTGCTTTCGTTCTTCCAGAGCCAGGCGCCGCCAACAGTCTTTCAGCTCGGGCGCAGCATCAGAATAATTTTCCGCGGCCCAAAAAAATGCGGCCTCTGCCTGAACCTCGGCAAATGCGGCCGCGCGTAGCCGATCACCTATGCCGTCGCGGGTGTGCAAAGGGCGCGGTGCTTCAAGCAGAGTATGATCCTCGGATAACCGAAACGGCTGCCAATCCGGTGTGGGTACGCTTGCCATGCGCGCCAACATACCATATAGATTTAGCATGGCACGGCAGATTATTTTTTCGGGAATTCAACCTTCGGGCAGCCTCATGCTGGGCAACTATCTTGGCGCGATCAAGAACTGGGTAAAGCTGCAAAAAGACTACGACTGTCTTTACTGCTTGGTCGACCTGCATGCGATTACGGCGCCCCAGAACCCCAAGGAGCTGCGGGAACGGTCTTATGAAGGCTTGGCCGTATATATCGCCTCAGGTGTGGACACGAACAGCAACGTGCTGTTTTTGCAGTCCCAGGTTCCTCAGCACGCCGAGCTGGGCTGGCTGCTGATCTGCCATACTTATATGGGCGAACTCAATCGCATGACGCAGTTCAAAGACAAAACTTCCAAGCTGAAAAATATCGGCGTGGGGCTGTTCACCTATCCGTCCCTGATGGCGGCCGACATTCTGCTCTATCAAACGAATCTGGTGCCGGTCGGACAAGATCAGAAGCAGCACCTGGAGCTTGCCCGTGATATCGCGATTCGCATGAACAACACCTACGCGCCGGGCACCACGGATAAAGACGGCAGGACGCTGGCCGGTGCCACGCCCCTTTTTCAGTTGCCCGAAGTGTTCATTCCGCCCGTCGGCGCCAAGATCATGAGTCTGCAGACGCCGACCGCGAAAATGTCGAAGTCCGACACCGATCTGAATGCGACCGTGTTTTTGTCCGATTCCGACGAGGTGATCATGAAGAAGATCAAGCGCGCCGTAACCGACTCCGGCGGGGAGATCACCTTTGCGCCCGAACTGGCGGAAAAGGCCGGGGTCACCAACCTGATTTCGATTCAGGCCGCGATTCTGGACAAGAGCCCCAAAGATATCGAAGCCGCCTATGTGGGCAAGCAATACGGCCATCTCAAAGTCGAGACGGCCGAAATCGTCGTCGAATGTCTGCGCCCGATTCGGCAAAAATACCAGGAGCTGCTGGGCGACAAAGGCGAGCTGGATCGCATCCTGAGCAAAGGGGCGCGGACTGCGGAAGCGCGCGCGGAGGTTACGATGAAGAAGGTACGTGAGGCGCTGGGCTTTGTTCGGCGGATTTAAGCCAAACTGGTTTGCGTTTGAGACCGCTCTCACCACCGTTACCGAACCAAGACAGAAACCAAAACCGAACTTATCCCTTCAAGCCGCGTCCGCCGCGTCTCCACCCTCATGAATAACCGTTCCAGCAACAGCAGCCTCAGCCACCTTCTTCTGATGCGCCGTCTGCCGCGCATCACTCTTCAATTGAAACCGGCGGGTGGCATAGATATTACGCGCAGCCCAACTGATGTCATTGATGAGCCAGGCATTCGTCGAGCTGCCAACCAGTGCGCCCATGGCCGGAATATTGGCAAAGGTGCGACGACGAGTCAGATTCAAACCCACGGCTCGCGCGACTTTTGCAATCGCGGCTTCGACCGTCTCGGCCGTAACAGGCGGAGCATCGTCGGCCCGGGGCGCAGTCAGCTTTTGGATGTTCTTGAGTGCCTGCACCTTATCGCGATGATAAAGCGTACTGGCGGCCACGATGATCTCGAGCGCAACCAGCTCCTCGGTCGATGACGTGGTGTCATAGCCATAGCAGAGTCCGATTTTCTTGATAGTTCTGAAAGCCAGGGTAAACAGTGAGGCCAGCGAAGGCGCAATGCCCAGCGGTCCGCCAATATCCCAGGCGCCAAAAGCCGCGGCTGCACCAACGGCCCAAAAATGAGTTTTGTCGGCCAGCGCATCACATTGGTCTACCTTGGAAACGGGAACATCTTCAAACTTGGTAATGCTGAAAGCCACGAGCACGTCATTGCGATCGGTTAACGCTTCGGCCGCACGCAAGGTGGTCTGAAGGGCCTCTTGAATCAGGCGATCTGGAAGCATCAGCGCCACGAGCCACTGAAGAGGTGCCGTTGCCTTTTCAATCTGCTTGGTTAAAAGCGAAGACGGGTCTTCATCTTCCCACTTGTGGATGCGGCGGCGGATCACTTCATTGGCTGACACATGTCTTGGCTTTTTCTGCGGCATAGTCTCGCTTCCGTTATAATTTCAATAACTTAAACCCGACCCACTCTTGAGTTCTATTGTCTTTTCGACAAGGGCAACCTAAAACTTGAGGAAATTCGACAGGTACTGCCCGTCGCCGCAGCGATCCTTGCATCGCCTGATTTCGCGACCAAAATGGGCGGATGGAGATACCCAGTAAGCTGCCGCTGCTGCCCATTCGCAATGCGGTCGTCTTTCCTGGCGCTTCGATGCCACTCATTGTTGGAAGGCCGCGCAGCATTCACGCGGTAAGCCAGTCACGCGAGCAGTCTGAAGGGCTGATCGTCGTCGTGACCCAACGCCTGATGAGCAACGGCGATCCCAGCCCCAATGACCTGTATCGGGTGGGAACGCTCTGTCGCATCGAAACGATCGTGGAAACGGAAAACGGCGGCTATCAGCTGGTGATTACGGGCATCGCGCGTTATCGCATCGCCGAGGTTCTGAGCAGTGACGACCACCTCTTGGCTCGCGGCGAAGCAGTTGCTGACGTTTATAGCGGCGACCAGGCGCGTGCCCGTGCCCTGTTCAACAATCTCAAGCGGCTGGCCAAAGAAATTCTCGATCTGCTGCCCGGCGCGGGCGACTCCCTGTCCAGGCTGGTTGAAAAGCTCGATGACCCGACCTATCTGACGAATCTCTGTGCGGCCTATCTGAATATTCCCACCTCTGAAAAGCAGGATCTACTCGAGAACATCTTTGTCGAGACGCGCATGGAAAAACTGCTCACCATGATGCAAAAAGAACGCGAGGTGCTCAACGTTCAGCGCGATATTCAGGAAAAGATGAGCGAGCGCATCGGCAAAGCGCAGCGTGAGGCCCTGCTGCGCGAACAGATGCGCACGATTCGCGAGGAGCTGGGCGAAGAAGGCAGCGAAGTTCAAGTGCATGAGGAAATCGGTCAGCGGCTGGCTCAAGCTGATCTGCCGGCCGACGTGAAGAAGATTGCCACCGACGAGCTGCGAAGACTTGAGGCGCTACCCTCAGCCGCCGCCGAGTATCACGTGATTCGCACCTATCTGGAATGGCTAGCCGACATGCCCTGGAAAAAATCAACCAAGGACGTGCTGGACCTGACTGAGGCTCGCCTGATTCTGGACGAAGACCACTACGGGCTGGACCAGGTTAAAAAACGCATTCTCCAGTACCTGGCCGTGGCGAAGCTCAAAAATGACCTGCATGGCCCGATTCTGTGTCTGATCGGACCACCCGGCGTGGGCAAGACAAGTTTGGGCCAAAGCATTGCGCGTGCGCTGGGCCGCAAATTTATCCGCGCCTCGCTGGGTGGCGTGCGGGACGAGGCCGAAATTCGAGGCCATCGGCGCACGTATATCGGTGCCATGCCCGGACGAATCATTCAGAGCATCAAACGCGTGGCCGTGAATAATCCACTCTTCATGCTCGACGAAATTGACAAGCTCGGCGCCAGCTTCCAGGGCGATCCGGCCAGCGCCCTGCTCGAGGTGCTCGACCCGGAACAGAACAAGGCCTTTGTGGATCATTATCTCGACGTGCCGTTTGACCTCTCCAACACTTTCTTCATTGCCACGGCCAACGTCGTCGACACCATTCCGCCCCCGCTGCGCGATCGCATGGAAATCATCGAAGTCAGCGGTTACACCACGTTTGAGAAGTTGCACATCGCTCAGCGCTACCTGGTACCCAAGCAGATGCTGGCGCACGGCCTTTTTACCAATCAGGTGCAGCTGGCCGCCGACGCCATTCTGGAAGTGATCAACCACTACACTCGCGAAGCCGGTGTCCGCGAGCTGCAACGCGAGATTGCCGCGCTCCTACGCGCCGTAGCCGAAGAGATCGTGCTCAGGTACGAGGGCGTGGCTCAGCCCGCCCAGATCATGGTCGACGCGCCACGCGTGCGCGCCATTCTGGGCCCGCAGAAATATCACAATGAGTTTCCGGAGCGCAGTATTCGGCCGGGCGTGGCCACCGGCCTGGCCTGGACGCCCCATGGCGGCGATATTCTTTTCATCGAGGCGGCCCTGATGCCAGGCACGGGCAAGCTTACGCTCACGGGCCAGCTGGGCGACGTCATGAAGGAGTCGGCGCAGATCGCGATGAGCTTTGTGCGCTCGCAGGCCGCGCTGCTGGCGCCGGGTTTTCTCTTCGATAAACAGGACGTGCACATCCATGTTCCCAGCGGAGCCATTCCCAAAGATGGGCCCTCGGCCGGCGTGACGCTGCTCACGGCCCTGGCCTCGCTGCTGCTGTCGCGCTCGGTCGATCCGAAGCTCGCGATGACGGGTGAGATCACGCTGCGAGGCACGGTGCTTCCGGTGGGTGGCATCAAGGAAAAGATTCTGGCGGCTCACCGCGCCGGCATCAATAAGGTGCTCGTGCCCCGCCGCAATGAACAAGATGTGAGCCAGGTTCCGGAAGACGTGCGTTCGAGAATTAATATTGTGTACGTCGACAATGTCGAGGAAGTGCTGGAGAACTCGCTGCAGCTGCCCCGGGAGCTACTGCGTCTTCGGCCCGTGCTGCCCGCCGCTTGAAGGTGGAGATACTTTTTCAGAGTGGAGATCGGAGACAGGAAATCGGAGCCACAGCGCAGATCACAGATTTGTCGTCTCTAATCTGCGCTGTGGCTGTGGCTCCTGTCTCCTGGCTCCTGTCTTAGTAGTGCTACGATGCTTTTAATCCTCGGAGGTTTCAGGTTCACGGCTGCCTTCGCCGCCGTGCACGCCTTCCTCGATTTTGGAGCCGCGCGCCTCACCGCCTTTACGCCCGATTTCAGCCATGTGCTCACGGTTTTGACTGACCGCCTCGCCACCCTTGCGTCCAATGCTGGCCATGTGCTTGCGATCCTGTGACACGGCCTCGCCACCCTTCTTGCCAATTTCGGCCATATGTTTGCGGTTTCGCGAAACGGCTTCACCGCCCTTTTTGGCCACCTGCCGACGGGTTTCCGGATCGGCGGCCGCCAGGCCACGAGCGCGCTTTGGCTTGGCGGGCGTTTGCTGGTCAGGACCTTGGCCTTGAGCATTTTGTTTATCCTGCTGCGCAGCTGTCCCTTCGCCTTGAACCGGGGATTGCCGCGACTGCTCCTGCTGCTCGGCGGGGGGTTTAGTTTCAGGCACCATTTGATGAGCCTCCTGTATTTGTGGGGGAGAACTGCTTTAGCAAACAGGTCGTGCAAACGACGTTCCTGTTTTTCTGACCTCACGCTACAGCGGCCTGCAACAGTTGCTGATCGACGGCTGCTCGCACGCGATCGAGGAGTTGAAGATTCATCACATCATCCCAGAGCGACACACCGGCCCGCAGCTCGTCGAGCACGCCCAGAATGCGAGACTTGGCTTGAGCGTCAGAAATTTCAAGTGCTGCGCTGACCGACTCAATAAGCTCGCGACCATTTGTTCCGTTCGACGACCGATCGAACAGGCGGCTTTCGACCAGCAGTTGACGCAGCTCGGGCACCAACATTGTTTTTAAAACAACAAGCTCACTGGGGTTCAGCTGCTGCGCGACCGCTCTGATGACCAGCGCAATCGTTGACAGGCTGGCATCGGGCGAAATTCCTGTTCGCTTCATCACGGCATGAATGAAATCGCGATACCTCTCCATATATGGCGACCCCAAGTTGCAACTGGCATGCTTGTGATACACTCACTGCATGCAGCGTTACGTTCAAGGTGCCATTCTTACCGCGCTTGTCGCCACCGGCTTAAGCTGCGGCGGCGTTGGCGCCACGCCCGAAGCCTCGCTGGCTGACGTTCCCAGCAAGGGGCCGGTGGGCAAAACGATTCGCCGAAACTCAGACAAGTTCGTCGCGTGCGCACGCGATAGCGTGACCATCCAGACGGGTACGACTCAGAATCTGAATCTCAAATTCACCGTCGGCCCAGACGGGCACGTGACTAAAGCCAGCGTCGAAGGGATCTCGTCGCCAGATCCGGACCTGCAGGGCTGCGTGGTTAAGGCACTGAAAAGACTTACTTTTCCCGCGCCGGGCGACAAAACTGCCAAACATATCAATTACCCCCTCGTCCTGAAGCCCGAATAATATCGGCACTCTCTATAAACTTGACTAAAGACGTCGGCAAAGATAATGCTTTGCGTTATAACCCAGTCGAACGAGGGATTCGTGAACTTAGCGCAAACCAGGTCTGCAGTTATCGGCGTCCTCATTTCCATTGCGGGCATCGCCAGCACTTCGCCCCTGGCTTCCGCCCAGGAGTTCCTGAGCGACGCTCAGCACATGTTCTTTGACCAGTCCATGCTCTCTCGACGCTTTGGAATCGAAATCGAATTTTCAGGCGTGACCGATGAGATTGCCGAGCAGATCATCATTGAAAAGATGCAGGCCACAGTCGCCGAACGTCTGCCTACGGGCGAACTCGTTTTCAGCTCGCCCTACGGCGAAGTGCGGCTCAAGATTGAAGGCCAGGCTTGGCGCTATGAGCTCGACCCGGCACGCTTCGAACGCCAGGTGGCCCATGACAAAATTCATGCGCCCCGCGAAGTTGTTTTTCCGCCCATGACCTTCAAAGACGTGCAGGCCATTCAGGATGTGGGCATAGCCCTTCGTGACCATGGTGCCGTCGGCACGACAGATACGCAGGCCGTCTCCACGCAGGTGAACGTCGAGATGCCGCTGCTCGTGAAAGACGGCGTCGAAAATCCAAAGGCGATTGAAGACTTCTTGAATCTGATGCGCGTTTACTCCGACCCCGAGCACTACGCGCAGATCGAAGCAAAGATTCACGTACCCGCCATTCGCCGCGAATATATCAAGGACTTCAGCCCGGGCTTTCTCAAGCGCATCGAAAACAAGAATTACAAGCCCACGGCTCGCCAGCTTTTCGACGACTACTTTTATCGCCAGAGCCTGGAAGTTCTGGGCATCAAAGGCGCCTGGACCATGGAGCTGGAAACCGCCAAGAAAACCATGATGGCCCAGCCTGATCCGGTCGTGCCACTCGTGGCCAAGATGCTGCGCATGCGCCCCTCGAGCTTGCTGCTGCTGGCGTTTCCCGAAGATCCGCTGGCCAAGGCTATCATTGCCACGCGCTGGGCTCGGGCCATGCCGATCGTGGAGTTTCGCGAACACAACACTGACTTCGACATCCGCACCACAATCGAGCAATGCCTGGGCATCGTGCGTTCAGTAGAGGTGTTTGGCGACTATGATCATGACACGCTGGTTTCGAAGCTCACGGGCATCGATGCGCGCGACCTGGTCGAACTGCGTAAGAACACGCAGATCCTCAAGGGCGCTCCGCGCGTCGTGCGCTATGCATTGCAAGATCCCAAGACGGCCTATATCAAGAATCAGAACAAGGGCAGCAACGGCGACTACGTCTGGATTCAGCTCGATCCCGACAAGGTTGGCGAACGTCCGCTGGTTGTCGCTGGCAACTCGGTGGTATTCAACCGCCGAGGCATCCATCGCCAGACGCTGCTGGGAAAATACAATCCCGGCCTGGAAAACGTGCTGATTCAGCAGGCCATGGAGAATAAAATCCTCGAGTCCAAGCTGCTGCGCAAATACGTCAAAGGTTCAATGGCTCGCGCCCTGACGCTGCCCGAGGTCACCGATGGCCGCAGTGTGAATCTCGACACGCTGCTCGAAAAGCTGAACATCGAATTTCCCAATGGCTGGGTCATGAAAGGCGCCTGGGACCTGGCGACTGAAAATCTTTTCATCTCTGACAAGCTGAATATCCCAGAGCTGCTCGACGCCTATCGCAATGGCTTCGAAACATTTCGCGCCAAGGTTGAGAAAAAATATAAAGGGGCCGACCCCGAAGAGATTCTGACCGCCTTGAAAGAACATGAAGGCTACCGCGGCTGGAAAATCGTGCAGCTATTGGCCAATCCCGAAACGGTATTTTTTCAGGAGCGCGTACGCATCGTAAAAGAGTTCCGCGTTGAAGTTCAGGGCGGCAAGGTGCTGTCCAAGGGCTCAACCATCGATCGCTATGCTTATAAAAAGAATCCAGAAGACAAAAGCGACATTACGCCCGAGCAGATCAGCGGCGCCGAAGCCTTTGCCCAGAACCTGATTGACGAGCTTCCCGACGCCATGCGCTTTCTGCCCTATGGTTTCGACGTGGCGCTGATCGAAAATGGCACCTGGAAGCTGATCGAAACGAATCCCGGCGGAAACTCCTCGTTTCTCGAAGAGAATACGGCCAGCATCGAAGCGCTCGACGAATATCTGGGTCGTTACCCCGACCTGGTCGATCGCGGCAAGATCAAGCTGCTGACGCCCGAAGAGCAGATCAGCTGGCTCAAAAAAGAGTTTGCGGATCTTCGCATCAATCCCGTAACGCTGTACACGGGCATGACCTTTACGCCAAACGACATCATTGACCCGCTGTATCCCCGGGTAGCGCTGCCCAAGACGATCTGTGAGCGGTTACTTTTAGCTAAATAACGCAGTGCTTGATCAACGCTACGCACGGTGAAATTTAACTTTTATTCTGTGTGGAATTCGATAGCGTCCTGACAAAGGATTCTATCAACATGACACTGCTGCTGCGATTCTTTTTCCTTTGGTCCGCAACGCTGGTTTTTAGTCTAAGCTTCGCTTTGGGCGACACGCCGACGCGTATCGCACTCGTGTACTCGGGCCCTGGCGCCTGCGCGGAAGGCTGTGCCGAAGCAGCCGCCGACGTCGCGCGACGTGCGGGCCTTGAGCCACATCTGATTCGCGCCGAAGAGGTGCGTCCCGAGCTTCTGCGCCAGGCTGCACTTTGGATTCAGCCTGGTGGCGACGCCATTGAAGTCGCCCGACTCTTATCGCCACAGCAAAAGCAGTGGCTGCGCGACTTCGTGAACGCCGGCGGCGGTTACATCGGTTTTTGCGCTGGCGCCTTTTTGGCCGATGCCAAAGTAGACAATGAAAATACCGTTGAAGGCCTGGGCTTTATTCCCGGCACCACGCGCGACCGGCGTACTGACGGAAAAGCCCTCATGCTCGCCTTAGACTGGCGCGGCAAACCGCGGCATGTTTACTTCGAGGGCGGCGCTTACTTTGAGTTTCCAAACAATGCGCCCGTCAATGTCATCGCGACGTATGAAGACGGAAAGCCGGCGACAATCGCCGTACGCTACGGCCGTGGCCGTGTGGTCGTGACGGGGCCACACCCCGAAGCGCCCGACTCCTGGAAAGAAGCAGCGGGCTTGGAAGACCCTGACGGGCCAGACTTTGATCTGGCCGATGACATGCTTCGTTCGGCTCTGGCGTCTCGTACGGCAGACTAGTATATTTCATCAATATATTGGATACTTACAGGGCTTTGCTTGACTGCTGCCAATAGTGCGCAATGCGTCAAATAGTGCGAGAGAAAACGCCTCATTCCTGATAAGACCAGTGCCTGTCATGAATATCAGGAAGCGCATTCTTATCGCAATTTCTGCCCTCGTTTTGTTTGCCTTGGCTTGTCCGGCAGGAGCCGTCGAGTATCCGTGGCTCAGTGACGCCAACACGCAGGTCGTAATTTTGCGCGATCCTCACGTTGATTTCGCGCTACGTCTTGCCGCCATTGACCGCGCAACGCGCATCGACTGCATTTCGTATGTGCAAGGCACCGATCCAACTTTCGGAATGCCCATCCTGCAGGCGTTTCGCCGAGCTGCCGCGCGCGGCGCTCCGAGCCGTCATCTTTTTGGAAAGCTGGGCATGTTCGTCGGCGACAAGGGCGGCCAGGTGCAGGCCATGCTTTCAGACGCGAGTCTCAAAACACCCCCCGAACTCATCATCTTTGGCGGCCTGCGCTCGCTGCTCACGCGCTTTCATCCGCTGGACATGCCCCATGAAAAAATTCTGATTCTCAACTGGGGCACGCCCGACGAGCTGATCTGGATTGGCGGTCGCAACAACTGGCAGGCCAGCGGCTCAGATCTGGATATGGGCATGGTGCTTCGCCGTATCGACCCGACGAAGCCGTATATCGGCGATCAGATTCGCGATGCCTTTGAAGGAACCTGGGGCCCGGCCTCTGAGACGTTTGCTCCGTACAAACCCTCGAAACCCAAACCCAGGTTAATTCCCCGGTCCGATGAAAACGCGTCGATCGCGTTGAATACCCCGTTGCAGCAAGAGGAGTTCAGTAGAATCAACGCTTTTTTACAGAAGCCCATCTCGCCTGATCCAACCTATGAATCCTTCGAGGCCCGCCCGCGCCGGATGCGCGTGATGAGCAATGACCTATTGGGCCGGGTGCTGACCGGAATTTACAAAAGATCATTACGCGGACGTAAAAACGTTATGAGCGACAACATCGAGGGCACTGCGCCTTTTGTTGCAGCCGCTAAACGTATCTACATCTGCGCGATGTCGGTGTTCATGCCCACCGAGCTGAAAGAAGCCGTGAAAACCGCGTTGCGCAATGGCGCCGAAGTATATCTGCTGACGAATGGCGTCGAGGCGCACCGCACGCAGGTGCCACTGGGACTCCCCTACTTTTTAAGTCTGACCGATATTTCCGAGCTCATGGATATCGGGGGCAAGCTGCACGTTTATGTGCTGGATGCCGAGCTCTTGAAAACGCACGCTGAAGCTTTTCCACTCGTCAACTACATGCACCGCAAGCTGATCATCGCCGACAACCACGTCTTTGTCGGCTCTGACAACTGGAACGACATGAGCCGGGCCCGCAATAGCGAGATGATCGCCCAGGCCGAAGACGCCAGGCTGTCGCAGCTCATGCGAACGATTATTGACGAGGATCTGAAAGTTTTTTCCAAGCTGAGCTGTGAACGCGCGCTAACCGACAAGAAGTCGTATGGGTTTGTGAAGCGGGGTCTGAACTGGCTTTTCCTGCCGCTGTACTGATATAATAGCGACTCGGGGGACCTCTTTTCAGTGAGTATCTTTGCGCTGTCGCTGATCGTTGCCACACTCACCACGCACGCAGGCGCGTTGCCGGTGGGCCACGCCACGCCTGCCGAAGCCGACGGCAAAACCAAGGTCCAGCGCCACTACGACAAAGCGGGCAATCTCACCGAGGTCGTATTTTACGACTACGGCGTTGATCCTGTGCAGGTCGAAAGGCTCACGATCGAAAAGGACGTGCGCGTGCGCACCACGCAGCGCGGTCGCCTGCTGCTCAGGCGCGAGACGGAACGCTATTCCTCGCCGGGCGTGCTGCGCGAGCGTGAAATTGAATGGTGCAGCGAAGGCAATGGCACCCTCGACCGACGCACGTTCATGCGGTACGTGAAATTCAAAATCGAAATCGTGGAATATGAGCTGCGTGGCGGTGAGTGGAAAATCATCTCGACAACGCCCGCATCGGGGCTTTAGCGGGGCCGGCGCCACTTGGTTTCTAACGAGTGGGTCGCACCAGACAGTACACGTGAGCGGGATCGTCGATTGACGCGAGCTCAGTAAAGCCTATGGCCTTGTAAAACCGCACAGGACCCGCGCCACAAAACACGTGCAGCCCGGGCACGTTAAGATGCCGCAAATCAGCGCAGAACTTTTCAACCAGCTGCTGACCCAACCCCTGACCGCGGCAGCTGGCATCGATATTCACATGCAGATGCGCAGGATAGTCTTTGGCCAGCTTGTGGTGGACCGAAAGCGGAAAACGCCGCTCAGGAGTTTTTTCCAAATGCAGCGTGCGCAAAACAAAGCGTTTGAGATCGTTGTTGCGAGGATAACGGCCGCGTAGGATATCGACGAGCAGCGGCAGCTTCGAATGTACCCGCTTGCGCCTATCAAACCGCGTCGTGTCCGGGCAGCCC
>JBBRLF010000134.1:0-12208 GCA_038231515.1 candidate division WWE3 bacterium
GAAATCGATCCGATCTGCGCGCTGCAGGCCGCGATGGAAGGCTACCGCGTCGTTACGATGAACTATGCCGCCGACAAGGCCGACATCTTCGTCACCACCACCGGCAACTTCCGCGTCATTACCCATGACCACATGAGCAAGATGAAGGATCAGGCCATCGTATGCAACATCGGCCATTTCGACAACGAGATCGACGTTGCGTCGCTTGAACAGTACAAGTGGGAAGAGATCAAGCCCCAGGTGGATCACATCATTTTCCCCAACGGCAAGCGCATCATCTTGCTGGCCAAGGGCCGGCTCGTGAATCTGGGCTGCGGCACGGGGCATCCGAGCTACGTGATGTCGTCGTCGTTTGCCAATCAGACGATCGCGCAGATCGAGCTGTTCTCGCACCCGGATCGTTATCCGCTGGGCGTGCACGTTCTGCCCAAGCACCTCGACGAAAAGGTGGCTCGCTTGCAGTTGAAGAAGCTCAACGCCGAGCTGACCGTGCTGACCGACGAGCAGGCCAAGTACATTGGCGTGCCGCTAACCGGTCCGTACAAGGCTGAACGTTACCGTTACTAGTCTTCGTTTCGTTTTCGGTGCCGCACGCCAATACCGGGTGCGGCACCATTAAAAGAAATAAGGAAAAACCCGGAAGTCTTCGAGGTGTCCGCCACTCGCCGGCGACTTTCCTAAAGTTTCAAAATCCTTTTCAGGAATGGGTTTTATATTCGCGGAGTCGTGCGGGCGTACAAAAACACCGTTGCGCCACTGGTGAACCTCGTCGAGTTTTTCGCGATAGGTAAAAGAATGGTTGTTGTCGTTGTAATAGTCGTCAAAGCGTCCACCGCCCAGATATACCGCGTTCGAACCCTCGTAGCCGGTCTTTTCGTAAGACACCGGATCGGTATTCAAAAAATAGTTCCAGTCGCCGGGCACGAAGTTTTTGGCCGCGACACCGTATTGAATGGTTAAAACTTTTCCGGGCGTTTTGCCATCAGCTGGGTCGTAATCGTGCTCAAACGACCACATCTGTCCTGGCTCGGCGTCGACCAGCGGGTCGTTGTCGCCATGATTTAACCGGGCTTCAACTGCGCTCAGCGCTTTTGGATTTGGGCTTACCCGGTTGTAGTAATCGAGGATGCCTTGAATCATTACCATCTTGGTGGCGGCGTAACAGCCATAGGCATATTTCTTCTGATTTAAAAAAGCGTCGAGAAAGGCGTCGGGCATGGCCACGCCGGGAAGCGGAGTACCCTGGTTCCAGTAAGTTTCGTTCCAGCTGCCGGGCACGCCATCGGGCCAGCCCCATTCCAAGCGCTGCGCCCACAGCACGGTGTTTTGTCGAATTCCGACATGGTCTTTAAACGCGTCAGCCGAGCAGTTTTCAGCTGAAAGCTGCGTCTGCCGGCCGTGCTGAAAAAGCGCCAGTACGATTTCTTTGCGCGAAACCACCCGAACCGACTTGGACTTGCCGTTGCTCAGCGGCATCGAGACGAGCTCGTCCTGAATATGGTACCGTTTCCGGTTTTTCAGATCGACGGTGCTGGTGTCGTCTTCTTTGGTATCCAGCGTATAATTGAGTGTGCCCCGGCTTGCATCACGAGTTTTAACGATCCAGGACGCATCGATTTTTAGCAGCTTGAGATAAGCCGCCATATCGGTCTCGATCTTGCGCAGTTGATCGGGAGTGCAGGAAAAGCTGACGCCCTCGGGCCGGCAAAGGTTCTTTAATTTTTCGACAAGGGGCGCAAGTCCGGTGCGGTCAGGCGCAGGGCTTCCGGGCTCGCAGGTGTTGGTCTGCGCCCAGAGATTCAGGGGCAGGCCCAAGCCCAAGACTAAACCAAGGACAATGGTACCCAGAAGGTGTCTTCTCATCTCAACCCTAGTTTAGCAGAAGAAGCTAGTAAACGCTGCCCGAGGAAGAGCTGATCTGGCCGTCTTTGATATTGAGTTGATACTCTTCGGTTTTTCCGGCAACGAGCTGCTTATGGGCCAGGTCATATTGAGCACCGTCGTACAGCTTCTGGACGTGGTAACCCGCGTAGGTCAACGCAGCTTCGGGGGTGCAGCGTTCGGGCTGCTCGACCGGCGTACTTACAACGTAAACATGCTCGGCACCGGCGACCGTTGCGACGCCCGCATTTTCATTTTGGGTCTCCAGCAAAAGCGCTCCATCTTCGTCCACCGCAATTCCATAGATCGGTGATGCCAGGGCCCAGTCCTTTTTTGCTCGCGCCAGAAAGGTGAGAAATCTTCCCATGCGATCGCGTTGGGTGAAATGGGTTTCAGTCAGCGTCTGCGCAAGAAAAGGAAGTTTTAAAAAGCCGCGATCTAGCGTGATGTCCTTGTAGTAGGGGTTGCGCAGGCTTTCGGGCGACTGGGCCGAGCCATGGTACGACGAGTAGATGAAGTCGCCCAGTATCGCCAGTCCCGCGCTGGTGCCACCGATGGGAATGCCGTGCTCGGCCATTTTTTGAATCTCGGTTTCCACGGGCGTACCCGCCCAGTAATTCATATAGAGATTCTGCTGGCCCCCTGCGATGAACAGGAGCTCGGCCTGCCTAAAGCGGCTCAAAACATAAGAGTCATACGATGCCTCGCGGCTGTGAAATACGATCGTTTCAACCGAGTTCACGCGGGCAAGCTTCATGAGATCGGCATTGTACTCATCCGTACCGCTGGCTCGGATGACGAGAATGTCGGCGCCCGCGCCATGTCCCGCCGCATGTTCGAATAGCCAGGGCAGGTAGTCTTCGGCTTTGTCGCCGCCGCCCAGCAGCGCGATTCCTCCTCGGGGCTGGACTTTAGGGAGTGCGTCGCTGGTGTTTCCCACGCGGTAGCTTGAGTAGCTGGGGGTGGACGCGGCCAGCACAAGATTTGGAAACAGCAAGGCACCGAAGACCCAATGAGCAACGCGTGGAAATCTCATCTGTTGGCGATACTAGAAGGGAAATCAGATGAAAAGTCGTGACGCGTTACGGTGGCCTATCTGGCCGGATTAACAATTGCATACCTAGCGCAGGAGGCAGGCGATGAGTGAACTCAAAAGGCTGAGTGGCCGGGTGGCTCTGGTAACGGGCGGCAGTCGTGGCATTGGTCGAGCGATTGCGCTGCGGCTGGCGCGCGAAGGCGCGCGGGTCGCTATCGATTTCGTAGCGCATATTCGTGAGGCCGAAGAAGTTATCGCCCAGCTTAAAGATCTAGGCGTGCAGACTGCCTGCATTCAAGCCGATGTCAGCAATGCCGACTCGGCCCGCACGCTGGTGCGTGAAGCGGCTCGGGCCTTGGGCAAGGTTGATGTCGTGGTGAATAACGCGGGCGTCGAAAAGTACGCCCCTTTCTGGGACATTACCGAGGCGGATTACGATAAGGTGCTGGGAGTTAATCTCAAAGGCGCCTTCTTCATTGCGCAAGAATTTGCGCGTCAGCACATTGCCAGCAAAAGTGCGGGTAAAATCATCAACATCAGCTCAGTGCATGAAGTCTTGCCGTTTCCGGGTTTTGCCCCGTACTGCCTGGCCAAGGGGGCCTTGGGAATGCTGACTCGCACGCTGGCCATCGAGCTTGCGCCGTTTGGCATTACGGTCAATGGGGTTGCGCCAGGCGCAATCGAAACCGACATCAACCAAAGCGTGCTGCGGGACCCCGAGCTAACCAGCGCGCTGCTCGCTAAAATTCCGCTGCGCAGAATGGGTAAGCCGGATGAAGTCGCGGGTATCGTGGCATTTCTGGCGTCCTCTGAAGCGGACTATGTCACCGGCTCGACCTATTTCGTGGATGGGGGGCTGACCTGGAACTACGTTGAAGCGCACGGGAAAAAGGCCGCTTGAAACGAAGCAGTCCTTCATATTGCCTTAACCGGTGGGTTTTAAAATAGGGTCATGAGCATCTATACAGACACCACCGTTTTGATCGTCGATGATGACGTGGACTATCGCGATCTGATTGCCGCTGAGTTTGAAATGAAGGGCTGTAAAACCCTGCTCGCCGCCAATACCAACGAAGCGTTGGGTCTGCTGACCTTGCATCAAATCCAGGTGGTGGTCTGTGACTATCTGATGCCAGACGTAAACAATCCGAACTCGCAAGGGGGCGTTGAGCTGCTGACTCTTCTGCAAGAGCTCAAGAGAACCGACCCCGAGCGCGCGCCGGGAGTGGTTTGCCTGATTACCGGCTACGGCGACCTGCTGCCGCCCATGGCTTATCACAAAGGCGCTAATGGCATCTTTGCCAAGCCGGTCGATCGTCGCGCATTAGTGCGCTATGTTTTTGAGCAGCTGGCAAAACCCGTTACATGACCAGCTGCTGAAGTGTCGTGGCCAGGCCGGTAAGAATGCTGGTCCAGCCTTCGGCAACTTTGTCTTTATGCTTCTCGAATTTCGCGCTCATCTCGTGAGTCAGCGAAATTTCGCAGCGCTTCTCGCGCTTTAAAAAATCAATCGAGACGACGTCGCTTTCGGCGGCATCTTTGGCGACGGCGAATTTGAACACGAGCTTGCGCGGCCGATCGATTTCCAGATAGGTGCCATAGTGCTCGGCATCGCCATTGGGCCGGCGGTCGACGAAAACAAATGAGCCACCCACGCGGGGCGAAATCTCGGCGCGAATCATCTGGCCGTTGGGTGTAGCGAACATGAACTTACCCGCCTGCGCGGGATCGAGAAAGGCATCGAAGACGCGTTCAATCGCGGCATCGTAACGACGGGTGACCTGAACTTTGATGGTTCCAGATTTTGGTTTCATATGAGAATTCTATCCTGGAACCCTTGGTGTTTCAAATAACGAGTTTCAGGTCTATTAGACGGACTAGCTGGGCCCGGCACTGGCGCCACTGCCGGGTAAGGTAGGGCGAGCTCGTACCGGGCTGGCTGATCTGATCGAGCAGCGGAAAGTGCGAAGCTTCGGGCTGTCGTTGCCAAACGCCCGCCGGACTTAGCATCCGAGTACCGATGCCCTCGTAGGCACGGCGTCCAATTCGAATTTGCCCGTCCGTGGATTGCTGGCAGAGGGCCGCGACGACCTCGACTACGGACTGGGCCGGAAGCCTAAGCTTGCGCGTCTCAGACCATTGCAGCAGAAAGCGCAGGCCGCGCAGCACATCGTAGAGGTAGAAACGCGGAAAGCAGGGTTTGAGCCAGTCCGCCTCATCGAGGCGTTCTTCCGCATTGAATGGCACGTCGCAGCCCAGTCGTAGTTCGCGTTGAATCAGGCACTGCGCGCCGCGATCGAGAAAGCGGGCTTCGGCGGCCGTAAAGGGCCGGTGTGTGCAGTTGAGAATTGCCTCCAGCGGCGCGATGGTGCCAACCATCGAGCTGGCTTGAGGCGCGGCCTGATACGCGTCTTCATCGCAGCTGAAACCACCCTCAGGCATCTGATAGCGCAAGAGCCAGGGCCGGGCCCAGGGCACCATGACGTCGAGGTCGACGCCGGCCGCGGTGAGTATCTGATAGATGTTGCCCAGGCTGCAAGGACAAGGCGTGTCGGTCTTGGGGTCACGATCGTGAGGCAACTCAGCCTGAAAGAACAGTGGAAGATTCTGCTCTCGCAAAGCCACCGCCAGCCGTGAGGCGACGCCGGGGGGTATGAGGTGGGACAAGCCCATCTCGAAGAGTGTGGCGAGATGCCACCAGGGAGAATTCCATTTCGGCCAGTAAAGGTTGGCCTCAATGCTTTGGACGGCTTCAGGCGAGGCAAGATATTTCACGGTCGCAGAAACAGGTGAAAGATCTGCGGACGCTGCCGAGGCTTCGGCGGCAGCGTCCCAGTCGTCACATACCGTGGCGAGCAGCGCCTGGAGGCGCACACGGGCCACCGGATTAAGCCTTTTTCGCGTCCATCGCCTCTTTCATCGGGCAGCGAAAAATCTGCTTCACGACTTCGCTGTAAGGTTTGGCGAAGAAGGCGAGATAGATTTCAAGGAGTCCGATGAAAATCGCAAGCGGCAGGCCGCTGGGCGCGAGAAAAGCGTGGACCAGAAAAATATTCAGGATGATGGGGGCAAGAATAACGAGGGCCAGGGGTACGAACGCGCCGACGAGCAGCAGCAGTCCGCAGAGGACCTCGGTGCCCTTTAAAAACGGAAAGAAGTAGCCGCTCGACATCAGGCCGCTCGTGAACGAGACAAGACGTTCGGGCAGCTCGGTGGGCATCGGAATGAAGTTGAAAAAGCCATTTAGTCCGAAAACGAAGAAGATCAGTCCGAGCAGCAGGCGGGCAAGGAGTGGTAATTTGGCTTTCATGATGTGGGGCTTCCTTTGGGTTGTTTAAAATGTGGCGGTCAGGACTTTTTGAGAAAACAGGTTTTGAGAACCAGCGTGCTGCCATCCACCCGGCACTCGATATTGTCGGGGTCGCCGATCAGATGAATGCCTTTGATCTGGGTGCCGCGCTTAAGGTCACTGGAGCCGCCTTTTACCTTGAGGTCTTTGATGACCTGCACCGAGTCGCCCTCGAGCAGTGCGGTGCCGTTGCTGTCTTTGACGACAGCGGAGTGCGTGCCAGCCCCACTTTGCGCACCTTCGAGCGTGGTGAGGATACCCCGCAGCCAGGCGCGAGCTTCGTCCGCTTCACCAAACCAACGGTTGGCTTCCATGCCCAGCTCTTCCACTGGAAAGTCGTCGTCGGCCAGCACTTGCTTTGCCTGATGGATGACCTGGTTCTGGCGTTCGGGGGTTGAGGCCGCGAGAAAAGCACGCGTGCTCTGCTCGTCGGCCTCAAGATCGGCGTCAGGAAAGTAGGTCGATAAAAAGGCATGCAGCTCAGGGGCGCTGGTCAGTTTCATATTCTTTCTTATGCCAGAGCAGGCCATGGTTGTCACTCAAACAAGGCTGAGTGCCTGCCTGGTGGCGTTGACCACCGAAGCAATTCTTACCGCGGAATGCACGCCCTCATTGGTGATGCCGTGTTTTCTTACCTCGTCAATATGTGCATTGAGGCACCTGCCGCAACCTGAGATGGCCGACACCGCCAGGCTCATCAGCTCGAAGTCGGCTTTCGGTATACCCGGCGTTCCGATGATATTCATGCGCAGGCGCGCAGGAAGTTTCGAAATTTCCTGATCCTCGATCAGGTGCATCGAACGGTAATAGACGTTGTTCATCGCCATAATCGCTGCCGCTGCCTTGGCCGCCTCGTCGAACTCCGGCGTGACTGACAGATCGGCTTTGATGGCTGTGGCCAGCCTTGGTTCGCGAACGGCGTAGGCACAGGCCAGGGCGATTGCCGCGGTCTGTGCCGGCGTCAGGCCTGGCAGTCCCTCGGGGTTCAGTAGTGTTTCGAGATTAAGTCGGATGTCTTTGGCGAAGTCCGGGATCTGATCCCGCATTTCTTGTAAGTTCATAGGGCCTCCGGTGGTTGCTCAGACTTTGATTGTTTCTTTGCCTTTTTCCCAGTTGCACGGGCACAGCTCGTCGGTCTGCAGCCCATCGAGCACGCGCAGTACTTCGCTGGGGTTGCGTCCCACGCTCAAGTCGGTCACGTAGACGAAGCGAATGATGCCCTGGGGGTCGATGATGTAGGTGGCGCGTTGGGCTACGCCTTCGTTTTCGTCCAGAATGCCCAGAGCCGTCGAAAGCTCTCTTTTTACGTCGGCCAGCATGGGGAAGGGCAGCTGGTTCAGGTCTTTGTGGTGCTGCCGCCAGGCCAGATGCACGAACTCGGTGTCCGTGCTGGCCGCCAGAATTTGCGCATCACGGTCTTTGAATTTACCGTTGAGGTCGGCAAAACCTTTGATTTCGGTGGGACAGACAAAGGTAAAGTCTTTGGGGTAGAAGAAAAGCACCAGCCACTTTCCTTTGAACGATTCGTTGGTGACGTCGACGAAGGCCGTCTTGATGTCGGTTGAGACGGTGGCTTTGACTTTGAACTGGGGCAATTTTTTTCCGATACCTAACATGCTTGAGCTCCTTGTTAAGGGTTGCGATGACAAGAGACTGTCTTGCCTTCTAAAAGCAGTTTCGCCGGTATTGCCGTAAAGATAAAATCGATTGTTTCTATTAAACGATTGATTTAAGCTATCGACAGATTGTGAGGGGTTATGCCCACTTTGACCCAGCTTGAATATGTTCTGGCCGTCGACAAGCACCGGCACTTCGGCAAAGCCGCCAAGGCCTGCCATATTTCCCAGCCCACCTTGAGTCAGCAAATTCAGAAGCTCGAAGACGAGCTTTCTCTCGTTGTGTTTGACCGCATCCAGAAACCCATCGTACCCACTGCGGAGGGCCAGCGGTTTTTGCTCCAGGCCAAAGTCGTGATTCGCGAGCATCAGCGCCTGCTCCATACGGCCCGAAAAGGCAGCCAGGGCGTGAGTGGGGAGTTTCGGCTGGCGGTAATTCCCACGGTGGCGGTGTACCTGATTCCGCTTTTTTTGCGCGATTTTTCAGAACGTTTTCCGAGTGTCGAGCTCTTCATCGACGAGCTTAAAACTGAAACCATAATCGATGAGCTAAAAAATGATCGCATCGATGGCGCCATCCTGGCTACGCCGCTTTTGCAGCCAGGCTTCAAAGAGCACCCGCTCTATTACGAGCCGTTTGCCCTTTACGCCACGAAAGGCCATCCTTTATTGAGTAAGGCAAAAATCTCGCCCAAGGATCTGGATGGCTCCCAGATGTGGATGCTCCAAGACGGCAACTGCTTCAAGACGCAGGTGTCGAACTACTGCTCCATCAGCCCATCCCAGGACACGGTTTTGAAGAACATTCATTTTCAAAGCGGCAGCCTAAACACCCTTTGCCATGTCATCCAGAAGAACAGTGGCTACACCCTGATTCCCGAGCTGCTGACCTCGCTGATGAGCGCGGCCGAGGTGCGGGCCAGTGTAAGGCCTTTTAACTCGCCAGCGCCCACGCGCGAGATCAGCTTTGTGTATCGGCGAGACCATTGGAAGCTCGAAATGATCGGGGCTTTGGAGAAAAGCGTCATGAAGAGTCTGCCCGCCCAGGTCAGTACCGTGCGAGGTAAGGATCAGCGGGTCGTGGAAATCTGCTGACAGATGTACGTTCAGAGAGCTGGGCGTTTTGAGCGCGCCGGACTTATATCCGCACGCGCTCACCAGCCTTACCCAGTCGTCAAGTCAGAGGCTTGCGACCGTTGATGACTCGAACAAGAATCGAGATGACTGCGATTACGAGCAGGATGTGAATCAGCCCACCCATCGCATAGCCCGTGCCCATTCCCAGGGCCCACATAACCACCATGATGATCGCGATTGATTCCAGCATTTGTCTCTCCTTTAGGCCTGGCGTGAATTCGCGTGGCCATTGTTTTCTTTGCTAATAGCAACTACCGGGCCAATCGCTTCCGCAATTCAGGCCAGCGAAGCTCCGCAAAATGCGAAGCAAAGAGGGGCGCCGCGCAGCTCGCGCGGGGAGATATGCCCCGAAAAGTTAGCCAGCCCGTTTAGTGATTCGCGTTGTACTCTTCCAGGCTAAAGTCATCGACCTTGACCACGGCCGCGCGCGCAACCTCGGCCTTGACGATCTGCTCGGCTTCGGCTTGCGTGATTACGCCGGCTGCCACGGCCTCTTTAACCAGCTGCGCAGGCGGGGCCTTTTTGAGCTTTTTGGCGCGGACCGCTTTGGAGAGCTTGCCGAAGATGGCGTCGGTTTGCAGCGAGAGTACAAACGCGTCTTCTAACTCGCGCAGGGGCTCGGTCACTTCGGTAGGCATATAGATGCCACCGCTGATGCGATCGCGCTGCTCGCCGGGCTTTTGAATCAGGGCTGCAATCTTGTGCTCGACTACGTCACTGGGCGGGCTACCTATCGAGTTGAAGGCCGACCACCAGGCAATGGGCCCGCGAATGAACCAGCCAACACCCGCACCGTCGAAGTTCGAAAAGAGCGCGCTATAGGCGGTTTGAATGTTGGCAAAGCAATATTCCATCGACCACACAAAGAAGGGCTCGTCTTCTTTTCGGCGACCTTCGTCTTCGAAGCGTCTCAGGCACGCCGTGGCCAGATACATGTGCGCCAGAATATCGGCGAAACGTCCGGTGGTTTTGCCCTTGGCTTTGAGCGAAGCGCCCAGCGTGCCCATGGCAATATCAGACATGAGCGCAAACGAGGCCGACGACCAGCCCAGTCGGCGCCAGTACTTGACCGTAATGCCACCGCGATAGGGCATGACGAGCCAGCCCCGCGTGAGCGACAACAGTACCGCGCGAAAGCTGTTGCGAATGATGTGGCCGATATGGCCAAAAAACGCGCTGTCGAAGGCCTTCAAATTCTTGTTGTCAACGGCGTCGACTTCCTTGAAGGCATAGGGATGCGCCCGCAGCGCGCCCTGACCAAAGATGATCAGCGTGCGCGTGAGAATATTGGCGCCTTCAACCGTGATGGAAACGGGCAGGGAAAAATAAGCGTTAGCAGTCAGATTGCGCGGACCGCGTGAGATGGCCTTGCCACCCAGGATGTCCATGACGTCGTTGACCACTTTGCGTTGCATCTCGGTGAAGTAATACTTGGCCATCGCGGTAACCACGGGGGGCTTGCAGCCGCCGTCGATTGCGCCCACCGTGTACTTACGGGCGGCCTCGAAAAGATAGGCCGAACCGCCGATGCGGGCCAAGGGTTCAACAATACCTTCGAAGCGTCCGACCGGCATGCCAAACTGTTTGCGTACCGTGGCGTAGGCGCCGGCAACTCGCACCGCGAAATGCGCGGCGGCCGTCGACTGCGCGGGCAGCGAGATGCCGCGGCCGGCGGCCAGGCAGGCCATGAGCATTTCCCAGCCTTTGCCCGCCATTGGTGCGCCACCAATAATGGCGTCAATGCCCACGACGACGTCCTTGCCCTGAGTGGGGCAGTTAAAGAACGGAGTGGCCAGCGGATCATGTCTGCGATTGGCGGTGACACCAGGTGTTTTTGTCGGAATAAGAGCGCAGGTGATTCCCGGATCGGTGCCTTTTCCGAGCAGGTTTTCGGGATCTTTCAAACGAAAGGCCAGTCCAAGAATCGTCGAGACTGCCGCCAGCGTGATGTAGCGCTTGTCCCAGTTGAGCTTGAGCATGAGCTTGCCGTCCGGGCCTTTGAACACGACGCCACTTGCAGTGATGGAAGCAGCATCGGAGCCGGCATTGGGTTCGGTTAGCGCGAAGCACGGAATTTCTTCGCCGCGGGCCAGGCGGGGCAGCATGTATTTCTTTTGCTCGTCGGTGCCGTAGTGTAGCAGTAGCTCGGCTGGCCCGAGTGAGTTCGGGACCATGACGGTGATGCACAAGGGGCACGAGCGCGAACCCAGTCGCATCAGCACTTCGCTCTGGGCCAGAGCCGAAAACTCCAGGCCGCCATATTCCTTGGGAATGATCATGCTCCAGAAGCGATGCTTTTTAATGAAGGCCCACGACTCCGGCGAAAGGTCGCGGCGCTGAGTGATGTCCCAGTCATTGGACATGCGACAGAGCTCGGTAACGGGTCCATCAATGAAAGCCTGTTCTTCGGCCGTGAGCTTGGCGTAGCGTTGCTCCATCAGCTTGCCGAAGTTGGGCTTGCCCGAGAACAGCTCGCGTTCAATCCAAACATCGCCAGCCTGAAGTGCGGCGCGCTCGGTATCAGAAATCTTGGGCATCATGCCGGCAACCAGCTTCATCAGCCACGAGGTGATCATGATACGGCGCAGCAAGGGAATGTTGAAGGTCGCGGCCAGCACGGCCACCGTGATACAGAGCCAGAGGGGAGCTTGAAAAAACCAAAGCGCCGCGGCCATCAAAACCGTCCAGAGCAGCAGGGGCGCTCCGAGGAATCCAAGGACCAGGGCGGCTATGACCAGGACAGCGATGGCGATACACTGAGTTTCGGGAGTGACGATTTGCATGTGTAGTAGTTTTCCAGGAAGTTTGCGTTTGGTAAAGGAATTGTCGTATCGCGTTCTGAGTCTAGCGGAGATTTCTTGGGTCGTGTAACTCAGACCTTATGGCAGGGCCCAGAGAAAGGCCATTGCAATCAAAGTTGGCAGAAGCGCAGCTAGAGTCAGCCGGGACGGACTAATCCCTTCCGTTCCGAAACGGTCCCGGAGTATGGCAAATCCAGCGGGGTTTGGTGCGTTAGCTATGACGGTGAGGCCGCCGCCGGCAACTGCACCGGCAACCAATGCGTATTGGAACGCAGGACTCACGTTTGGAATTAAAGATCCAAGATAAGTGAGCGCCGCATTATCCGTTAAGGCGGTTAAACCCGTGGCCCCGAGAAAAAGGCCAGTCTCTGAAAGACTCGCCACCAGC
>JBBRLF010000135.1:0-11993 GCA_038231515.1 candidate division WWE3 bacterium
GAGGGTTACGGCTTGACCGAAACCTGTGCGGCCGTGACAGTCAACACCCTGGCCGAGATGAAATATGGTTCGATTGGCAAGCCACTGCCAGAGGTCGCACTCAAGATTGCCGAAGACGGCGAAATTCTCGTCAAGAGCCGCAAGGTTTTTCGCGAATACTACAAAAGCCCCGAGGCCACCCGCGAAGTACTTGATCCGGACGGCTGGTTTCACACGGGCGACATCGGCATCATCGACGAAGAAGGATTCGTTAAGATCACCGACCGCAAAAAGGATCTGATCGTAACGAGCGGCGGCAAGAACGTGGCTCCTCAAAAAATCGAAAATATCGCCAAGCTGCAAAAGTACGTCAGCCATTTCATGGTGCACGGGGATCAACGCAATTACCTGACTGCATTAGTTGTTCTTGAGAAGGACGAAATCGTGAAATTTGCCAAGGACAACGACATCCTGTTCAGCGAATATGGCGAATTAGTAAAACACCCTAAGATTCAAGGACTTGTGCAGAAAATCCTGGACAACGTCAACTCCAAGCTCGCCAGCTTCGAAAGCATCAAGCGCTTCAAAATTCTGCCCAATGAGTTCTCAATTGAGTCGGGCGAGTTGACTCCTTCACTCAAGATACGCCGCCGTTATTGCAACGAGAAGTACAAGCCCGAGCTGGACTCCCTGTACGGCGCTTCGGCTCACAGTTGACATTTATAGCCATTTTTTAGTACTTCTAATCCCCAGCAATCATAAATCCGCCCGAAGGAGATCAACCATGGCTCGTGTTACGATCGAAGACTGTCTTGGCCACGTCGACAATATGTATGAACTCGTTCACGTGGCAACACTTCGTACGCGCCAACTCCTGCACGGTTCACATCGGACCGTTCGTTGCAAAAACAAAGACATCGTAACAGCTCTCCGTGAAATCGCAGCCGGGCACATAGCCAAAGGCGAGGATCCAGATGGTGAATCAAATCAGAATTGAACTGGAAAAGAACAAGCTCAGACTCGAGTTTTTCAAAGTCCGTAGCGACCAGCAACCCCACGCGATCAATAAGAAATGGGTTGAGATTTACGCTGACCGCGTAAAAAAACTTGAGCGTCGACTCAGCAGAGTTCAAAGCCGCGCTCAGGCCGCTCACTAGGCTTTTTTTCCGGCATTTTTGATTTTAACCGCGGGGCGTAGTAGGTACTGCGCCACCATGCGTGTCCTTTTCACTCTAATTTTTCTTCTGCCCATTGCCGCTGTCGCGGCTCCTCGTCCCAGCGTGTTCAACAGCACGATCTGGTATGACGGAAGCAGGGATGCGGCGCTGCCTGCGGCGTTGAATCGTGGAGTGGTCCGTTATTATTTTATCTCGGACGTCGAGGTGCCGGTTGCCGAGCTGGCGTTCGACTTCGAAACGGCGCTCTATTCCTGGCTGCAATCGTTGGACTTCCAAGGCGTACGAGTCGTTCCTGCTCAAAGCAGCGCCGACGCCGACATCGTCATTCATTTCGGGCCCAAACCCTATCTTGAGCTACCCGAAGGCATGCGGGGCCACAGCGCGCACCACTACCGCGATCCGTACGGCATGCGCAAAGACAAGATCATCTCGGTCATTGAAGTCAGCTCAGTGCCCCCGGCTGGAAACGATACTCCCTGGACCGCCATTCGCGAAGCACGCGCCCAGCATGGCCTCACGCTAAGCATGATTGACGGCAAAAAAACCAAGGTCACACTTGCCGAAGTTTTCGGTGAAGGGAGCACCCCGGATCAGGTTGCCCGCCATCTGGTTGCGCAGAAACCCAATATCGATCTGGGCGAATTCGTTTACGCCGGCAACGGCTATAAGCGCGTCCTGTTCTGGACTTTTCTGCACGAGCTTGGACATGCCTTTGGTCTGGCCGATCTCTACGCTTATCCCGGCAATGAATACGACACACCGGACTATCCCAGTGTCATGCGGGACATGAAGTGGGCGCTGCTCGTTCCAAACGCCGCCGACATCGAGCATGTCTCCCGGCACATGAAAGATTCCGGCCTCTGCGAAAAACTGCTCAGCTCAACGCGGCCTTGAAAACATCTTCGACCGAGTCTGCGAAGATGAACTTCAAGCCTTTGAGGTTTGCCGCTGGAATTTCTTTTAGATCTTTCTTGTTCTGGCGCGGCAGCACGATCGTCTTTAAGCCCGCGCGCCGGGCAGCCAGAACTTTTTCGCGAATTCCGCCCACGGGCAAAACCTTGCCCACCAGCGAGAGTTCACCCGTCATGGCAACTCCCGGGCGAATTTTACGTCCGGTAACCAGCGACAGCAGCGAGGTTGCCATCGTAACGCCAGCCGAAGGGCCGTCTTTGGGAATGGCGCCAGCGGGAATGTGCACATGGATGTCGTTCTCGTCAAAAAAGGCCCGTGCGGTTTTATTCCGTTTTGTTTTCTTCTTCACATAGCTGTAAGCGATAGCCGCGCTTTCGGTCATGACCTCGCCCAGCTGGCCCGTAAGCTTGAACTGACCAAAAGAATTTGCGCTATCGGCGGCGGCGGCCAGCGCTGGAACGCCGGCTTGCGCCGTCAGCCGGCGCGGTACGTCGGTAGCCTCAATAAAAAGAATTTCGCCCCCCAGCGGCGTCCAGGCCAGTCCCACCACCACTCCTGGACTTTGCGTGCGACGAGCCGCCTCGTTTTCAAACTTAACCGGGCCCAGATACTCGTAAAGGTCGTTGGGACGCACCACTACTTTACGCAGACGCGGATTCTCCACCACCCGGGCGGCGATCTTGCGGCAGATCGTGGCAATGTTTTGCTGCAGCGACCTCATGCCGGGCTCGCGGCTATAGCCCAGCATCAGCTTTTGCAAAGTAGCCTCGGGAATCGAAAGCAGGCCCGGTGGCAGCCCGTGCCGCTCAGCTTCTTTTGCCAGCACATGCACGCGCGCGATTTCCTGTTTTTCCTCGAGCGTGTAACCCGAAAGTTCGACGATTTCCATGCGATCCAGCAAGGGTGCCGGTATCGTCGAGGTGCTGTTTGCCGTGACGATGAACATCACCTTGCTCAGATCAAAGGGTACATCCAGGTAGTGATCCAGAAAGCCCGAGTTCTGTTCGGGGTCGAGCACTTCCAGTAACGCCGACGCCGGGTCACCCTGAAAACTCACCCCCAGCTTGTCGATCTCGTCGAGCAGCAGCACCGGGTTCTGAGAGCCGGCCCGCTTGAGGGCGCCCAGAAGTTTTCCGGGCATGGCGCCGATATAGGTGCGCCGATGGCCTTTGATTTCGGCTTCGTCGCGCATGCCACCCAGAGAGAACCTGAAAAAATTTCGGCCCATCGCGCGCGCAATCGACTTGCCCAGCGACGTCTTGCCCACACCCGGCGGCCCCACCAGGCAAAGCACCGAGCCCTTGGCGTTCGGATTGAGCTTGCGCACGGCCAGGAATTCTAGAATCCGCGCCTTTACCTTGTCTACGCCGTAATGGTCTTCATCAAGAATGCGGCGTGCATTTTTAAGATCGAGATGATCTTCGCTGTACACGCCCCAGGGCAGCGACAGCATCCAGTCGAGGTAGTTGCGAATCACGTGGTGCTCGGGCGACGTCTCCGAGGTCGACTCAAGCCGTCCCACCTCTTCGAGCGCGATCTTGCGCGCTTCTTCGGTCAGCTTCAAGGCCTGCAGCCGCTCGCGGTATTTATCAATCGAGCGTGAACCCTCTTCGTCGCCGCCCAGCTCGCGGCGAATCGAGCGCAGCTGCTCTTTGAGAAAAAATTCGCGCTGCATGCGATGAATTTTCTGATTCACGTCTTCATTGATCTTTCTTTGAAGATCCGCGACTTCCTGCTCGCGCTTCAGATGAAAGAGCAGCTTCTCAAAACGCTGACGCACCACCTGGGTTTCGAGAAAGTCCTGCGCGTCTTCTTTTTTCAGCGCCAGCGAAAAGGCGACCAGATCGGCCAGCGCACCGGGCGCCGGAGCGTTGATCAGCGCGAGCTTGATCTCTTCGGTAAAAAACGGATTGGTCTCGCTCAGCTTCTTTACCTGGGCCACCACCGAACGCGTCAGGGCGTCGAGCTCGATGGATTTTTCCAGAATGTCGTCTTTGTATTCCACCTGCACCACGCTGTAGGGCTCGTCGCGCACGGTCTTGGTCACCTTGAAGCGTTTCAGCGAATGCACGAGTACGGTCATAGCCGTCTCGCTGGTGTTCAGGCGTTTGATGATTCGCACGGCCGTGCCGGTCGAGTACAATCCATCTGACCCTTCCTGCGTAAGAATCAGGCCCACGATGCCACGATTGGCAATGGCGTGCTCGGCCGTCTCGATCATCTTCTTTTTCGAGAGAACCAGAGGCGCAACCATGCCAGGAAATACCGGAGAAGTCTGAATCGGTATTACAAACAGGGTTTGTGGCAACAATGCGTCGGCGGGAACGATCTCAGTGGCAGCGTCCATACGTACAACATGGCAACGAAACCTGAAAGGTCAAGGGCGGTGGATTTATATCACGTCCATGATGATTCTTGCAGGATGCGCGAGGCGAAATACCTCAAACTTGGGAGTCTTCTTGCCCGTTTCAGGCAGCAGCGTGAACTCGATGATCGTCAGGCCTTCTTCGAGGCGTGGAATCATGTTGAGGCGCTTGAAATGCGCGCTTTTGGCAAAGGCCTTGCTGACACGAGCTGAGTCGAAGTCGTATTGCACGTTAGCCCAGATGCTCATCACATAACGGCCCTCTTCGGGCGCGGCCTGCACCTGAAAGTAGGGCACGGCGTCTTTGTCGTCGGCCTGCGCCTCGAGGTCGAACACAATGCGTTCAAAACCTTCGTTTGATTTTGCGCGGCGAATATCCTTCAGCTTGGCCGACGTTACTGTGTGCTCACCGCCCGCAAAAAACCCCTCTGAAATATAGCGGCCGGTTTTATTACCGCCCGCCTCATGTCTTTGGCTGGGACGAATCAACGCAAAGGCCGCGGTTGATGCGGCAAATAGACCAACGGCGAACAAAGCGGCAACAAGTTTACGCGTCATATTAAAAGTTTAACGGGCATTGGGACAGCTGGCAAGGGTCATGGCGGCCCGGGCTTGTCGTCAGTATCGTCGCGCACGACCAGCCATAGCACCACCCCGCCAAAAGCGGCAAGCAGCGCAAGGCTAAGCGGTATCCAAAGGGTACTTTTTTCCGAGGTGGGCGCCGTAACCTGGGGCACTGGTGGGGCCACGGTGCTGGTAGCTACGGGCGCCTTTGGCGCCTCACCTATCGCAACAACCTCGGGATGATGATGCCCCGCCTCGTAAGCGCCTGGCGGCGGCTCGGCTTTGGACTGCTCAAACTGAGTGTGCGAGGCCTCTGGAATATCCTCGCCTTTGGCAATGCGACGAAAAGTTTCGAGCGGAACCTTGGCATTATAGGCCTGCGTGTTCGGGTCCTTTTTAGGATCGTACATCGCTGCGCTGCCCAGGCTGTTCTCCAGAATCGGCTCACCATTCGCGCCACGCACCACATTGTATTTTCCCGTCGTCAGACCGGGAATATCGTAGCTCTTGTCTTCGTCATTAAATGGGCCCAGCAGCAGCACCACGTCTTCGCCCACATTAAATTGCGCGGCACCCGGCACGTGCATCTCCTGGCCGTCTTTGCCCCCGCCCGGCGAGCGCAGCAGAATCTGAGGATCTTTGATCGAGCCCTTCAACACGTCGGTCACGACCAGATGGGTGTAGGTAAAGATGCGGCGCTTGTCGGCCGCAAAGTCGCCATAGCTCTCGCCGGTTCTGCCGCGCACGATATTGGGAACGTCTTTAACCGCCTCGGCCATGGGGCGATTCACAAAGGTGGTCGCATTGGCAGAAAAGGCGCTGACCAACGAAATCAGGATAAGAGTATAGTTCACGCTTTGGCTTGCTCCAGACTGGAGTTTACCTTGCGTCGCTCAATCCTGCCATTCGGCTAAAAATATCTGCAGCTCATGCGGATTGCTCGAGGCCCGGTTGCTGGCAAATACCAGATACTTGCCATCGGGGCTGAACATCGGAAAACCGTTGAACGTGCCGTCGGCAGTAATTGCCTCTTCGGCGTCACCTTTGTCTGACGACAAACCCCAGAGCTGAAAAATGCGCCCAGGCGGGGCATTTTCGACGGCTGGCTTGTCTGACGTGGGTCGGTTTGACGAATAGATGATGCGCTTGCCGTTGGGAAAAAAAGACGGCGCAAACGACGCAGCGTTGATGTGGGTGAGCTGTTTTTTTCCGCTGCCATCGGCGTTCATCACAAAAATTTCAAGCGGGCTGGGTGGCACGTAGCCCTCTGCGATCGCCTTCTTGAATTTCCTGACCTCGGATTTTTTCCTCGGATGATAAGCGCGATACACGATCTGCGTGCAGTCGGGCGAAAAGAACGGGCCGCCGTTGTAGCCCACTTCATGGGTGAGCTTTTCGACACCGGTGCCATCCACGTTCATCGAGTAGATGGCCAGGCTGTGGCCTTCGCGCGCCGACGTAAATGTGATCTTGCCACCGCAGACGGTCGACTCGGCATCGTAGCCGTCAGAATGCGTGAGGGGCTTCACGTCGCTGCCATCGGGGTTGGCCGTATAGATGTCGTACGACTTGAAAATTTCCCAGACATAACCCTTCGAACGATCGCGCTCCTTGGGGCACTCCGCACTTTCGGCATGCGTGGAACTGAACAGCACCCGCTTGTCGTTGAGAAAGTAGCTGCACGTATTGCGGCCACCCTTGAGACTGATCAGCTTGCGGTCGCCGCCATCGACATTCATCGAATAAATCTGGTCGCAGCTCTGTTTGGAGGAATGTCCCTGAAAGATGAGCTTTTTGCCGTCGGGCGAAAAATAGGCTTCGGCATTGGTGCCTTCAAAGGTCAGCTGTTTGAGCGATTTGAAGTGCTTTTCGGCGGCTCCGGGCGCCAGCGGCATGGTCTTGGGGCCATGGGCGCAGCTGGAAATGACGGCTAGAGTCGTTAAAAGTGCGAAACCAAGTAAAGCGCGCATCAGGGTGCCTCCGGGTCGTAATAATGTAACAATTGGATATCACCAGGGATTTCGCCACAATCGACCACTCGTTGTAAAGTGCTTTTTCGAACGAAAATACTTGCCCCGCGCGACTTTAATCAGTAAAAAGCCTGACGCAGCAAATTTTCATTCAGATTGCATCCGCAGTCCGTAGATTGAACGAAAAAGAGAGCACGTTAGGTGGATCGCTAGCTCAGTTGGTAGAGCAGGTGACTCTTAATCACCGGGTCAACAGTTCGAGTCTGTTGCGATCCACCATTTAAAAAGGCCTGAGCCCCTAAGGGGCTCGGGCCTTTTTCATTTGTGACAAGCAGTTCGCGCATCCTGCGCGAACAATACGATGAGGCGCGCACGATGCGCGCCCTCTACTCGCAGCTGCGAGCGCAGGAGCAAGCGAGCGAACATTCAGTTTAGCAGCCCATCAAAGTCAAAATTGCCCGCCGAAAGCGGCCAATTGACGTACTGAAACTCCCCCAGTATCGTCGCCGCCATATGGCCCCTACGACGGTGAAGCAGGCATTGACCGAGGTTTTCGGCCCCATGAAAAAATCAGCAGACGCAGGCTACATCGGCGAGCCCGTCTCGCAGCTCGAACACGCACTTCAAGCCGCCCATTTCGCCCGCGAGGCCGGCTGTACCGAAGAGATCGTCCTGGGTTCCCTGCTCCACGACATCGGGCACCTCGTTGCGCCGCCAGATGCCAAGCAAATGGACGGCCTGGGCGTATTGGCGCACGAAGAGCTGGGCGCGGAGTTCCTTCTTGAGCGGGGCTTTTCGCGCACGGTGGCCGAACTCGTACGCGGACACGTGCAGGGCAAACGTTATCTCACCAGCACGAACGAAACCTACCGCGGCCGCTTGTCACCCGCGAGCACGAGGACCCTGGATTTTCAGGGTGGCCCGATGACCGAAAGCGAAGCCCGTGATTTCGAGCGCGATCCGCTTTTCCGGGAAAAGATTCAGCTCCGAAAATTCGACGAAGCAGCAAAGCGCACGAACTTCGACGTCGAGCCACTGGAGCTGTACGCTGAAATGGCGAAACGTCATCTCGAACAGCAGCAGAAGAGCCTGGCATGACCTTGACCAGTAACGTGCGCTTCAACAGCGAAGCACTGCGAATCGTAGAGGTGCCATTGCGGCTCGTCACGCCCCAGACCTTCGAAGGCTATGGCCGGATCGTCAAATCATTTGACGACGCTTCGGTGGACATCGTTCCGTGGCCACTGCAAGGGCGGCGGCGCCTCGACCCAGGTACGGGTACCGGTGGCGGCCTGACCTCGGGCCCATTCAAGATGCGCTGGCAAGGCGACGTGCTTTACGCCGACAACCATGCGGTAGGCGGCTTCTACGTCACGGGTTGGACCTGCCGGCCCGAGCAGGCGTCTGAAGAGAAGCAAACCGTGCCACGCACCCGCGTGCTGACGCACGAGGCGAATTACCATCCCGATGGCGGACAGATTTTTTTTCCACGGCAGGGCGCGTCCTTCGTCGCGTTGCTGGCGCTGCCCGGCGACGACGTGAAGCCTGAAGACTTCGTGGCTTTCTTTTGCCCTGGCGATTTTGGCATCCACATCAATGCCGGCGTCTGGCATCAACCTGTGTACCCACTGCGTGACGAAGCCGAGTTCGACGACAAGCAGGGCGCGGTACACGCCTGTGTCAGCGTCGACTTCACCAAAGAGTTCGGTTGCCTGCTTTCAGTGCCACTCGGGAGCCCTGCATGACCAAACCCAGCCTTTCACCCGAGCAGCTGAAGTTTTGGAAAGAAAGCGGATTCATTCTTCTCAAAGCGCACTACAATACGGCTCGCAAAGCCGAGCTGCACCGCTGGGTGGAAGAGCTTGAGAGCTGGCCCGAAGCTCCGGGAAAATGGATGAAGTACTTCGAGAAAGGTTCCTTGGGCCAACGCCTGCTTTGCCGCGTTGAGAATTTCATTCCCTATCATCCCGAGCTGGCTTCATTGATAAAAGGTGAAGAGGTTCTAGATCTCGTCTCCGAGCTGATGGGCGAAAGGGCGATCCTTTTCAAAGAGAAGATCAACTACAAGCTGCCGGGCGGAAAAGGCTTTGCTCCGCATCAGGATGCGCCGGCCTTCACCACCTTCAATCAGAAGTACCACATTACCGTCATGATTTCGGTTGATCCAACGACGGTCGAAAACGGCTGTCTCGAGGTAGTCCGGGCCAAGCATCATGACGGAACACTTGCGCAGGAAGAAGACGGCTCGCTGGCCAATGCGCTGGTCGAGACTTTAAGCTGGGAACCCGTACCCACCGAACCCGGCGATGTATTACTATTTGACTCCTACATTCCGCATCGCTCGGGCCCCAATCGCACCCAGCGCCCACGACGCGCTTTCTACGTCACCTACAACCGTGCGTCCGAGGGCGACCGCCGCGACGCCTACTACGTCGACAAACGCGAAAACTTTCCGCCCGAAGCCGAGCGCATTCCCGGCAAAGATTACAGCAAAGGGGCGGCGCTCTACAATCTTGCGAACCCGATCGACAAATGAGCCAGCTGTGAATCCCATGAACTCAATAGAAGAGCTGCGAAACCTGCTCCTGATCCTATTCTGCGCTGCCCAAATCTACGCCATTCTGGGCTGGCCAAAAAACGAGATAACCCACAAGTATCCGCTCAAAACCCGCGCGCTATTGTGCTGGCCCTTCGGCCACGCCTGGCTGGCGTATATCAAGCAGAACGATGTTCCCCACTTCGAAAACTATCAGCGCCGCGCCAGAGTTGCCTGTTATCTACTGGTCGTCGCGTTCACATTATCGCTCGTCCTCTAAGACTTACTCTTCAATATAGCCTGGCAGTCCTTTGGCTTCGCGCGAATGCGCCAGGCGCACGCCACTCTTAACCGCATGCCCAAAATCCGAGCTCAGCTCCTTCGCGGAAATCCGCGAACGAAAAAAGTTAGCCCAGATAAATTCGGTAAACGGCACTTCGCTCTTCTCATACCCGCCAGCCGTGCGAACTTCGCCCGCCAGGCTGCGATAAGGATCATCCGTCATCTGATCCACGGTACGAGGTAAGTCAGCCACCGGCCGCGGACCGCGCCCATTTTCGTCGTAGGGATAAACCCAGGACTTCTTCGCCATCTTGTACCAGAACGCGTCGCGAGCCATATCGGAATGATTGCCGATGATCGTCACATAGGTCTTCTTGATACCCACGTCTGACATCGCACGCGCCAGATGATGGTGATCAATAATGAAGAGCTTGCCACCCGGCCCAACGATGGCGGGCTCGGGATGTTTCTTCTGAAATTTTTTCAGCGCTTCGGAATCGTCCAGCAGCGCGCGCAGCTCTTTTTCCTTCAACCGAACTTCAATCAATCCCACGGCCATCTGGGTGGGATGCAGATCAGAAATGTAAGCAGTACAGAGGTCGTCTTTAGCACTCTTCGCTGTGCATTCAGACCCGGCCTGGACAGGACCCGCCAGGACAAGACTCAGCACCAGACCTGCGAGAATCGAAGATCGCATGGGAACTCCCGAATATTTTAACGTTTAGTCTCAGGCCGAAATCGACGGCGCCGCGTGCGTGAGGACGAGAAGAACCAGAAGCCCAGCCGAGATCGCGCACAAGATGCAGTAGTGACCCTGAATTTTGAATCTCTTCATCGTTCCATTCTACTCCAGATTCATCACCGGCGGCAGAAAAGCCGTAACATCACGAAACTAATTAACAATTTATGAAACATTGCCGAATACCTGACAAAATGATACAGGTATTGTCATGTTGCTTACGGAGCGCCCATTTTTAGCGATCATCTTACTCCTGAGCTTGGCGAAGCTTGCGCTGGCCGCTCCCGCTCCAGAATGCGTGCAGGGCTTGCTGGGCACCGACGTCAGCCTCAAACAGGCCCAGGGCCTGGCTGCCGAATGGCTTAACCGCAGTGGCAAAGACGTGACCTCGCACCTGACCAATCCCTGGTTCAATAAGAACGCCGAACGCCGCCACGCCGAAATCTGGGACATGACGGGCATTCCCGCCCGCCTCAAGCAGATCAGCACGAAGGGCAAAGTTTTTCGCCACTACGGCCCCAAAGAAGCGATCGACGCCATCAAGCAGTCCAAAGTTCTGATGAGCGGCTTCGTGCCCTACGTCGAGGCCGCCCCCGGCTCGTACAAAAAAAATTGGAATGACGTGACCGGCGCCTTTCTGACGCTTCCCGATTCCAGCGCAAATACCGTGGGCGTGCTCGATGCCCGTACCGCTACTTACGTTGACGTGACGTTGGCTGAAGATGTGCCCGTGCTTGAGCTGGAAGCCGGCCTGATTTACATCATTCCCATGCGGCCTAACTTTCGCGACTGGGTTCGCGTTGCTTACGGCAAATGGAAAAATGGCGATGACGTTTCGCCCGAGGTTCGTACGATGAGCGAACGCATTGAGAAAAGCGGCGGAATTGAAAATTTCACCGCGGCGGTTCCCGTACAAATTGTCGGCGAAGGCAAGTAACGCTCAGGTGCTGCGTTTGAGCTCGCGGCCATACTCGGGCGACAAGCCGTGCGGCAGGCTTTCGACGACCACGCCGGGCGCGCACTCGACGAACTCGGCATACTCGCGCATATGCGCCAGATTTGTCGCGCCCACATACGAGAAGCCCGAGCGAATACCGCCCAAAAACGGCCCCAGCACATCGCTGACCGGGCCCTTGGTCTGAACCTTGGTGGCCACGCCTTCGGGATGGCGATCTTTGAACGTGTAGCCGTAATGCCCGCCCTGCGCCTCGGCCGAAGCCATGCCACGGTACGTGCCCGACTCGCGCGCCCAATCAGGCACCTCGTCGGTGCCGGCCAAAAGTTTACCCAGCATCACACCGGCCGCGCCGGCTGCCAGCGCCTTGGTCGCGTCACCGCTGTTGCGAACGCCGCCGTCAGCAATGACTGGTGCTTTGGTCGCATTAGCGCAGTCGGCAATTGCCGTAAGCTGGCCATAGCCCGCGCCAGTCACGATGCGCGTGGTGCACATGCTGCCCGGACCGATTCC
>JBBRLF010000136.1:0-11925 GCA_038231515.1 candidate division WWE3 bacterium
CTTGTTCCACTTTCGGTTTCACCTCTGGCTGCGGGGACTTATAGCCGCCGCGCAACGGGGACGCTGAGAGCAGCTCCCGGGCTTCCCGGTTAGTGATGGCCCGAAGACCGGCCAGTAGACCCAGACCACCAATTCCGACTCCGCGCAGATCTTGACGTCGCATACCGTACAAAGTGACGGCTCCGGCACCGAGGCTCATTAGAAAGCGGGTTGCGGGTGACCAGGTTTTTTGAAAGATATCAAGCGGCTGACCCGCCCTTTCCACAAACTTGTCGCGGCGCTGACCTTTGAGCTCATTGATGATTCCATGAACGCCGCTCATGCGCGACACCGCTCGCACTAAACGATGCAGCTCGTCGCCATAAATAATTCCTGATAGAACGACTCGTCCCCGTTCCACATGCACCGCGACGGAATGAGGGCGCGACACCAGACGTCCAAGCCGGGTGCGCACCCGCGCAACAAGCACGTCGTCGTCGGGACTATCCGGCCGCAGTAAATGCGCGGACTCGGCAAGCAGGCCCTGCGCGCGATGTGCAAGATCGCAGGCGATGATGTCGGCAGCCTTCGTGCCGCTGCGTACATAACGCAGAAACTTGTCGCGCAAAATCGAACGGCGGCGCCCCCCGCCATTGGGATCGAATAGAAACATTGCGCCCATTCCGAGACCCAGCGCACCCAAGATGCCGAGTGGTGTTTTGCCTTTCATGATTTCTTCACTCCCTATGCCGCTTCGCTTTGCGGGCGAAAAACATGCTGAAGTTCCAATGGCAGTTGCGCACGCACATGCGCCAGCTGTTTGGCGTCGACCACTTCCCAAAGGGCCTGGCAGGCCCGGTGAAAAACCTGGTTCGCCTTATCTTCGGTAAAGCCAAACTCGCGGCGCAGGCCCGCCAAAATCGTGATCTGCGTCACCGAACGATCGGGTCCTGCAGGCAGATCAAGCAGGTCATCCTGCAGCAGATGTGGCAGCTGCGCGATCAGGTGAGCCGCTCCAGTATAATGCAGACGCCGCACCAGGGCGCTCAAAATATATTTGGTTATTCCCGGCACGCTGTCTTCGGACAAACCAGTATTGCTCGCGATTACCTTATAGAATTTCATTAGAGTTTGCTCCATGCGTGCGTCGGCACGCGCCCGCGAGCGCAATTTGCGCAAGCCGCGTGACGGAAAGCCACGGCTTCTAAAAATTTGAGACTGCACGACCCGCGAAATGCTATCCGGTGCCAGCGCCTGCGAGGCGATGAGATCATCAAGGGTCACGATGCCCACGCACCGTTGCTTGCCCCCCGCCAGATTTTGCACCACCGGGATTCGCCGGACACCATTACGTTCCATGAGCGCCAGCACATCCTCCAGCCCGGCAGTTTCTTCGACGGCGGCCGGATCCTCCGTCATCAGCTCGAGCAGCGGCGTGTCGACGTCAGAACGATAAGCCAGCAGGCCGCATACCAGATCGCGATCAGTCACAATACCGGCCAGGTGCCCTTCCTCATCGCCAACGATGACGCAGCCAATACGGTTTTCACACATCGCGCGTGCCGCCTGCGACGCAGGGGTATCGAGATGCATGATGACTATTTTTCGGTGTGTGAAAGATTCAATCGTCGACATTGAACTTTTGGGAATGCGAACGTGATGCCATTTCTATTCTGCACGACTGCACGATTGGAAGCCGCTTTGCATATGGGTCAGGCAAAAGGAGCACGCAACCATGGCCCACCGAACAAATGTGACGCAGGTCCAGGCAGATCTGGAAACGTCCGATCGCCAAAAAGAAATCGTCGTCGACCCGGTATGCGGGGTGGAAATGTCGCGCATCAGCGCCAAACACCTCGTCTTCCGCGGCGACGATGTCTTCTACTTTTGCAGCATCGAGCACAAAGACGTCTTTGTGCACAAGGCTGCCTGAACGCCGGCTGATTTGGCCAATGCCTTGCAAATCTCTTTCGTCAGGAGGGTTCACTCATGGCGAAGATTATTGGCATTGATCTTGGCACCACGAATTCCTGCGTTGCGACACTGGAAGGCGGCGAGCCCAAGGTAATTCCCAATGCCGAGGGCTCGAACACCACGCCATCGGTCGTGGCGATCACCGATCGTGGTGAACGCCTGGTGGGCCAGGCCGCCAAACGCCAGGCCATCACGAATCCCGAGCGCACGATTTTCGAAACCAAGCGCCTGATGGGCCGCAAATTCAACTCCAAGGAAGTTCAGGAGTTCATGAAGGTCGCACCCTTCAAGATTGTGGAGGCGCCCAATGGTGACGCCTGGATTCGCATTGGCGACCGCGATTACTCACCGCCGGAAATTTCGGCGCTGATTCTGCAAAAGATGAAAAAAACCGCCGATGACTATCTGGGCGAGTCGGTTACCGAAGCAGTCATTACCGTGCCAGCCTACTTTAACGATGCCCAACGCCAGGCCACGAAAGACGCGGGCCGCATTGCCGGCCTTAACGTAACCCGAATCATTAATGAGCCGACGGCCGCAGCGCTGGCCTATGGCCTGGACAAGGAACATAAAGAAGAGACGGTAGCGGTCTTCGACCTTGGCGGCGGCACCTTCGATATCTCGGTGCTCGAGCTGGGCCAGGGCGTTTTCGAGGTGAAAGCGACCAATGGGGATACGTTTCTGGGCGGGGGTAACTTCGACCAACGCATCATCGACTGGATGGTCACTGAGTTTAAGAAAGAAACCGGAATAGATATTCACAAAGACCGCATGGCGCTGCAGCGGTTGAAAGACGCCGCGGAAAAGGCAAAAATAGAGCTGTCGACCACGCTCGAAACCGACATCAATCTGCCCTTCATTACGGCCGACCAGACGGGCCCGAAGCACCTGAATTTGAAGCTGACGCGCGCCAAGCTGGACTCGCTGGTATCGCAGCTGGTTGAGCAGGTCGTGCCACCGTCTGAAACCTGCCTGAAGGATTCCAAGGTGCAGGCCTCACAAATCGACGACGTCATCCTGGTGGGCGGTATGACCCGAATGCCGATAATTCAGGAACGCGTGCGCAAGCTCTTTGGCAAGGAGCCGCACAAAGGCGTGAACCCCGACGAAGTGGTCGCCGTTGGCGCGGCGATTCAAGGCGGCGTTATGAGTGGTGAGGTGAAAAACGTGCTTCTGCTCGACGTCACCCCCCTTTCACTGGGCATTGAAACCCTGGGCGGCGTCTTCACCAAACTTATTGAAAAGAACACGACGATTCCCGTCAAAAAATCCCAAACTTTTTCAACCGCCGACGACAATCAGGGAGCAGTTACCGTGCATGTGTTGCAGGGTGAACGTGAGCTGGCCGAGTACAACAAGTCGCTGGGCCGTTTCGATCTGGTTGGCATTCCGCCGGCCCCACGCGGAGTGCCCAAGATCGAAGTCTCGTTTGACATCGATGCCAACGGCCTGGTGCATGTAGGCGCCAAAGACCTGGGCACGGGCAAAGAGCAATCCATCCACATCACGGCCTCAAGTGGCCTGAACGAGGCCGAGATCAAACGCATGCAGCGCGAAGCCGAGGCACACCATGCCGAAGACGAACAACGCAAGGAAGTGATTACCGCGCACAACCTACTCGATGGGCTGATCTATACGGTGGAGCGCACGCTGCGCGAGAATTCCGCCAAGCTCACCGACGACGTCAAAGGGCGGGTGCAGAACGCCGTAGTCGAAGCACGCAAGCACCTGGACAGCAAAGACGCAGCCGAACTCAAGCAAACCACCGAGCAGCTTTCCACCACGTCAAATCAGATGGCCGAGGAACTTTATCGGTCTGCCGAGCAAAAGCCACCACCGGAAAACGTCTCCGGAAAGACCCCGCCCGAGGAAAAGAAAAAGGACGAGACGATCGACGCCGACTTCAAGGAAGTCGGTTAGGATTTTGCCGACTTGGCGGAGATCTTACTCATGCAGCGCTCGGTCATCGCCGTGATGGTCAAACTCGGATTCACGCCCAGGTTGGCCGGAATGACCGAGCCATCACAAACGTACATATTCTGATAACCGAAGACGACGTGGTTCTTGTCGATTACGCCGCGCTCGCGATCAGGTCCGATGCCGCAGCCGCCAAGAATGTGCGCGGTCGTGGGAATCTGCAACATTACCTCGTTCACCGCGCTTTGCGGAATGCCATTGATCTTTTTCGCAAGCGCCCGAGCCACGGTGTGACCAATTGCGATGTAAGATGGTACGCGCTGATCTGGGGCCACGTGAGTAGTCATGCGCCTGCGAAAGAGCGTAAAAAAACCGCGCCCCATTCGAAAGCTCATCTTATTGTCCAACGTCTGCATGACGAGCAAAATTATCGATTTTTCGGCCCAGTGCCCGTTAAAAAGCAAGCGCAGCGCATCGATCGGATGCAGCACCGTTGCGAGCAACATTTTGAGCGGCCGCGTAAAAAGATTGCCGTCATCGGCCATGGGCGCCGCCAGCAGCTTCATGAACGAAGAGCCCTTGGGATAGCGCACCGGTTCGATATGCGTTACGGCGTCAGCATAAAACCCCGAGGTAATCGCAATGCCACGCGAAAGATCCTTATCGCGCTCCCGCGTGGTCACGCCCAGAATAGCCTCGCTGTTGGTGCGCACATCGTGGCCCAGCCTGCCAGACAGCCTGGGCAGCGACTTTGTCACGTCACGACAGCGCAGCAGCAGATTCACGGTGCCCAGCACGCCGGCCGAAAGCACGATTCCACGGGCAGTCAGCATGCGACGCTCTTTGGCAAACCAGGCCGTGGACCGTTCCACATAAATCTCGTAGCCCAGCTCGCCAGTGCCGCCACCGATGGGCTTGATGTCATACACACTGCATTCGGCGAGAATCTCGGCGCCGCTTTTTTCAGCGAAGTAGAGGTAGTTCTTGTCGAGGGTGTTTTTCGCATTATGCGTGCAGCCCACCATACAAGCGCCGCAAAGCTTGCAGCCCGCGCGTGCGGGCCCTTTGCCATCAAAGTAGGGGTCGGGCACGGTTTTGCCTTCTTCACCGGGCTTCCCAAAGAAAATTCCGACGTCGACGCTGGTGAACGTGGACTCGCGCCCCATCTCGCGCGCCACTTCGCGCAGCTTCTCATCAACCTCGTTGAGATGCGGATTGCGCGTCACGCCCAGCATCTTGCGTGCGGTGGCATAGCACGGGGCCAGCTCGCTCTTCCAGTCCGCGAGCTCGCGCCAGTTGGCGGCTTCATAAAATGCGTCGCCCGGCTGCAAAAGCGTATTGGCATAAACCAGGCTGCCCCCGCCAACGCCGGCTCCGCTCAGAATCAGCACGTTCTTAAACAGGCTCATGTTCTGAATGCCAAAACATTTGAGCATCGGCATCCACAGATAGCGCCGCAGGTCCCAGTTCGTGCGTGCGAAGTCAGTCGCCCTGAAGCGCTTTCCACGCTCGAGCACCGCAACCTTGTAACCCTTTTCGGCCAGACGCATCGTCGAAACGCTGCCGCCAAAGCCTGAGCCTATGACGATATAATCGTAATCGAATGCCATGGCTCAAAGCCTAGCAGATTATCCCGGCTTCGTCCTGGATATGGTGACCGTGAATGGCCATCGCCCTAATGCTTGGACGGCAACACCGTGGCCAGAAGCGAAGCAGTCTTTTTCTTGTAGCGCCGGTTTACGATCTCGAACAGCGACCGTCCCTTGCCGTGCAGATAGGGCTCATTGGGGTCCAAATCGCTTCCCGCATCTCGCGGCCCGATCGCGCCATCGGCATTCGCCTGCGGGCCTTCGGCCCGATTACCAAACGACGCGGCATTGCCGCCCCTGGCCTCAACGCCGCCGGTCGAAGCGCCGCTTCTGCCGCCACCGCCGCCCGTTCTGGTAGCCTCGTATTCGCCAGCTGCGGCTCGAGCCGCTGCCGCTGCTGCTGCGGCGCCAGCATCGGTCACGTCGGTATTGCTGGCATCGGTGGTATTTCCAAAGTCGCCACCGATCACGTCGGAAGTTTTAGAACCACCCGAGTTGCCGGAGTGTATGGTGTTTGCCGCTGCCGGGGCCGCCGCCGGGCCGCCGCCTCCAAGCTCAGTGCTGCGCGGGGTTGAGGACTTCGCAGGAGCTTTCGCGGCTTGGAAGTCGACCGCCGTCGCGGCGACGGTTGCGTTGTTTTTCAAGCTCGCAGTGGTTTTTCCCATATGCGTGGCATTGTCACCAAATAACTCCCGCGCACCCAGCATCGCGGTTTCGCCGATGTTCTCGCCCGTCTGGCTGTCACTGACGCCATGAGGCGGTGGCGGTGATTGCGCGTCGGGTGCCGGCGGTGGGCAGGCGGTGGGAAGCTCTTCAGATTTCTGCTCGAGGCAGTTTTGCATTCCAACCTTGAAGGTATTGACGTCACCGGTCGGATAATCCATCACCGCGCCCTGATCGCAGGTTGGACTCATATAGACGGATCGACACAGGGCTTTGGCATCGGCGTAATTCTGATCGGCGATCAAGCGATCGCGGCCCGTATTGGGGTCGTACCACACCGTAAGTTCGCACTTTTGAATGGCCGAGTTTTTCACCTCGTCGCACCAGCAGTCTCCTGTCCAGTTCGAATCGCAATGGGCAACGCAAACACCCAGAAGATTGATAGTCGTATCGCAGCTCACACCGCAGCCAGAGGTTCTCGGATTCGTGTCCCAGCTGCAGTCCCGATTTCGCTCCCAGTCGCTGCAATCCCCGCCTTTATGAACATAATAGTCGTTCGTGATTTTTGTGGTTGCGATGTCATAGTCCTGTTCGGCTTTGACGAGGCAGGAGTCTCTTTTTGTGTCGCAGACACACGTCGGGTTAAGCGCGTCCTTCGTATCGCCGCCACCAGGACAGTTCAGATTCACTATCGTTACCGCACCAGAAGCAAACGCATGCGGGGACAACTGCGCGGTCGCAAAAAGAAGTGTAGCGGCCAGCAGCAGCTTTGCCAAAAATTTGCGCCTGCGGCCGCGCCAAAATGGAAGTGCCGGCATCAGAAAGAGCCCGGCGCAAGGTGGATGATCGTCCTTGGTCAAAGGCTTCCCGCCCGTCACCCATTTCGTCACCCCGTCTTTATCCATTACCAGAGTTGCTCTAGGCAGCTTCGGAAAGGCATCAGCGCCGTCCGCAGCCAATGCAAGGCCCTTTTTAACCACGATATTGTTCTTGATCCAATCCCGGTAAAAAGCCTGAATGCCCTTGTGCGGCGGTGTCGCGCCGGTGCCGCTGTTGTAGCAGGCATAGAGTGGCGTGCGGACCGTCGAGTCTGGCCAAAAAAGTTGATTCTTGCCGTCATGTTTCTTTGTCGAGTCCCAGTCAATGCCTGACTGCGCCGCCGCGTAATCCTTGCACGGCGCTAGAATGCCCGAGATGCCGTCGTGAAAATGGGTTGCGGTGTCTTTTAGGAGTCCAAAGTACTTGGCATCAGCCCGCAGATTCATTTCGCAAAGTGCAGCTTGTGCCACCAGATATTCCACGAACTTGTCGGCATACACGAGCTGGCAGGCCAGGTTCGAATAGGCGGTCAGGGCACCGCCAGCAGTGGATTCCTGCGTCAAAGCCGAAAGGTCGGTACATTTTGATTTTTCGTCAAACTTGAATTCATCAGCTGCTGGATTCTCGTTTGCCTTCGATACCGAGATGCGCATTTCATTCAAACTTGGAATGCCAGGGTCTTTGGCCCCGGCTGCTCCTTTGACGGAGCCTTTGACGATTCGGTCAGCGCTTCGTCCGAAGCCACCACAAGGAATGATGACACCGCCGGTTGTACTCTTGGGATCAGGAAAACTGGTCAAGGTCAGGATGCCCGCATCAAGATCGGCCTGGACGCTCTCATAAGCCGATTGAAAAGCTTGCGGCCGAAGACTCTTCAGCCAGGTTGTCTCTTTCGGGCATATTTTTTCGAGGTCAACCGCATCTCCTATTTTAAGAGACGCGAAATCGCAAAGTCCATTGCTTCCGGGATTGGCGTAGCCGCCACCTGGCATCGGCACGGTGACCCCACACGTCTGGCCAAGGTGATTCACGTTTCCAGCTCTTTCAGTGGTAAGCAGAGGATCTGCAATATTGCAAAGCGGAGTCGGAAACGTAAGCACCGTACCCGTGGCCGGGTTGGAAAGGGTTTTGCAAAATCCAGTGGGATTCACACTGGAATCGCGGAAATCCATCTGAAGAGAAATACCTTCATAGAGAAAAGCTATAATGTGACGGGTGGCGGCAGCTACCTGCTGAGTCACTTTGACCTTGAAGGCATCACAGCTGCTCACGCCAAAGCTGTCCGCGAGCTTCGGGTCTTCGGTACAAACATAGTCTGACAGCTTCATCGTGGTGATCACGTTTGGATCGGTCAGCGACTCAGCCTGTGCCAAGGCCGGCACGACCGCAAACGCTGCTGCCAAACTCAGAGCGAATTTGAGCCTTAAAACAGATGTCATGACTCTTGATCTACCCCCACGTTAATTGTATACTTATTTGGTCATGTATTGATGAAATAGTAGCCGCCAGGTAACCAATTGAAATTACAAATAAAAATTTTGAAAATCGCCGTACTGGGCCTGCTTGTTTGCAATTTGTCGGCATGGACTGCGGATAGACGTGGGCCAGCCAAGGCCGCTCCTGAATCCGAGCCTAGCTTTTTTGAGTCCCACGTTCGGGCAACCTACGAATACAAAAACTATATCGCTGCCAATCCCAAACTTTCGCCAGAAGAGCGAAAGGCGAAGTACGACGAGGTTTTTTTGGAGACCGGAAAACTCTACCAAAGGGATATTCGCGCCATGCGTAAGGAATATTTGGGCGCTTATATTGACGGCGCCGCCAAACCGCAAAAAAAGAATGCGCTCACAGGTAAAAGTATCGATAAAAATGCGCTCGAAGAGCAGGCAAAGCAAAAGGGAGCCGCGGCCAGAAAAAAGCGTGAACAGGAGAGAAGAGGACAAGCAGGCAATTCCAAGACCGTCCGCGGCGGAACCGCCGAGAGTGGCCGCGAGCCTGCCAGCGTCGGCACCGGCACTGCGGCAACGACCAGAATCCGGGCGGATCTTGAGCCACCCGTCGTGGGTGGCGCGGACGCCGTGTCATTCAACACGCCAGCAGCCGAAAATTCCAAGAAACCGGAAACGCCCGACCCCGCCAACTCAGGCGGTGCTAACGCGGTCAAATTCGGAAAATAACGTGGCATTGATTTCATGAAAACGCCCCGGTAAGGTAGGGCTCAGGAGAGATTACCGATGGCGCTTACATATTCCGAAATGGTTCCTCTGGGAAAATCAGCTCCGAACTTCAAGCTCACCGGAATTGACGACAAGACCTACTCGCTCGACAACTTCAAAGGCAAACCGGCCCTGGTCGTGATGTTCATCTGCAGGCATTGCCCTTACGTCATCGCCACCCAAGACCGCATCGCCGCGCTGGCCCGCGAGTACACCGCCAAGGGCGTGCAGTTCGTCGGCATCAACAGCAATGACACCGATCAATATCCCGAGGATTCGCCCGAGAACATGCAGCTCCAGGCCAAAGAAGCCGGCTTTGATTTTCCTTATCTCATCGATGCGACGCAAGAAGTGGGACGCGCCTACGACGCGGTTTGCACGCCGGATATCTTCGTGTTCGACAAGTCACTCAAGCTGGCCTACCGCGGCAGAATTGATGACAACTGGAAGAATCCAAACAACATCCGGAGGCACGATCTGCAAGACGCGCTAGATGCCTTGCTCGCCAACCAGCCCGTATCAGCCGATCAAATCCCCTCGATGGGCTGCTCCATAAAATGGCGCCAGGAACAGCAGCTGGGTTAGGCTGTCAGGTCCATTGAACGGGAAATGTGGCGGCGGATCCGTCGGCCTTTGCGATTTTAACGTTTCCGTTCTTCATGCCGTAAACAAAAACGTCGCGCGTGATTTCGACGTCCTTGATGCAATATTCGATAATCTTGTCAATTTGCCCCTGCTTGTACCACTCAACGGCTTGCAGACCATCGGCGGTCTTTTCGGTGCCCAGCGTGGCTTTGGCAATATTGTCGAGCTTCACATAGCGCCAGCCTGAGTTCTGCTGCACGTCGAGCATGATGTCGAACACATCCAGGCGTTTACTGTCGAAGCCGTAGGCCGAAAGCACCTTCAAGTCGAAGCCCATGACGTTGTAGCCGACCACGAGACGTTCTTTACAAAGCTTGTGCAGCTTCTCGAGTTCGTTTTCGCGATATGAAAGCATCTCGCCGGTCTTGGAATCGTAAGCACACGCGACTGAAATACCCAGCTTGTCGACGTGGTCCCAGCCGCCTACGTCTTGCGCAATCTTTTGAGTTTCGGTATCGACGACCAGATAATGGCGGTTGCGCAGAAAAAGGCTGGCTGGCTGAATGTCATCGGAAAATGGGACCGCGTTGTCGTGGATCCAATAGGAAGGAGCCAGGCGAATTCGGGCTTTGGCAGCGGTAGCGTTGGACTCACTCATGAGTCTGGTTATAACAACTCTTTTTGCAGGCCTGCAATGCGTTTGGAAGATTATCCGTGATGACGCCGTCCACGTGGTACACCGCGAAAAGTTTATTCATCTCGTCCTCCTTCGCAGGCGACCAGGCGTAAACCAGCAGATGGTGGTCGTGCGCTTTTTTGACTTCGTCTACCGTGAGGTGCTCGGCCGCCAGCGACACCGCGTCATATCGACCAATAGCCCGGCTAATGGCACGGCCGGGACGAAAGTCCGACAGCAGGCCGACAACAGATTTGGGCGATTCTTTTTTGATCAGGTCCAATACGCGCTCATCAAACGAGGTGAAGAAAACGCGATCCAACATTCCGAAGGAGTTCAAAAGTTCCAACGTCTTACGGGTCAGCTCTTCATACTTGGTGGTGGGACAACGATTCGGAAAGCCGCCCCAGTCACCCTTCAAACCATCGTAAACTTTGATATGGATATCGGCCAAAAATGGGCGCTCAGGGTTGTCATAGGGACGCAGCGCTTCGAGCACGTCTCGAAACGGGGCCACATGTTGGTCGAGGTGTACCTTGCCACTGCCGTCGCGCAGCGAAAGTGTTTCGAGTTCGTCGAAATCCCGTTCGGCAAGGCAGCCCTTGCCATTGGTCATGCGATCCAGCTTGCCGTCATGGGCGAGCACGACCACGCCATCGCGGCTGAGCTGCAGATCAAATTCAACAGCCGAGGCTCCCTCTTTTAGAGCGGTGACCAGAGCCAAAATGCTGTTTTCCGGCTCTGGAGCGTGGTTAGCCCCCAGGCCTCGATGACCGATAACCCGGCCATCAATAACCGACCCCGCGTGAACCGCTGAGGAGAGAAGAAAAAATGCCAAGATGCCTGATATCGCCTTCATAACGAGGCAGCAACTAACCAACGCGCCGCGTAAAGGCAACGAAATTATTCAACTATATTTTGCTAATCTTTCACGCTGTAAAACCGATCAGTTGAGCATGGAAGAGCAGCCAAAAGAGCAGGCACATGATGGTTCAAAGAAACGCCCCAGCTGGGCTCGCCGCAAGTTGCTGATAAATGAGCACTTCCAGCTACATTTCATCGGTTTTACGGCGGTCGTTTCGCTTGCCGCCTGCGTCTTTTTCTACGTCGCAAGTTCCTACTTTTTCATGACCTACCACGAGTATGCCGTCGAGGTTGGTCTGCGGCCTTCTGACCCGTTTTTTCGGGTTCTCTACAATATGGAAATGCTGCTCACCCACATCTTCATTGGTACTTCTGTGGCCGTATTGGTCGTGAGCATCATCGGCGGATTGATTTTTTCGCATCGGGTAGCCGGACCAATGTACCGCCTGCGCAAACATTTTGAAGCAGTGGCCCGCGGCGAAACCTGGTCCAACGTAAATTTTCGCGACAAAGATTATTTCGAAGACGTCGCCCACGCCTACAACGACCAGATGAATTACGTACGTCAGAAGCTGGGTATCGACGTGGCAACGGGCGACACCGGCCCCATCGACACTCGCCGCACCGAGGTAGTTTCCACGGC
>JBBRLF010000137.1:0-11881 GCA_038231515.1 candidate division WWE3 bacterium
ACTGACGGGGTCGGTTGAAATCGCCCCGACTGTTAAAATTGCCGACGCAATCTGCGACCTGGTGTCGTCGGGTGAAACCCTGCGCTCAAACGGGCTGCGTGAAGTCGAGATTATCTTAAAGAGTGAGGCCGTACTGGTTCGCGCCGTGGGCCAGCTGCCCGCCTCGCAGGAGGAGTCGGCCGCCCGTCTGCTGCAAAGAATCGAAGGCGTGATCAAGGCTTCGCAAAACAAGTACATCATGATGAACGCGCCCCGTTCGGCGCTCGAGCAGATCAAGTCCATTTTGCCGGGCATGGAATCACCCAGCATTATTCCACTGGGCGACGATGGCCAGAAGATTGCCATTCATGCCGTGGCCCGCGAAAATATCTTCTGGGAAACGATGGAGCGCCTCAAGGCCGCGGGCGCCAGCTCGATTCTCGTCATGCCCATTGAGAAGATCATCGAATAATAGGGGGCCCTGGTAAAAGATGAGGCGATTTTCCTGGAGCGCACTTTCGGCTGAAGAAAAGAACCGCCTGCTGCGCCGGCCAGCTCTCGAAGAGCGTCCTGGTTTGGGCGAGGCCGTGCGCGGCATCCTGGCCGAAGTTCGCGCCGGCCGCGACAAGGCCGTGCTGAAGCTCACCGAAGCCCACGATCGTGTGCGACTGTCCCGGCTGCAGGTCACGCCCAAAGAGCTCGAAGAGGCCAAGGCGCAGGTGGACACCGTCGTGTTGCAGGCGATGAAGCGGGCGGTTGCGCAGCTCGAAACTTTTCACCGGGCGCAGCTTCCGAAGACGATCGATCTGGAAACTTCACCCGGCATTCGCTGTCAGCGCCAATGGCGTGCGGTCGAACGCGTGGGACTCTATGTGCCGGCGGGCAGTGCGCCGCTGCCGTCGACGGTGCTGATGCTGGGGGTGCCGTCAGCCCTTGCCGGCTGTGGCACCCGGGTACTGTGCAGTCCGCCCCGTTTCGATGGCACGATTGACCCGCATATTTTAGTGGCTGCCGCCTTGTGTGGCATCACGACGATTTTTAAAATTGGGGGCGCGCAGGCCGTGGCCGCAATGGCTTACGGCACGGAGAGCGTTCCCAAGGTGGATAAAATTTTTGGCCCGGGCAACGCCTGGGTAACGCAAGCCAAGATACAGGTGGCCCAAGACCCCGAGGGTGCCGCTTACGACATGCCGGCCGGCCCGTCCGAGGTGCTGGTGCTGGCCGACGCCACAGCAGACCCGGATTTCGTGGCTGCCGATCTTTTGTCGCAGGCCGAACATGGCGCGGACTCGCAGGTGGTGCTCGTCGCGACGGATTCCGGTGTAATCACTGAAGTGGAAAAAGCGTTGGCCGCGCAGCTGGAAAAATTGCCCCGGCACGAGCTGGCGCGCCAGGCGCTTGAAAAGGGTTTTGCCGTCGAGGTGCGCGATGTGGCCGAAGCGCTGGACGTCTCCAACGCCTATGCCCCCGAGCATCTCATTGTGCAGCTGCGCGACCCGGGTTCGATTGTGTCGCGAATTCAAAACGCGGGTTCGGTTTTTCTGGGCCCCTGGTCGCCGGAGTCGGTTGGCGATTATGCCAGCGGCACCAATCACGTGCTGCCCACCTATGGCTTTGCGCGCACGTACGGGGGGCTTTCGGTGGAGTCGTTTCTCAAGCAGATCACATTTCAGGAGCTGACTGAAAATGGCCTGCGCGATATCGGGCCCGTTGTTGAAACTCTGGCCGCGATAGAAGGTCTCGAGGCGCATCGCCAGGCGGTGAGTCTGCGGCTGGCCAAGCTGGGCCGCAAAAACCGTGGTGATGCCCGTGAGTAAACCCAGCGTGGCCAATCCCATCATGGCGTTGGCCCGTAAGGCGATTCTCGATCTTAAGCCTTATAGCTCAGCCCGAAGCCTGGTAACCGCGGGTAGCTGCTTTCTCGACGCTAACGAGAGCCCCTGGGCGCCATTTCCGGGGGGCGAAGAAAGTGCGGGACTGAATCGGTACCCTGAGCCGCAGCCCGCGCGGCTGCGTGCCGCGCTTTCTGAACTCTATGGTGTCGCCGAAAATTCGATCTTCATCGGCCGGGGAGCCGACGAGGCGATTGATACGCTGGTGCGCGTATTCTGCGAGGCCGGGCAGGACCAGATCCTGATCTGCCCGCCGACTTACGGCGTCTACGAAATCGCAGCGCAGATACAAGGCGCGGGCGTGGTGCGGGTGCCACTCGACAAGGATTTCAAGATCGACGTCCAACGCGTTTTAGCCAGCTGGCAGCCCTCGGTAAAAATCGTGTTTCTCTGCTCGCCCAATAATCCCACGGGTAATGTGGTGGCGGCTGCCGCGATTGAGACGCTTTGCGCCGGCCTGGCCTCGCGCGCGGTGGTAGTGCTTGACGAAGCGTATCTTGAGTTCTCGAAGACTCCGTCGTTTGCCCGACGGCTGGCGGAGTTTCCAAATCTGATCGTGCTGCGCACGCTGTCCAAGGCGCTGAGCCTGGCGGGGGCGCGCTGTGGCGTGGCATTGGGTAATTCCGAGGTCGTGGCGCTGATGCAAAAAACACGGGCACCCTATCCTTTGAGTACGCCCAGTGTGCGCGCCGTGCTGCGCGCGCTTTCCGATGAAGGTCAGGAGCTGGCGCGTGAGCGGCTGATTTTGCTGCTCACCGAGCGAGCCTGGCTGCTTGAGCAGCTGCGCGCCAGCCGCGCCGTTGAGCAGGTTTATCCCACCGACGCAAATTTTGTGCTGGTACGAGTCCCGGACGCTGCGGCGCTCGTCAGCCGTTGCCGCGCAGCCGGCGTGATCATTCGTGACCGGAGTCTCGAGCCCGGTCTCAAGAACTGCGTGCGCATCAGCGTGGGCAATCGCGACGAGAACGAGCAGCTGCTGGCGCAGCTTAAAGGGAGCCTGGAAAAATGAGTTTGAAGAAAGTTCTTTTTATCGACCGGGATGGCACGCTGATCGTCGAACCCAAAGACGAGCAGGTGGACTCGTTTGAAAAATTTGGGCTGCTGCCCGGGGTGATTCCCGCGCTGATCGCACTGCGCGATCATGGCTACTCGTTTGTCATCGTGACCAATCAGGACGGGCTGGGTACGCCAAGTTTTGCCCAGGCGGACTATCGTAAAGTGCAGGATCTGATGATGGGGATTTTCGAGACCCAGGGCATTCGCTTCGAAGAGGTTTTGGTGTGCCCGCATTTCAAAAAAGACGCCTGTCTGTGCCGTAAGCCCAATCTTGCGCTTGTGCGCCCGTGGCTTACGTCTGGCAAGCTCGATCTGCCCCGTTGCGCGGTTATTGGTGATCGCGAAACGGATATCGAGCTGGCTGCTAATATGGGCATCACCGGAATTCGCTTCGCCAAACCGCCCTACACCAGCTGGTCCGAGATTGCGCGAGCGTTGCTGTCAAGCCCCCGCAAGGGGCAAGCGGCGCGCACCACTCGCGAGACGACTATCTCGGTCGAGGTCGATCTCGACAGCCAGCTTCCCAGCGAAATTTCCACCGGCATCGGTTTTTTTGATCACATGCTCGAGCAGATTGCCAAGCATGGTGGCTTTACGATGAAGCTTAAAACGACGGGCGACCTGCACGTCGACGAGCATCATACCGTCGAAGACACGGCGCTGGCGTTGGGCGAAGCCCTGCGCGGCGCCTTGGGCGACAAGATCGGCATCGGTCGCTATGGCTTTTTGCTGCCGATGGACGAGGCCGAAGCCAAGGTCTCCCTCGACCTTAGCGCGCGGCCGTTTCTGGTTTTCAAAGGCGTCTTCAATCGCGAAAACGTGGGCGGCCTGCCCACCGAGCTGGTGCCCCATTTTTTCAGAAGCCTGTCGGACGCGCTGGGCGCCACGCTGCACATCGAAGTGTCGGGTGAGAATGCGCACCATATGGTTGAAGCCAGCTTCAAAGGCGTGGCCCGTGCCCTGCGCATGGCTATCGCGCGCACGGGTGGCAATGAGCTGCCGTCAACCAAGGGCACGTTGTGATCGCCATTGTCGACACTGGCGGCGCCAACCTGACCTCGGTGGTGAATGCGCTGGCGCGTCTGGGCATCGCAGAGTCGATTGAGGAGCTGCTGACCAGCGACGTGGCTCGGATCGAGCGCGCGTCGCATGTGATTTTGCCGGGCGTAGGGGCGGCTGGCGATGCCATGGCCCGCCTGGAGAAATCAAATCTCATAGGGTGTCTTCGAACGTTGAAGCAGCCGGTTCTGGGAATCTGTCTTGGCATGCAGCTGCTTTTTGAACGTTCGGACGAAGGTGATGTTGCCTGTCTGGGCAGGCTTCCGGGCGTGGTGCGCAGAATTGCCGCCGCACCGGGGTTGGTCGTGCCGCATATGGGTTGGAACCAGCTGCATCAAGGCGGAAGACTCGATAATCCGTTATTGACCGGGGTTGCCGAAGACAGCTTTTACTATTTCATTCATTCCTATATCGCGCCGATGGGCCCGCATGTTCTGGCGACAAGCGAGCATGGCGGCCGCTTTCCGGCCATCGTCCGCAAAGACAATGTCTTTGGCGTGCAATTTCATCCCGAACGCTCGTCGGTTGCGGGCGCCGCGCTTCTGAGAAATTTTTTAAAGTTATGAAACTCTATCCCGCAATTGATCTGATCAACGGCAGCTGTGTTCGTCTGACTCAGGGAGACTTTGCCCAGAGCACCACCTATCATGCGCAGCCCCTGGAAGTGGCCAAGGCCTATGCCGACGCCGGTGCGACCCATCTGCATGTCGTCGACCTGGATGGGGCCAAAGCCGGTCGCCTGATGCAGGCCGAGCTGATTCTGAGCATCGTGCGCGCAGGCCAGCTTAAAGTTCAGGTGGGCGGTGGCGTGCGCTCGGCGCAGGATGTGCGCACGCTGCTGGATGGTGGGGTAGACCGGGTGGTGGTGGGCAGTCTGGCGGTGCGTGACCCCGCGACCACGCAGAAACTTCTTGCGGAGTTTGGCGGCTCTCGCATCACGTTGGGGCTGGACGTAAAGTTCAAGACAGATGATCCTTTGAAGGTCGCGCGTGTGGCTACCGACGCCTGGCAGTCCAGTGGCGCAGCCACCGCGGCCGACATCATTGAATGGTATACGCCGGGTGGCTTGCAAAACGTACTATGTACCGACATTGGCCGCGACGGCATGCTGTCGGGTCCAAGTTTCGAGTGGTATGCCGAGCTGCGGGGCCTCTATCCGCGACTTGAGCTTCAGGCCTCGGGCGGGGTTTCTTCCCTGGCAGATCTGAGCAAGCTTGCGGCGCTTGGAATGGGTGCGGCGATTGTCGGCAAGGCGCTTTATGAAGGGCGCTTCACGCTGGCTCAGGCCATTGAGGAGAGCAGAAAATGGTAACTCGCAGGATTATCCCCTGTCTGGACGTCAAAGACGGCAAGGTTGTCAAAGGCGTGAAGTTCAAGGATCACCAAATTCTGGGCGGCATTCTGGAGTTCGCGCAGCGCTACCGCGATGAGGGCGCCGATGAGCTGGTATTTTACGACATCGCCGCCAGCGCCGAGGGGCGTATGGTGTCGCGCGATTGGGTGCGCGATACGGCGCGCCTGCTCGACATTCCGTTTTGCGTGGCGGGCGGAATTCGCTCGGTGGAAGATGCCCGCGAAGTGCTGCATGCGGGCGCCGACAAGATTTCGATCAACTCGCCGGCACTCGAAAATCCCGAGCTGATTGGCAAGCTCGCGAGCACCTTTGGCTCGCAGTGCGTGGTGGTCGGCATTGATTCCATGGCCGAAGCTGGCGACTACTGGGTTTATCAGTATACGGGCAGCGAGACCCGAGTGCGGTCCACGCGCCGGCGTACGCTGGACTGGATCGCTGAGGTGCAAAGTCGGGGCGCAGGCGAGATTGTTTTGAACTGCATGAGCAACGATGGCGTGGGCCAGGGCTATGATCTCAAGCAGCTCAAGCTGGCGCGCGCCTTGAGCACGGTGCCGCTGATTGCCTCGGGGGGCGCGGGGTCGGTTGAGCATTTCGTCGAGGTGTTTCAAGAGTCCGGTGTCGACGGCGCGCTGGCCGCTGGCGTCTTTCATCGGGGTGAGATCAGAATTGGGGATTTGAAAAATCGGTTGGCTGCTTCGGGAGTTGAGGTGCGCAGATGAAGGCAGAAGAAATTTCGGCATTGGCGTGGGATAAGATGGCGGGCCTGCTGCCGGCTGTAGTGCAGGACGCGGAGAATCTGCAAGTGCTGATGGTGGGTTACATGACCCGCGAAGCGCTTGAGCAAACTCTGACGTCGCGCAAGGTGACGTTCTTCAGCCGGTCAAAAAACCGTCTCTGGACCAAAGGCGAGACCTCCGGAAATTTTCTGGAGCTGGCCAGCGTGAATGCTGACTGTGATGGCGACGCGCTCTTGCTGCTGGCCAAGCCGCTGGGTGCCACCTGTCACAAGGGAACGCAGAGCTGTTTTGGAACGAGCACGGATGCGGGTCTTGGTTTTGTCGATAAGCTGTGGAAGCTGATCGAAGAGCGCAGCCGCCTGCTTCCAGAGGGATCGTATACGACGACTCTATTTCGTCAGGGCCTGGACCGCATGGCTCAAAAAGTGGGGGAGGAGGCAGTGGAGACAATCATTGCCGCAAAGAATCCCGAAACAGAACCGTTTCTAGGCGAAGCAGCGGATCTGCTTTTTCATCTCATGGTTTTACTCAAGGCACGCGGAGTCGGACTCTATCAGCTCATCGAGACTCTAAGAAAAAGACATCGGTGAATCCTCCCTTACCCCGAGTCCGACCGCCGTACGGACTACCCGCTTGTCCGACGCCCGCTGTCCGAAGTCCGTTCACCGCATTCTTAATAAGGAGGTCTGGGCGCCGGTCTACCCACCGGTGCCCAGCTCCATTTACACATCCGTGACCTCAGCATCGCTTACTTGGTCTGTCCGCCTTTGGCCTGTCCGCCTTTGGCCTGTCCGCCTTTGGCCTGTCCGCCTTTGGCTTGTTCGCCTTTGGCTTGTCCGCCCTTAGCCTGCGTGCCTTTTACCTGACCGCCTTTTTCCTGACCGCCCTTGGCTTGGCTGCCCTTCTCCTGGCCGCCCTTAGCCTGCGTGCCTTTTACCTGACCGCCTTTTTCCTGACCGCCTTTGGCCTGGCTGCCCTTCTCCTGACCGCCCTTAGCCTGCGAGCCCTTTACCTGACCGCCTTTTTCCTGACCGCCCTTGGCTTGGCTGCCCTTCTCCTGGCCGCCCTTAGCTTGGCTGCCCTTCATCTGGCCACCCTTCTCCTGGCCACCCTTCATCTGCCCGCCCTTTTCCTGCCCGCCTTTGGCCTGAATGCCAGTATTGGTGTCAGCGAGCGAAAGAGCTATGCCATTGGTCTGGACCCACCGGCGACCACCCCAGCCTCGGCCCCAGCCACCGCCCCAACCACTGCCGTAACCCCAGCTGCTGTACGGATTGTAATAGCTATACGGGTTGTAATAGCCACCGCCCCAGCCACCGCCCCAACCTCGGCCGCCCCAGCCACCCCCGCGACCCCAATGCGCAAACGAACTCCCGCTCATCATCAGGCCGACGACCGTGAGTATTATCAAAGTAGACTTCTTCATTTTCATGCCTCCATTTGTAAAGTGATTCAGTTTACAATTGAATAACAACTTATCTTCCTGGGGCTGTCGAGATTGCCCGCGCTAAGCGCGTTGCGGTGGGCTGGAGGGCGGGCGGCTAACGATTTTCGATTGATTTTTAAGAGAGGTGCGTCCCACCTTTTCTGACCGCCGCCGCCGCCGGTTTCGGCTTTGACGTCGGCGGCAAGTATCTCGACCAGGGTAAGGCCCGAAAGTTCCAGCGCGAATAGCGCCTGGAGCTGCCGCTGCAGCTCAAGGGCCCCGGGCGAAATACGAGCGGGCACAAGTCGTTATGGCCCCTTTGAACGCCTGCCAAAACATGCTAAGACCCTGGCATGATCACCACCAGCAATATCAGCCTGAGCTTTGGCAGCCAGAAGCTCTTCGAAGACGTCAATATCAAGTTCGTACCGGGCAACTGCTACGGCTTGATCGGTGCGAATGGCGCAGGCAAATCCACCTTTATCAAGATTCTCTCTGGCGAGGTTTCGGCCAATACCGGGGTGGTCAGCATTACCCCAGGCGAGCGCTTGGCCATGCTGCGGCAGGATCACTTTCAATATGATGAAATCGAGGTTTTGAAGACGGTCATGCTGGGGCAGCCGCGGCTGGCCTCGCTGATTAAGGAGAAAGAAGAGCTGTACGCCAAACCTGAGATGACCGACGAAGACGGCATCAAGGCGGGCGAGCTGGAAGGGCTGTTCGGCGACCTGGGTGGCTGGACGGCCGAGTCGGACGCCGCCGTGCTGCTTGACGGTTTGGGAATCAAAACCGAAGCCCACAGCAAACTGATGCGCGACCTGAGCGGCGCCGAAAAAGTTAAAGTGCTGCTAGCCCAGGCGCTCTTCGGCAGCCCCGATATCTTACTGTTGGATGAGCCGACCAACCATCTGGACATCGCGGCAATTCACTGGCTCGAAGAGTTTCTGGCCAACTACGACAAGACCGTCATCGTCGTATCGCATGACCGCCATTTTCTGAACAAGGTCTGCACGCATATGGCGGATATCGACTTTGGCAAGATTACCCTGCGCACGGGCAACTATGACTTCTGGTATGAGTCCAGTCAGCTCGCTCTCAAGCTGCAGCAAGATTCGCAAAAACGCACCAAGGACAAGGCCGATGACCTGAAAGCCTTCATCGCGCGCTTCAGTGCCAACGCTTCCAAATCCAAGCAGGCCACCTCGCGTAAGAAGATGTTAGAGAAGCTAACCATCGAAGACATTGTGCCTTCCACGCGCCGTTATCCGTTCGTAAGCTTCAAGCCCGAGCGCGAGGCTGGTGACCAGCTGCTGATGGTGCAGGAAATCAGCAAGACGGTTGAAGGCGTTAAAATACTCAATAACGTCAGCTTCACCCTGCACAAGGGCAACAAGATCGTTTTTACCGGCGATAATGAAGCTTCGACGAGTATGTTGTTTGCGATTCTCATGGGCGAAGAGAAAGCGGATGCCGGCTCTTTCAAATGGGGCGTGACGACGACGCAGACCTTTTTTCCCAAGGACAATACGAAGTATTTCACGGGCAATCCGCTGACACTGGTCGACTGGCTGCGCCAGTTCTCGAAGGATCAGTCGGAGAACTTCGTGCGTGGCTTTCTGGGCCGCATGCTGTTCACGGGCGATGAGTCGATGAAGAAGACCAATGTGCTATCGGGCGGCGAGCGCGTGCGCTGCATGCTTTCACGCATGATGCTTTCGGGCGCCAACGTGCTGGTGCTCGACGAGCCCACCAACCATCTGGATCTGGAGTCGATCACCGCGCTCAATGACTCGCTCAAGTCCTTCAACGGTACCGTACTGTTCACCTCGCACGATCATCAGTTCGTGCAAACGGTGGCCAACCGGGTGATCGAATTCGCCAAGGGACGTATCGAAGACTACGACATGAGCTACGATGAGTATCTCAAGAAGAAAGGCCTCGAGTAGCCCATGGCGTGGCCACTCTTTGAACGCCTGCCCACCCTGGCTGATGCCGAAAGCCAGACGTTGGACCGGTTTCTCGAGTATGTGGCAGACAGCAAGCTCGAACTCTATCCTGCGCAGGAAGAGGCCATTCTTGAGCTGTTCGGTGGCAAGAATGTGATTCTCAATACGCCGACCGGCTCGGGCAAGTCGCTGGTCGCGGCGGCTTTGCATTTTCACGCCCTGGCCCGCGGACGGCGCTCGGTCTACACGTGCCCGATCAAGGCGCTGGTAAACGAGAAGTTTCTGGCGCTCTGTCGCGACTTCGGGCCCGAGCAGGTGGGCATGATTACGGGTGATGCCAGCGTGAATCCCGGCGCACCAATCCTATGCTGCACAGCCGAGATTCTGTCCAACGACGCATTAAGATTGGGCCGGCGCGCACGTTTTGATGACGTCATCATGGACGAGTTTCATTACTACTCCGACCGCGAGCGCGGCGTAGCCTGGCAGATTCCGCTGCTGACCATGCCGCAGGCCCGGTTTCTTCTCATGTCGGCCACGATCGGTGATCCCTCGCCGTTTGAGACGGCGCTGACCAAGCTCAACGGGCGCGAAACGGTGGTCGTGCGTTCCGCCGACCGGCCCGTGCCGCTCGATTATGAGTACGGCGAAACGCCCTTACATGAAACGGTCGCGCGTCTGATTGCCTCGGGTAAAACGCCGATCTATCTGGTGCAGTTCACGCAGCGCGAATGCGCGGAAGAAGCGCAAAACTTCATGAGCGTCGATTTTTGCACCAAAGACGAAAAGCGGACGATCGCTGAAGCGTTGGAAGGCACGAAGTTCACCAGCCCTTACGGCAAAGAAATCCAGAAATTTCTTAAACACGGCCTGGGCCTGCACCACGGCGGTTTGTTGCCCAAATATCGTATTCTGGTCGAAAAGCTGGCACAGCGCGGTCTGCTCAAGATCATCTTCGGTACCGACACGCTGGGCGTGGGCGTGAATATTCCGATTCGCACGGTGCTCTTCACCAAACTTTGCAAATATGACGGTGAGAAGACGACGTTGCTCAGTGTGCGCGACTTTCAGCAGATCAGTGGGCGCGCGGGGCGGCGGGGCTTTGACACTCAGGGCACCGTCGTCGTACAGGCCCCCGAGCACATCATCGATAATCTGCGGCAGGAGGGCAAGGCCGCGGGTGATGCGAAGAAGCTCAAGAAGCTGGTTAAGAAGAAGCCCCCGGACAAAGGCTACCTGGCCTGGAATCGCGAAACCTTCGATAAGCTGGTGCAAGGACAACCCGAGCCATTGATCTCACGTTTTCAAGTTTCGCACGCCATGTTGCTCAATGTGCTGGGTCGTGAGCCGGAAGAAGACGGCACCGATGGCCGACACGCGATGCAGCGGCTGATTCGCAATTGTCACGAAACCCAGGTCACCCGCCGGCGCCTGGGCCGCACGGCGTTTCAGCTTTTTCGTTCGCTGGTCGATCGCAAGATTATCGAGTTCAAACCTCTGCGCGTGAATATCGATCTGCAACAAGACTTCTCGCTCAATCATACCTTGTCACTCTATCTGCTCGATGCGATCGCCTCGCTTGACCAGGGGCATCCCGAATACGCCCTGGATCTGCTGACGCTGGTCGAATCCATTTTAGAAAATCCCGATCTGATTCTGCGCAAGCAGCTCGACCGTCTTAAAACGATCAAGATGGGTGAGCTCAAGATGCAGGGCATGGACTTTGACGACCGCATCGCTGAGCTGGAAAAGATGGAGTACCCCAAGCCCAATAGCGAGTTCATCTACGAGACGTTCAATACGTTTGCGGCCGCGCATCCGTGGGTGGGGCAGGAAAATATTCGTCCCAAGTCGATCGCGCGCGAGATGTTTGAGACGTTTCAGTCTTTCTCGGAATATATTCGCGATTATGATCTGCAGCGCGCTGAGGGGATCTTGCTCAGATACCTGTCGGGCGTGTACAAGGCGCTGGTGCAGACCGTGCCCGTGGCTTCGAAAACCGACGAGGTCGCAGCCGTTACGGACTATATTGGCACGATGATTCGCTCGATTGACTCAAGTTTGCTTGATGAGTGGGAGCTGATGCGCAATCCGCTTTATGTGCCGGCGGTGCAGGTTGACGATGGCGCGGCTGAGGCTGCGGCGCGGGCCGCGGATATCACGCGCGACAAGCGCGCGTTCACCGTACTTGTGCGCAATGAAGTGTTTCGTTTCGTGCGTGCGCTGGCTTGTGACGATTACGAGACCGCGGTGACGCTGGTGCAGACTTCGGAAACGGTGGATAGCCTTAAGACGCTGATGGCCGGATTCTATGCGGTCCTTCAAGAACGGCGACGGCAGCGTGCGCTACTACTTCGAGCCCAAGCATGAAGATCGCAAGAAGGGCTGGGCGACCGTGCGGCTATGTGACAAGTCCGAGCGCCCAATCCGCG
>JBBRLF010000138.1:0-11829 GCA_038231515.1 candidate division WWE3 bacterium
GACCTGGGTGCGCAACTGGTTTCTGCTCGTGCAGCACTACCACCAGGAGGCTACCGGCTGGTGTCAAACGAATTGACACCTGCCTTGCCCACTGTCTATCCGCTGCAGGGTTTTAAGCACCCCGGGACCCTTCCAGAACTGGCACAGCCGTTGCTCTAGTATCTGCTCAGGAGCAGTGGAAGCAGTATGTTGTTAAAGCGGAAAGTCTATTTCATCATGATCGGCAGCATTCTGGCTCAGCTTTCGATGGCCGCCATCGCAAAACAGTTCGGCGACTGCGCCGACTGCGCGGCCTCAAAGCAGATCACGTTTCCCCTCGATAATCCGAGCTCCAAGCTGGTCGACGTCGTTGGTAATATCAACGCCAAGCTGGCCCTGCACACGGTTACCGGTTTCGTGAACGGCAATACCGTGAATAGCTACGTTCCCAATGGTTCCAACGTTGCCGCGACCGTGAATACGGCCGCCGCTGCCCAGGCCAGTGCCCTGGCGGCAGCCGCGCAGGGGCCCCTTTTGCCTCAGCAGCAGATCTCGAACCAGAATACGATTTTCCCCGGTGCGTGGATGCAGCAGTACTATCCAACGCAGTATTATCAAAATTACTCGACGCCTTACAGTGCCCTGGCACCTGTCTGGTGGAGTCGATAGCAGTATTTCCCAAGCGCGGCGTCCCATCTCTCTCTCTCTCTCTCTCCGGGACGCCGCGCACCCCCTTTTTCCCCCTGTAGCTCCACTGACACATCTTGAGCTTTTACGACGGCCGGTCGAAGAGTTTGGCATGGAACGTAAACAGCTTTTTCGGCTGTGCCATAATTGCAACTGTCTTAACGAGAGCGAAGAGGAGATCCTCCGCTGCACCAGCTGCGCCAAGGGTTTTCTGCCAATCAACTACTTCGAAAAGATCAGAGCGCGCGCCCAACAGGCCGCCAAAGAGGGGGCCGGCGAGAATTTGCCGGGAGTCATCTTCACCCCCATTAATGGCTTGATCGTTTTCTGGTAAAGTGATTGATTCGGTCCCGTGGAAGAAGCCGAAAACCCCAAATCTGAAGCCGAATTATTGGCTCCGGTACCTGCCTCTGACGCGGCCAATTCCCCTGCGCGCAAGCCCGACTGGCTGAAGATCCGCCCGCCCGCTGGCGAGCGCTATCTCCAGATCAAAAGCCAGCTGCGCGAGCTCAAGCTGCATACCGTGTGCGAAGAGGCCCATTGCCCGAATATCGGTGAATGCTGGTCTGGCGGCACGGCTACGATCATGCTGCTTGGCGATGTGTGCACCCGGGGCTGCCGTTTTTGCATGGTAAAGACGGGTAAGGTCGGAACCACGGTGGATGCTGACGAGCCAGCCAAAGTAGGCGGTCTGATTGCCCAGAGCGGGCTTGAGTATGTCGTGCTGACTTCGGTGAACCGCGACGACCTTCCAGACGGCGGGGCCAGGCATTTTGCCGATACGATTCGTGAGATCAAGGCGCGCGGACCGCACATTCTTTGTGAAGCGCTGGTGCCCGACTTTCAGGGCGACCTCGCAGGGGTGGAAGAGCTGCTGCGCGGAGGGGTTGACGTGCTGGCGCATAATATCGAAACTGTGCGGCGTCTGACGCCCAGAGTACGCGATCGGCGCGCCACCTACGAGCAAAGTCTTCGAGTCCTCAACCACATTCGCGTGGCGGCCAGCCGCATGACGGCAGAGGGAATGCTGACGCGGCCAGTTTTTTCAAAAACCTCGATTCAGGTCGGGCACGGGGAAACAGACGAGGAAATTGAGCAGACGCTGCTTGATCTGCGCGCCAACCAGGTCGACGTCGTCACGTTTGGCCAATATCTGCAGCCGAGCAAAAAACATCTTAAAGTCGTCGAATTCGTATCGCCGCTGAAATTCCGCAAGTGGGAAGAGAAGGCCAGGCAGCTGGGCTTCGTTTACGTGGCTTCCGGACCGCTCGTGCGATCAAGCTATCGCGCTGGCGAATACTTCGTGGCAAACTTACTTAAAAGAGAGGCATCGCAACATGGAGTTTAAACTACCGGACATTGGTGAAGGCGTTCATGAAGGTGAGATCGTGCGTTGGCTGGTGAAAGAGGGCGATAATCTTGCCGTCGATCAGCCCATGGTTGAGATCATGACCGACAAGGCGACCGTTGAAATTCCTTCGCCGATTTCGGGCAAGATTCAGAAGCTGCATGCCAAGCCCGGCGAGGTCGTGAAGGTCGGTCAGACGATTCTCTCGCTTGAAGGTGCAGCAGTCGCGCAGGCCCAGCCCGTTGCAAAGCCAGCGCCTGCCGCTGCACCGGCACGGCCGGCAGCGCCCGCTCCGACGCAACAACGTGCGGCCGCGCCTGCTCCGCAGCGTGCGGCAGCGCCGCAGCAGATCTCGCGCCCTGCGCCTGCACCGCGTGCGGTCGCCGAGCCCGAAACTTACGTTGCCACGCCCGGGCATGTCCTGGCCACTCCGGCCACGCGTCGCCTGGCGCGCGATCTGGGTGTGGATCTGACCGCGGTTCCGGCCACGGGTCCAAACGGCCGCGTAACCAAAGAAGACTTGCAGCACTTCAGTGGCGCTTCGGCAGCTGGCCCACAAGTGCCGGTTTCTGCGCCGGGCCGGGCTTTTGTGCCTTCGACCGCGCCGGTTCGCCGTGCGCCGTCGCAGCCCACCGAACGTGAGACGCTCGTGCCGTTTCGTGGAATTCGGCGCAAGGTGGCCGAAGCCATGTCTCGCAGCAAGACGCTGATTCCCGAGTTCATCTATGTGGATGAGGTCGATGTCACCGAGCTCGTGGCTTTCCGCAAGGAAACCAAAGAGCTGGCTGAAAAGCAGGGCGTGAAGCTGACCTATCTGCCGTTCATCGTAAAAGCGATGATCAAAGGCTTGAAGGCTTTTCCGGCGATGAACGCCGAGCTCGACGAAGCTGGCGGCAACATCATCTACAAGAACTATTACAATATCGGCATCGCGGTCGACACCGACAACGGCCTTGTTGTTCCGAACGTCAAGGATGCCGACCGCAAAAGCATCCTCGAAATCGCACACGAGATTCAGGTGCTGGCCGAAAAAGCCCGCGCGGGAAAACTTGCGTTGGAAGACATGCAGCACGGCACGATCACGATCACGAATCCGGGCCCGATCGGCGGTGTTTTCACCGCGCCGGTCATCAACTGGCCCGAAGTCGCCATCATGGGCGTGCACAAGATCGTGCGCAAGCCGATCGTCAAGAACGACGTCATCGCGATTGCCGACATGATGTATCTGTCGCTGGCCGTCGACCATCGCGTCGTCGATGGCGCCGTGGCCGCGCGCTTCTGCAACGTCGTAATGGAATATCTGTCGAGCCCGAAAAAACTCATGCTCGACATGGCCTGACTCAGGATCAGAAAAGGAAGCATCAATGAGCACCACCAAAACGTTCGACGTCGTTGTTATTGGCGCGGGTCCCGGCGGTTATGTCTGCGCAATCAAGCTGGGGCAGCTGGGCCTGAAGGCCGCGGTCATCGAGCGCGAAAACCTGGGCGGCGTTTGTTTGAACGTCGGCTGCATCCCCTCGAAGGCGATGATTCACGCGGGTAACTTCTACGAAAAGATCCAGCACCATTCGGCCGAGCTGGGCATCGACGTGCAGGTGAAAGGCTTCGACGTCACGAAGCTCAAGGCGTGGAAAGACGCCATCGTCAAAAAGCTAACCAGCGGCGTCGGAATGCTGCTGAAAGCAAACAAGGTCGAAATCATCAAGGGCGCGGCGAAGTTCACGAATCCCACCACGGTCACTGTTGACACCGCTGAGGGCCCCGTAACGGTGACCTCGAAAAATTTCGTCATCGCAACGGGCTCGCGCGCGTTCGACATTCCTGGTTTTGCTCCCGATGGAAAAAACATCATCACTTCCACTGAAGCGCTCGACTTCACCAGTGTGCCCAAGCGCCTGGTGGTTATTGGCGGCGGTTATATCGGTCTTGAGCTGGGCACCTATCTGGCGAAGGTCGGAAGCCAGGTGACCGTGCTGGAAGGCACGAGCAAGCTGCTGGCTGCCATGGACCAGGACTGCGTCGCGGTTGTCGCGCGTGGCTTGAAGAAGCGCAACGTAAACGTCATTCTCGATGCCAAGGCCAATGCTTACAAAAAGACTCCAAAAGGCCTAGAGGTCACCTTTGATACCCCAAAGGGAACTCAGAGCACCGAGTGCGACGTCATACTGGTTACCGTGGGCCGCAAGCCCAACTCCGATACTCTTGATCTGGCCAAGGCCGGGCTGGCACCCAATACCAAGGGCTTCATTGATATCGATAAACAGTGTCGCACGAAGATACCCCATATTTTTGCCATCGGTGACGTGGCAGGTGGCTTGCTGCTGGCTCACAAGGCCAGCCGCGAAGGCATCGTGGCGGCCGAAGTCATTGCCGGCCAGAAGAGCGCTTTTGACACAACAATCATTCCCGCAGTCGTATTCACTGACCCTGAAATTGCGACGGTTGGCTTAACACTTGCTGAAGCCCAGGCCGCCGGATTCGACGCTCATGAGGCCCAGTTCCCGTTTGCAGCCCTGGGAAAAGCACTTTCGACCGGAGAATCTGACGGTTTTGTTAAGGTAATTGCCGACAGAAAAACCCATAAGTTTCTTGGGTTTCACATCGTTGGTAGTGAAGCCAGTGCACTTTTGGGTGAAGCAGGGCTAGCATTAGAGACGGGTATTGTGTTAGAAGATATGGCCCTCACCATCCATGCCCATCCGACGTTGCCGGAAGCTATGATGGAAGCGGCCGAAGTAGCGCTGGGTCACCCGATTCACATCGTAACCCGGGCACGGCCAGGAGCAGAAAAGACGGCATAGGAAGTTCACAATGCGAGTTTTAGATCTTGGCGTAAAAAGTTATTCCGAAACCTGGGAGCTGCAAAAGCAGCTCCTGGATCAGCGTGCCCGCGGCGAAATCGAAGACACCCTGATTCTGGTGGAGCATCCACCGGTTTATACGATGGGTCGCTCCGGAGCTGAGGCACCAGCCGAGATCAAAGTTAGAAGGCTGGGCAATGTTCCCGTCGTCGCGGTTGAGCGCGGTGGTAAAATCACGTTTCACGGTCCCGGCCAGCTGGTAGGCTATCCGATCTTCGCGCTGCCACACCACGACCTGCGCCGCTACCTGCGCGATCTGGAGCGCCTCTTGATGTCCACGCTGGTACAGGAAACCATGTTGCCGGCGCGCCCTTGTCCGGAATCGCTTTTGCTTGATCCGGGTCAGCTCCAAACCGGCGTGTGGATTCGCGATAAAAAAGTAGTCAGTATCGGCATCGCCGTGAAGCGCTGGGTGACTTACCACGGCTTCGCGATGAATCTTTCGACTGATCTTCGTTACTTCGAAGCGGTTGAGCCGTGCGGTTTCAACGGCAACATCATGACCAGCGTCGAACGTGAAATGGGCGTGGATGCCGGCATGAAGGTCATTGCGGCAAATATCAAACGTTCGCTGATTGCGCGCTTTAAAGAGCTGTCTGAGAGCTACCGCGGAACTGAAGCTGTACCCGTGGCCATCATGGAGACTGCTGGCGAGTCTGCTTTAACTGTCTGAAATACCCGTGTCTGCTCGCCGCACTGATGTCTGCGAACTACTAGTGGTCAAAAAGCTTCGGAAAGACGAACGCATCAGGCGGCGGCGGTGGCGCGTTTTCGCGCCGTTTTGCCAGTATCCCCAGATTATAATGTAGCGCTGAAACCAGCGGAAGAATGTCGAGCTCGCGATAGAGCCGGTGCGCTGCCGGAATTTTAAGCTTGTCGCAGGCGTTCGAGGCAGTGGCGCCGGCGCCCGACCAGTTGCCCTTACGCAAGTGCACGAAGTGCGCGGCCACCTGAATCAGCCCCTGCACGAAAACGCGGTCGCGGCCATGTTCCATGAGCCACAGCTTCTCCCAGGCCTCGTGCGCCTCGAAGAACTCCTCGTTATTAAACAGGTCGCGTCCCTGCGCGAGCAGCTCGGTGCGTTTCGCCGGATGCAGCAGAATGGGTGTTTTGTCTTCGTCGGCAAAATCAGACATCTGTCTGATTATACCCGGGGGCGTGAAATGAGAGACATGAATTCCTGCCGCGTGCGGCGATCTTCGTGAAAAGTGCCCAGCATGCTGGACGTAATCGTGTACGAGCTCTGCTTTTCCACTCCGCGCATCATCATGCAAAGGTGATACGCTTCGATAACCACGCCCACGCCCAGCGGGCTCAAGACTTCGTTGAGCGTGGTGCTGATCTGGTTGGTCAGGCGTTCCTGCACTTGCAAGCGGCGCGCAAAGCAGTTCACGACGCGTGGTATTTTTGACAGCCCGACGATTTTGCCGTTCGGAATGTAGGCGATGTGGGCCTTGCCGTAAAAGGGCAGCATGTGGTGTTCGCACAGTGAAAAGACTTCGATGTCCTTGATGATCACCATTTCGGAGTAGCTTTCGGTGAACATCGCCTTACGAACGATTTCCTTGGGGTCCACGTCATAGCCGGCGGTCAGGAACTTCAAGGCCTTGGCATAGCGTTCGGGGGTCTTCTTGAGACCTTCGCGCTTGGGGTCCTCGCCGATCATGTCGATCAGGCCGTGGACGCATTCCTTCATTCGAGTGTCGTTTTGCTCGTCGCTATTCTCTTTGTTTTTCGGGCTCATACCCTGTTCCCTAGCACGACTCGTCGGTTATGGTAATATTCCAGAGGATGACTGCTTCCCCGCCCGAACCCACCTTTCTCGACGGCCTGATCTGCTTCTGCCATGGCGTACTCGAGACCGAAATTCGCAAAGCGATCGCCGAAGGGGCGAAATCGGTGGCCGAGGTGCAGGAAAAAACCCGCGCCAGCACCGGCTGTGGGGGCTGCATGCCCGAGGTCGAGCGCCTGATTGCCGAAATGCTGCAGGGCAAGGCTGACTGATTTTGTCTTTCAATCCTGCGCTAAACTGAATATATCTCCCCTATCAGTACATTTGGGGGTTCCATGGCCGTTACGCTAGATTCCGTCATGATCGCACTGCGCACCGTAAAAGATCCCGAGAAGGGGCGCGACATCATGTCAGCCAATATGGTTCACGATTTGAAAATCGAGGGCGACTCGGTTTCACTTCGCGTGACTGTGCGTACTCCCGTGCGCTCGGTGCGCGAGACGCTCGAACAGCAAGTGCGCGAAGCGCTCGTTACCAAAGCCGGAGCGACCCAAGTTAACGTACGCATGGACGTCGATGCCGACAAGGCTCGTATCACGCCCGACAAGCTGGGCATTCCCGGCATCAAGCACATCATCGCCGTCAGCAGTGGCAAGGGTGGCGTTGGTAAGTCAACGGTTTCGGTCAATCTCGCAATTTCACTTGCACGTCAGGGCTTCGCCGTTGGTCTACTCGACAGCGACGTTTACGGTCCAAACATTCCAACCATGATGGGTGTCGACGACACACCACGCGCGCGTCAGGACGAAAAGCGCGGCGAGCTCATCCTGCCACTCGAAGCCCACGGCGTGAAAGTCATGTCGATGGGTTTTCTCGCGCGCGGCGATCAGCCGTTAGTATGGCGCGGCCCCATGCTTCACGGCGTAGTCAGTCAGTTTTTGCTGAAAGTGGACTGGGGCAATTTGGATTATCTCGTCATCGACATGCCGCCCGGCACGGGCGATGTGCAGCTCTCGCTAACGCAGCTTGCGCCAGTAAGTGGCGCCGTGCTGGTTACGACTCCTCAGGAAGTCGCGATGCAGGACGTGCGCAAAGCGATTTTGATGTTCGAAAAAGTCGGCGTGCCGATTCTGGGTATCGTCGAAAACATGAGCTACTTCGTCTGCGACAGCTGCGATAAGAAGCACGATATTTTTGGTACGGGTGGTGGACAGCTGCTGGCCGACAAGTACCGCACGCGCTTGCTCGCTCAGCTGCCCCTGGCCGCTGAAGTGCGTAAGGCGGGCGACTCTGGCGCTCCGATCAGCATCAAGTCTCCCGATGGAATCCATGCGAAGGCCTTTGCGGAACTGGCGAAGCTCGTCGATCAGGAAGTTGCGGCTGCGGCGTTGTCGTCGGGCACTGAATCTGGCGCGCCGGTCGTCAATATCGGAAAATTCTAAACCCCGGAGACCGGGGTCCGGTGACCTGTGAACAGTGACCAGTCCCGGTACCGGTAAACTGATCCGGTCCCGGGGCCTGATCCGGTTTACGGATTTATTTGCCGGCCTTGAGCTCAGGCGTCGAAGCATCGTAAACGATTTTTCCGCCCGAGATGGTAAGAAAAACCGTAATCTTCATCAGCTCAGTATCCTTCGCCTTGAACGGATCTTTCTCCAGCACTACGACATCAGCATACTTGCCCTCGCGCAAAGTGCCTTTCACATGGTCTTCGCGCGTGGCGTAGGCTGAGCCAAGAGTATAGGCATCTACAGCCTGCGCCACGGTCAGCCTCTGCACGGGCTGCAATCCAGCTGCTGGCTTCCCATTCCGATTCTGGCGAAAAACCGCAGCAAAAATACCAACCAGCGGATTCAGGGTTTCTACGGGCCAGTCGGTACCAAACGCGAGGTGCACGTTGGAGACCACAAAGTTTTTCCAGGCAAAGCTGTTCTTGATGCGAACGGGGCCCAGGCGTGCCTCGTTGTAATTCTGCGACTCGTTTTCATACAGTAGATGGCTGGGCTGCACGCTGGCGACGATATGAAAGTCGTTGAACTTTGTGTACACGAACGGCGGCGCCACCTCGATGTGCTCGATGCGATTGCGCAGCCGCGAGTTGAAGAGCTGCCGCTTTGCCGCGGTAATCGCGTTCACAGCCATGGTTACGGCGCGGTCACCAATAGCGTGCAGGGCCACGGGCAGGCCCAGCCGATTTGCATTCAAGACCAGCTCGTTCAGGCGCTCCTGGGTGTACATCGGCTCGCCCTTGTTGGGCGCGTCGTCGCTATAGCTTTCGGTAAGCGCAGCCGTGCGCGAGCTGATGACGCCGTCGATGAAGCCTTTGACGGCTGAAAACCCCACCCACTCGTCGGGCAGGTGTTTGTACTTTTCCTTGAGCGCCAGAAATTCCTGGGGCTTTTCGATGTTGCCCCACATCGCGTAGCGCAGGTGCAGCTTGCGCTCGTTGTACATCTCTTCGATGACTTTGACTTCGTCCTCGCCGCGAATCGGGCCGCCCTGAATGCTGGTGACGCCAAATTTATTCGCCATGGTTTGGGCCGCGATAAAGGCCTGGCGCAGCTCGTCGGGGCTGGGGTTATCCACTTTGTGTTCGGCTTCAAAGGCAGCCTCTTCGAGCAGCAGCCCCGTGGGCTCGCCCTTGTCGGACTTTTGAATCTCGCCGTTCTTGGGGCTGGCGGTGCCCGCTGAAATGCGCAAAGCCTCGAGGCCCTTGGAGTTCAGCAAGGCTACATGGTGGTCGGTGTGCCAAAGCATGATCGGACGGTCATTGATGACCGAATCAAGATCTTCCTTGCTGGGATATTTCTTGTTCGGAAAAATCATCTGGTCCCAGCCCTGGCCCAGTATCCAACGCTTGGTCGGGTTTGCGGCCGCATATGCTTTTACTTTTTCCTGCAGCTGAAAAACTGTCGCGACACCCGAAAGGTCAACGCGGGTCAGCGCAAGGCCACCGTTCATCAGATGAACATGGGCGTCGTTGAAGCCGGGCAGTACCACCCGGCCTTTGAGATCGATGACGCGGGTTGCGGGTCCGCGCTCCTTTTCTATCGCCTTATCCGTGCCGATTGACAGGATATTGCCTTCGCGAATTGATATGGCCTGCGACCAGAAGGCCGCGGGATTTTGACCCTCGCTGGGACCAGCCAGTGGATCGGTATAGACTCTGCCGTTTTTCAAAATCAAGTCGGCCGTCGTTAAAGACGCAGGCGTCGCGTTGAAGCCGGCGACGGCAAGAAAACCAAAAGTCAGCGAAAGAAGCTTAGCCGCCGTCTTTGCCAATGGCTTCAACCGGGCAGGCTTCCATGGCAGACTTGGATTGAGCTTCTTCTTGAGGGGTCGAAGGCTGTTTGTAGACAAAGGAATAACCATGGGCCTCGTTACGAGTGAAGTTATTGGGTGCCTCGGTGCGGCACGCATCGCAGTCGATGCATTGATCATCTACATAATAACTGCCCGGAACATTATCCGGCCATTTTTTTACCTTGTCAGCCATAGTCCGAGTGTTTAACTCAATGCGGATTTGTTGACAACTTCTTTTGGAGCTTTGCTTTGAGCTCGGTGAGCTTGCTTTGGCGTTGCGCAAGCTCTGGAACTTGCTCAATGGCCTCCCAAACTACGGTAGCCAGTTCTTCGCGTGTCTGGGGGGCAATCCTATCGAGGCCCAAAGGCTTGAGTTTGCGTGCTAAAGCCGTCTTGAGCAGAGGCCAGCCTTCCATTTCCTTTTTCCAAAGCGGGCTATCGCTTTGAGCGCGAACTACTGGCAGACTGCTGGCCGCCTTGAAGAGGTTCAGTGACACCTCGGGCCGGTAAAGATAATCCAGAAACTCGCGTGCCAGGATGCTGCCTGCTCCTTTGCTCAGAATCACGAAGTCGGTACCGAACCAGGAAAGGTCGCCATCGGGCAGCGAGCTGCCGATCCGAAACGAGGCGTTGCTTCTCAAGAAGGGGGCCTGGTCGAGAGTTCCCAACATGATTACGGCTCTTTGCTCAAGAAAAAGCCGGGTGGTTTCTTCGGGCGAGGGGCTGCCCGGCAGCCAGATTGCGGGGGCCTCCCAAAGCTTAAGAACCCAGTCTGCCAGCGTTTCAGGCGAAAGGGTTGCCGACATACCCAGTGCGGTCCAGCGCACGATTGCGCCGTCGCCCGCCTGAGGAATGGCAACACCCCAAAGCTCGCCCTGCTTGTACAGGCGTTGCGAGAGGGTGCTCAGTTTGGCCCAGCTCGTCGGTATGCGATCGGTTTCCTGATTGAGCTTGAAGAGCAGCTCGCGGTTATAGAACCAGACCGGCACCCGACGTTGAAAAGGCAGCGAACAAGTTTCACCAGATAGTGAGCGGTCAACGGTCGCTCCCGCGCCCTGCCGCTCACCATGGCATTTATTTCCCAGCGCCAGCGCCGGCGAAAGCTTCTTGGCGGCAACCCAGGCCGCCGGAAGGGGCTGCACGATGTTGAGCGCGTCCAGGGTGGGCAGATCGGAGTTGTTGATGAGCGCCAGATCGGGCAGATCGTTGGCATAATGGTCGGCAATGATGGCGCGAAGGCTCTGAAACGAGCTGCCACCCTTGATGACCTCCACCATGAATTTGGAGTGGGTTGCATTGAAGTCTTTTACGATCTCGGTCATGGCGTGGTCAAATGGAGCCGAGGCCTCAAGCGGAACCAGCACCCGAAGCTTGGGTGGGGTTTGGGCCCGGGCGCCTGAGAGAGTCATTATAAGAATGATGAAAAGTGACGGCATCGGCCTTTCAATTTTAGGATACAATCGGACAAGTGGAAAAGATTAAAATCGTAATAAGCGATTGCCACCTGTCGGCGGGGTTACATTTCGAGAGCGAGAAGAATCCCCATGAGGACTTTTTCTTCGACGACGAGATGATTGCCTTTTTTGAGTACTTTTCCAGTGAACGCTACGCGGACGCGGAAGTCGAGCTAATCATCAATGGTGACTACCTCGATTTTCTGAACGTACCGTACCGCGGCGAGTTCGAAGAGGCTATTACCGAGCAATTTGCTCTTTATAAGCTGGAATGCATTCTGGCGGGGCATCCGCGCGTTATGGCTGCGCTTAAGCGCTTTGCGTCGCTGCCTGACAAGACCATCCTTTATAATATCGGAAACCATGATGCCGATCTCTTTTTCCCCAAGGTGCGGGAACGGCTGATCCGCGCCTGGGACCCCGAGGGCCGGTTCCCGAGCCCGAAGATTCGCGTGAACTATGAAA
>JBBRLF010000139.1:0-11829 GCA_038231515.1 candidate division WWE3 bacterium
AAGTCGTTTTAGCAGGTCTTTCGATTCTTGTTTTAATCCTCGCCTCAACCGTGGCCAAAGCAGCGAGCTGCACGGATTTTTCGGGCGCCTGGCAGGGTACTTGTAATACGGACGGTCAGGTTGAGCCAGACCAGATCAACATTCAGCAGTCGGGTTGTGAAGAGATTAACCTGGGTGGGGTCGTGTCGGTCATCGGCAGCACCAAGACCTATACGGGAACCAAGGAAAACATTGAGACGACCGTGAGTATCACCACGGCTTGGAATGCGGAAAGAACGCAGCTCCCCGGACATCTCAAGATCGTGAAGCGCCAGATGGGTCAGCCAGGCCAGCAAACTGCCGAGTTCGATACGGGCATGGGGCTGAATGGAAACAAGCTCATCATCGCCGCGCGCAGCAGTCAGGGGTCGGTAGTCCAGTGCGTGTACAACAAACGTTGATCTCCGTTGACGCAAGTAATCGTTGACGGCACTGGGGCAAGAGCGGGTGGTAACACCCGCTCTTGTCGTCTTTCGCGGGGCCATTTGCCCCGGCGAGCGGGGTTCGCTCGAGGTATAGTGCGGGCCCAGGCTTTGGCACCAGAGCTGCATTGTCTTGCCTTGCAGCCTGGGGGCCTACTCATGAATCCAGAACGTGTCCTCGACCAAAATGCGTCAGAGTCGTTTCTAATCTCCGGCCTTCGAAGTTTTTTTGAGGAGGTTGCCGAGGTCACGCAGTTTTCGTGGCAGTTCCTCACGACCGCAGTCAAACCCCCATACGAATTCAGTGAAATCGCGAATCAATCCTATCTGATCGGCTGCAAAACTCTGCCGCTGGTCGCGATTACCGCGTTTATTATGGGGCTGGTCATGACCTTGCAGTCCCAGCCCACCCTGGCCACCTTTGGCGCGGAGTCCTGGTTGCCAGCCATGGTTTCGATCTCGGTCATTCGCGAGATCGGACCTGTGATTACAGCGCTGATTTGCGCCGGAAAAATCGGCTCCGGAATGGGGGCCGAAATCGCCTCGATGAGAGTGACCGAGCAGATCGATGCCATGGAAGTCTCGGGTATCAATCCCTTCAAGTACCTGGTCGTCACCCGCGTGCTGGCCGCCACCTTCATGATTCCGCTGCTGGTGATTCTGGGCGACGCCGTGTCCATCTTTGCGGTATTTATCGCGGTGAATCTCACGGGCCACATCACGAATCAGCTCTATATCTCGCAGATTTTTCACCAGATGATGTTCCTGGATCTGCTGCCGGCCTTTATTAAAACATTTTTCTTTGGCTTCGCCATCGGACTTATCGGCTGCTACCAGGGCTATCATTCCGAAGCCGGTACCCAAGGGGTGGGAAGAGCAGCCAACACCGCAGTGGTATACTCGTCGCTGCTCATCTTTCTGCTCGACGGGCTGGCTGTGCAAATTTCCACCGGACTGGGCAGGTAAACCATGGCCAATGCGATTGAAATCAACGGTCTGAAAAAGACCTTCGGTGCTCACGAGGTGCTCAAACGCATCGATTTGAAAGTGGCGACGGGTGAGAATCTCGTGGTGCTCGGAAGGTCCGGCACCGGAAAATCAGTGCTGATCAAATGCATCGTGAAGCTGATTGCGCCTGACGCCGGCGAAATTCTGGTCCTGGGTCAAAATCTGGCCCTGCTAAAGGAAGCGGAACTCCTGGAGGCGCGCAAGAAGGTGGGTTTTCTTTTCCAGGGTGGCGCCCTTTACGACTCGATGACGGTTCGTGAAAATCTCGAATTTCCGCTGCGAAATGGGGCGAAAAAGTATTCCCGTGCCGAGCTCGACGCGTTGGTCGTGGCTGCCCTTGAAAGCGTCGACCTTGCCAGCTCGATCGACAAGATGCCGTCTGAGCTTTCGGGCGGTATGCGCAAGCGGCTGGGGCTGGCCCGCACGTTGATTCTCGAGCCCCAGATCATGCTCTACGACGAGCCCACGACGGGCTTGGATTCCATTTCTTCAAAAGAGATCAGCGCGTTGATCTTGAAAGTGCAGGGCGAGCGGAAAACCTCGTCGATCATCATTACTCACGATCTGGTGTGCGCCCGAATGACGGCCAATCGCATTGTCGTCATCAAGGCGGGGGAGTTTGCCGCAGAGGGTAGCTACGAGGAGCTCGAAAAATCAGAGGATCCCTGGGTGCGGTCGTTTTTCGGGGACGCGGTCGCGTGAAAGGCGGAGGAGTTATGGAAACATATTCAGGCAAGCGGGTTAAGTTGGGAGTTTTTGTCACTTCGGCCCTGTGCGTGGCGCTGGTGGCGATCTATTTCGTGGGCCGCAAGCAGCACCTTTTTGGCACTACGTTTCGAATTAGTGGAATTTTTGTCGATGTGGGTGGACTGCAAGTGGGCAACAACGTGCGCTTTGCCGGAGTAAACGTGGGCAGCGTCGAAGGCGTGTCGATCACGGGCAATAACTCGGTACGGGTGGACCTGTTAATTGAAGATGACGCCCGCAAGTTCATCAAGAAAGATGCCGTCGCGAGCGTGGGTTCCGAAAGCATGATGGGCAACAAGGTTGTGGTGCTTTCGGCGGGCAGCGATGGTGAAGTGCCGATTGCCAATCATGACGTGATTCATACGGCCGTGCCCATCAGCTTTGACGACATTCTCAAGAGTTTAAACAAGACCGGTGAAAACGCGGCGGTGATTTCGGATAATCTGGCGGGCTTGACCGGTACGATTCGCACGGGCAAAGGCACCTTTGGCAAGATGTTCATGGATAAGCGTTTCGCCTCGGATGTAAGCGCGACCTTGGGGAATCTCAAGGAAGCGTCGTCGGAACTCAAAGACGTGCTGGAGTCCGCTCAGAAAAGCTGGCTGATGTGGGGCTCGGGCAAGTCCAAGGCGGAGCAGAAGAAGGAAGAGACCGAGAAGCTGCTCAAGGAAGCCAAGGCGCGGGAAGCGGAGCTGGGCACGAAGGCCGACGCTCAGCAGCTCAAATAAGAGGGACGTCGTACCACCTACTTAATCCCCATCGAGAGGTAGCCAACGTAATGCTTATTGATCTCGCTCACGTATAGCACCGGCTCAGGCACTCCCAGGTCCAGCATGGCCAGCTCGACGTTGCGAAACCAAACCTTGGGATCGAGTCCCAGCTCCTTGGCCCTTGCCATCGCCTGCTGCACGCGCGTAGGCCCGGCATTATAGGCGGCCAGCATCAGGCGCAGCTTTTCCGCCTCGGGGATATCTTTTTGCGTGTCGAAAAAATTCTTTTTAAGCCACCAAAGATACTTCGAGCCGGCATGAATATTATTATCGGAATTCTTGAGTCCACGAATCCCCCTGATCGCGATGTAGGGCTCATTTGCCGTGGCCTGCTTGATCTGAAAAAGTCCAATCGCGCCCCAGCGGTTCGCGAGCGACTGGTCAAAACGGGATTCCTGCAAACACTGGGCTGCCAAAAGCCTCCAATCCAGCTTGTACTTCGTGGCATACTTTTTAAGCGAGCTATCGTATTTCGAGATTCTTTGAGAAGTAGCGTCAAAGTCGTCGGACTGAAGCCGGCTCAGATCGTCGAAGTATTTGTGCCCAAACGTATTGCCCAGCAGCGTACCTTTTCGGACTTTCGGAATAAAAGAATTGAGCTCTTTCAGCAGACGAGGGCTCTTCTTTCTCACGGCCCAGCGAATTGCAACGCGCTTTCTGAAGGGCTTCTCTTTCAAGATCACCAGATTTTTAAATCTTTTGCTTAACTTTCTGGCCCAGTAGGAGTTTACCAGGGTGTAGTCCGCGTTTTTAAGCGAAACCAGCTCCATCATGTTTTCAGCGTTCAAATTGGCGTCGACCTCGCGCACGGTCACCTTTTTTCCGCTCTTTGAGAGCGCTTCGAAATAGCTCGAGCCTTTTTGAACAACGAAGGTTTTGCCTTTCCAGGCCTCCTGGGCAAGCTCACTTCTAGTGACAATCACGTCATCGGCAACTTGATACGGCACGGTAAAGTTCGACCCGGAGTCGCGCTGCGAAGTTCGCGTCATGCCGACGGCAATGAAATCGCCCTTGCCGGCGTTCAGCATCGGGATGAGCTGGTCAAAATCCACGGGGATCATATCAAACGCGATCTTCAATTTTTCGTGTTTGGTATATTTTTTGTTTAGCTGCCTGACAAATTCCCGCACCATCTCATACTGAACCCCTTTCATCTCACCGTGATGGACAAAATAGTCATAGGGATTCTTTGTCGTCAGTACTCTCAGATAGCGGGCCTTGATGATTTGATCCAAATCCCCCAGCACTACTTTGTTAAGATGGGTTGAAAGGTGATTCGTAGTCACCTCGGGGGGCTCCGGCGGCCCGTACAGGTCGTCAGCACGCGCGACCAGCGTGCCGCCCAGGACGAGCAGAAGGGTGAGCGCTAAAAGCCGGTATTTTGAAAGGACCAGGCTGTAGAAATCTATTGTCTCCAGGCTTTTCTGGCGGTCGAGGTCTTCCATGATGGGATGATTGTAGCTGGATTTTGGAATTTGCTTACAGAATATATCTGAATCCCAAAAACAGGCCCGCGCCAAACAATGCGGCCAAGGGCAAGGTTGTCACCCAGGCGATAAGAATAGTAATAATCGTTCGCCACTTTGCTTGCCTGGTGACAATCCCAATTCCAAAGATCGAACCGACCGAAACATGAGGTACCCGGTGGCAGGATCTGGCTCAGTAATGCAACTGCGGCGATTGCTCCAAGAAACTGAGCGAGCCAGTATTGAAGCACCTGTTTTTTTGGAAAATGCCTTGCGACAGCAAAGGCCAGTGTTACGGCTGGATTGAAATGGGCGCCGGAAATATGGCCCACGGCATAGATCATCGCGGCTACAGCGAGTCCAAAGACCAAGGGAATAGCAGAAGCCGAAATCGTGCCGGGAAATCGTTCGGCCACCATAATGGCCCCAGATCCCGCAAATACGACAGAAAACGTTCCAATCGCTTCGGCCATGGCCTTGCTATATTCTGTTCGTAACTGCATTTACTTGTCCTTTGCTTAGCAGCAGCCGGAGCCTGCGCCCTTGGCCGGAGCACAGGAATTCATTTTTCCTTTTGGAGTTTTCTTTACGCCAAGGGGCGGTTCTGCGCCGGTAACCGGTAGCTGTTCATGTACGAAGAAGACCTCCCAGGAGTTGCCATCGGGATCTTCAAACCAGAACTTGTCCTGACGCGCAAAACAGCATGTTGAGTCTTCTTCGTCTACGGTGGTGATTTTGGATTTTTTGAGTTTCTTTTGCCAGACGGCGATTTCTTTGACGGTCATAACCTCAATTCCAAGGTGATTCACGCGACTGGTGAGTCTGCCGTTGGATGTTTCGTGCATCGAAAAATTAAAGGCCGGCTTTTTCAGATCAAATTTCGCGTAGGTGCCGGATTGCTTCTGGGGTTTGACTCCAAAGACGCGGCTATAGAAGTCTACTGACTTTTTCAGGTCACGAACATTGATTGAGAGATGTGGGCGCATGTTCTTCCTTTATATCGTGAAGTGGCGATTATGATCCGGCTGGCCTGAGGTCTGGCGAATAGTCTTCTGCTGGACAGCAAGCTAGTGCCTTCTTCCTGGTCATGGCAGTAATATATCGTAAAAATACGATTGATGTAAGTCCTTGCATGGCCCAGGGTGGCGGCAGTTCCAGCGCTCAGCTATTTCCGGCCCACTCTTTTGCTTGCTCGGATTCTGCATAGGGAAAGTGTTTGATTTCGGCCTCGACAAAATGAGCAGCGAGTTTGCTGATAAGGTCGGGCAGCGCGCCATCCACTGCGAGTGCAATTTTGCGAACCTTGCGGTGGTGCGATTTTACAAATTGAAAGTGCTCAATGACGCTGCCGATATTCTCCCAGCCCGGAAAGTGCTGAATGCAGATGACAAGCCCTCGAAGCTGATGATGGACCTCGAGCCAAGGATCGACGGTAGCCGCAAGATGATCGAAGTCCTCTCTGCGCAAGGGACCTTGTGGTCTGAGCACCAGCACTCCGTTCTCAGAGAGCTCAACTTTGAGCTTTGATTCCGTGACGGGAGACGCCAGCCACGCCACGGCGGTTTCAAGCTCCGCGTTCGCGAAGACGCGAGTCGGGCAGGGAAGGAATGACCCCACGAACTGGCTCGAGGTTCGAATCCAGCCGATGTCACTCACAACGGCGCAGCGTTCAAAGAGCCTGAGATATTTCAAACCGACCTTAAGATCGTCCCAGGCGGCGCCCGGGGTGTAACCTGAAAAGTTTGCGCCCAACTGAAAGAGCAGGCGAACGCGGTGCCCCCGATCATACTCCGCTTTCAAAAGCGGAATGAGGACAGTCTCGTAGTCGTCCCGAGTCACGGTGCCTTCAGCAGAAACGCCTATTACATTAGCCGGTAATCCGTTTATGGTTTTCAACATACCTTCACGAGTTACAAAAAGCGTGCCGCCTCGCTTTCCCTTGGGCGGCAGAGGCACGGTGCCGCGTTGTGAGATAAAACGCCTCCTCAGCTGGGGCCCTTTGCCCCCGCCCAAGCCACCGATTCTGTATTGAGCGATTCCCATTGCAACTCGCCTATTCCTGAGCTATATGGTCAGGTATGCGTTTTTTAATAATTCCACTGCTTATCGCCGTTGTATTGGCCTTTACGGGGTGTGTTCCCGGCGCTGAAGGACCCGACACCACGCTGGGTGATAAGCCCAAAACCGCCACCAACGAAACGGCGGCGACGTTCACGTTTACCTCCGATATTGAAGGGGCAACCTTTCTTTGCAAGCTCGACACCGCCGACTTTGTCGCGTGCCAGACTCCTTACAGCGTCGAGCGGTTGCAGGAAGGTCCTCATTCCTTTCAGGTGGCTGCTGTCATTGGTGGCACGCAGGACCCAACACCAGCATCTTACGAATGGACGATAGACCTTACTCCACCCGACACGATGATTACGTCAGGGCCGAGCGGGACCGTAAATTCCAGTGAAGCTACTTTCACCTACACGGCTTCCGAAGCCAACAGCACCTTTGTATGCCAGGTCGACAGTAACGCCCCTGCAGCCTGCAAATCGGGAGATACCTTTTCGGGATTAAAACCCGGCGCTCACAAGCTGGGAGTATCCGCGACTGATTCTGCCGGCAACCAAGGACCACCGGCTACCCGCACCTGGACTGTCGATACGCAGGGGCCTACGGTCGTCATCATTTCGGGGCCGGCCAACGGCACGCAGAGCTGTGGCGCAGCCACGTTCACTTACTCCGCTGACGAAAACGCGAGCTTCGAGTGTTCGCTTGACGGCTCAGCTTTCGGCGCCTGTGCGTCTGGCGGCGTAACTTACTCCAGCCTAGGCGACGGTTCCCACACCTTTGTCGTTCGCGGCGTCGACCCCTTGGGAAACCAAGGCCCGCCAGCCACTCGCACCTGGAGCGTAACGACGCTCACCGCCAGCACCACAATCACGTCGCCCGCAGAAAATCAGGTCACGGGCAGCACGGGTACGATAATCTACTCCACTCAAGCTGGCACAAACGTGACCTGCACGCTGGACGGAAATCCTGTGCCCTGCGACCTGTCAGGCACTTACTTTTTCGCGGGGCTCGCCAACGGCCTGCACACGATCACGATTCAGGCGCACGATGCCTGCGGCAACGTCAATGGCATCTCGGCTCGCACGTGGACGGTCGACGCTCAGGGGCCGACGGTGAGCATCACCTCGCCCGCGCCCTCGGCAAGTGTGACCTCGCCGCTTTCAGTCACGTTTCAGACCGCCACGCCCGAAGACGACGTGGTATTTCAATGCCGAATAGATGGGGGCTCCGCCGTGCAGTGCACTTCGCCCACGCAGTACCAGCTGCCGCCGGGACAGCATCTTTTTCAGGTGCACGCGATTGATCAATTTGGAAACGTCGGTCCCAACTCCAATGTAACTTTCACGGTCAAATAAGCGCGCAGCTCGGTCGAAATCGGAGCGCTAAAAGTTTCCTCTTTTTCGAAGCGACACGGGCCCAAGCAGGGGATAGAATGGGCGCATGAATAAAAAACTTTTCCAGCTTTTCCAGCTTTTGCTGCTTTGCGCGACTATCTCCTCCGTAGAGGGCTCGGCGAATAGTCCGCTTGTGGCCAGCGTGCCGATGGCGTTGGAGGAAAAAGTGGGGCGCTTCGATTTCATGGAGGTCGACGCACGAAATCAGCGCTTGTTGGCAGCGCACAAAGGGGCAGGCTCGCTGGCACTGATTGATCTTAAGACGGGAAAGCTTTTGCCGGAGATCACCGTAGGGCAAGTCCAGGGCATTGCCGTCGACCATCTCACGGGCACTTACATCCTGGGCGATGCTGACGAGCACAAAATTGTTTTTGTGGATGCGGAGACTTTGAAAAAATCGGGTGAACTCATCGTCAGCGGGCCCGTCGATGCGATTGCGTTTGATCCCAAGAACGGAATGGCTTACGCCGACGAAGACGATGGGACCCACGTGTGGGTGATCGATGTAAAACAGCAAAAACTTGCCGCGACCGTCACAATTCCCGGCGTACCCGAAGTCATCGCCTATGATCCGAAAACGGACCGAGTTTACCAGAATATCAAAACAAAGGATTCTGTGGTCGTGCTCAATCCCGCGACGAACAAGATTGAGGCGCAGTGGTCGACGCTACCTGCTACGGCTCCCCACGGCCTGGTGATCGACAGCAAAATGGGGCGTGCACTTGTTGCGGGTCACAATGGAAAGCTTGTCGGCATCGATTTGAAGTCGGGCAAGGTGCTGGCTCAGGCAGCGATCGCGCCGGGTACGGATCAGATCGGGTTTGACGCAACTGAAAACATGATCTACTGCGTTTCTAAGGGGTTCATTTCTGTGGTGAAGGAGACCGCTTCGGGGCTCGAAGCCCTGGGTGATGTTCCCGATCACGCCGGCGCTCATACTCTCGCCGTCGATTCACTGCGACACCACGTGTGGATTTCATACGGCGACAAAACGCATAGCTATCTGCAGAGGTTCAGCCGATGAAAAGCGTCACAGTCAAAGACGGTTTGAGCAAGGTTCCCGAGCTAACTCTTCTGTTTTGGATCATTAAAATCGCCGCGACCACCTTGGGAGAGACCGGTGGTGACGCCGTCTCGATGTCGATGAACCTCGGGTATCTCGTTGGCACGGCGATCTTCGCGGTGATTTTTGTCATTGCGGTGACCTTTCAGATTAAGGCTCCTCGGTTTCATCCGTTTATTTATTGGACGACGATTATCGCGACAACAACGGTCGGCACAACTTTGGCCGACTTCGCTGATCGTTCTTTGGGTATTGGTTACGCAGGCGGGGCCTCGTTGCTTTTTGTTTTGCTCATGGCCTCGCTGCTAGTCTGGCATCGAGTGATGGGTTCCGTGTCAGTCGAAAGTGTTAGCGAGCCCAAGGTTGAAATGTTCTATTGGGTCACGATCATGTTTTCGCAAACTCTGGGCACGGCGTTGGGAGACTGGACTGCGGATTCGGCGGGCCTTGGCTATGGCGGCGGCGCGCTGGTGTTCGTGGGGCTGCTGGCAGTCGTGATCGCGCTTCACTTTTGGACGCGTATTTCCAAAACGCTGCTTTTTTGGGCAGCCTTCATTTTGACGAGGCCCCTGGGGGCGGTGGTCGGGGATTTGCTGGATAAGCCCTTGGATCATGGCGGGTTGGCTTTGAGTCGGTATACCGCATCTGCCGTGCTGTTTGTGTTTATCGCGGCCTGCATTCTTATTTTCCCGCATCGAGCAGCTCGGAAAGCCCACTGATGAGTCGCACTGAAGAGGTATTGAGCAAGGTGCCGGCGGTCACGTTTGGCTTCTGGGTGATCAAGATTGTCGCGACCACGCTGGGCGAGGTTGGCGGCAATGCCGTTACCTTGACGATGAACTTGGGTTACCTCGTGGGTTCCATTATTTTTGGCGTTCCACTCCTTGTGGCAGTCATTGCACAAATCAGGGCAAGGCAGTTCCACCCGTCCCTTTATTGGGGCACGATCACACTCACGACGTTGGCCGGAACCACGCTTGCCGATTTTTTTGACAGGTCGTTAGGCATTGGCTATCTCGGCGGCTCGCTCTCTCTTTTTGCCCTGGTCATGGCGACGCTTGCGCTTTGGCACCGGTCGCTGGGTTCGGTCGATATTAAGACAGTGGTTACGCCTAAGGCCGAGGCTTTTTATTGGATGACGATCATGTTTTCGCAGACCCTCGGCACCGCGCTGGGCGACTGGATGGCTGATAGTACCGGCCTCGGCTACAACGGCAGCGCGCTTCTGATTGCCGTTGTGCTGGCAGTTCTTGGCGGTCTTTACTACTGGACTCGGGTTTCGCACACCAAGCTGTTTTGGGCTGCGTTCATTCTGACGCGTCCACTGGGGGCCACACTCGCAAATTCTTTAGATAAGCCGGTGGCCAAAGGTGGCCTTGCGATGAGTGATATCACGGCTTCTGCGCTTTTCGCGGTGGTGCTGGTGGTCTGCGTGCTTTTCATTCCGCAACGTTCTGGACGGCACTGAAACGACTGCTGACGTCGGGAATGGCGTTGACCACGTTTGAATTTATTTTTTTGCGTTTTTTCCGCGTCGTCCCTGCGCAAACTCCACTGAGTAGCCATCGGGATCAAAGGCCGTCATACTCAATTCGACGTGAACTGCTCTTTTTTGAGCGGCGGACATTTTCTTTGCCCCGTCTTTCCTGGCTTCCGTCCAAGACAAAAGACCGATTGTGCCACCCTGAGATTTTCCAACGCGAAGCATTGCGAAATGGGGAGACGCATCCAGCTCCAGATTAAAGCCCAATTTTTTACGATAGTATTCAATAAAGCGTTTCACATTGGTCACGGTAAGGGTCAGGCCCTCCTTGCGCTGTTATTAAGGCTCGGCGGCTACATTCGGCAGTTCCAAAAAACGTGCCGCGCCAGCTCATGAGATGAAACGTCTCATTCACCATGGCGCAGCCAGTTCGGGCCGGCGAAAATGTCCCGACCGGGGCGCCGCAACTCGGTACGACCACGCCTCAGTGTTGAACTCATTTCTTGAGGAGTTTTGGATTCACGGCAAGCACCCCAACATCTGGGGCCGCGTTGAAGTTTTACAAAGAACCGCCGCTGAGCTTCTGGTGCCGGGCGTTGCAGCTCAAAATGCGGGACGTTGGGTTGCGGCGTTTACGTTGGGTTATACGCATACGCTCGCCCAGATTGGTGGCGCCCTCAAAGCTTTGCATTTTTTAATCTGAGCGCGTTTCCAATCACCGAGACTGAGCTCAGGCTCATCGTTGCACTGGCGATCATGGGGCTCAGCAGAAGCCCAAATACGGGGTAAAGAACGCCTGCTGCGATCGGAATGCCAATCGCATTATAGATAAAGGCGAAGAAAAGGTTCTGTCGGATGTTACGCATCGTCGCTCGACTCAACTTTCGAGCGCGAACAATGGCCCGCAGATCCCCTTTGATCAGGGTAATCCCGGCACTTTGAATGGCAACGTCCGTACCAGAACCCATCGCAATACCGACTTGCGCCTGTGCGAGCGAGGGGGCGTCGTTTATGCCATCTCCGGCCATCGCGACAAAATGTCCCTGCGCCTGGAGCGCTTTGATCACTTCGGCCTTTTGCTGAGGCAGGACTCCTGCCCGAACATCGCTGATTCCAAGCTTCTTCGCAACCGCGTTAGCGGTGGTCTGATTGTCGCCCGTGAGCATGACCACTCGTATTCCTTCCTCTTGAAGAAGTCGAATAGCCTCCGAGGTTGACGGTTTAATTGGATCGGCAACCCCGATGATGCCGGCAAGCTTTCCGTCAACAGCAAGTAGCATCACTGTTTGGCCATCGAGGCGAAGTTTTTCCGCTGACTCCTGCATTGACCGCGCATCGACGTGCTCTTCGTCCATGAGTTTCTGATTTCCGAAGGCAAC
>JBBRLF010000140.1:0-11727 GCA_038231515.1 candidate division WWE3 bacterium
AAGCGACGCAATCAAAGAGGCTGGCAACAGGGCCCGGGCTTCGCATGGAAAAGTTAAAGATTATCTGCCCAAGCTGCTCGCCGGTCTTCGTTTCAAGAACGTGGATTGCCGCATGGTGGCCCGCAGCATGGTTGAACACCTGATCGTCAACCGCGTTCAGCTCGACAAAAATCCCGACGGCAGCCTCTCGCACCGTTATCAGACTCGCGAAGACCAGCTGGACATCGTCATGATGGCCAAGCAGCTTGACCAGATCACGATTGGCCGCGATTCGACGATTTCAGCCACGGACAAGGAACCCCGCTTTACCTGCCGCGAAACCGCGACTGGTGATGGCACTGCAAAATGTGGCGACCTGAGAATAAAATACAACCCACTCGAAGCGCAAAGCGGCGTCTTCAAGGGACAGAAGGCGGTCGTGTTCGACCTGCAAGCCTGCGAAAAGCATGATGACGAGACCGATCGCAGATCGTGCGAGCTGCGCATGCAGGTGCAGCGCTGTGGCCTGAAGTATACGCAGAAAGCCGAAGGCACTCGTGCCGGCATCGCCTCGACTCAGGGCCTTTCCGATACCCTTGAAGCCAACATGAATAACGAAATTCGCGCTCGCCAGGACGGCCGTTTCTTTAGACAAGGACCGCCCCCAGCAGTCGGAACCGATGGCAATGCCGTCGTCGAGAAGCCGGATTCGTTCCTCGAGGAATTTCAACCCGGCGGCAAGGGCTCCAAGCAGCCTATCGAGTGAAGGTCATGAAAAATCCGAGTGCCCTCCTGATCATCGCCGCTGTCGCGGTTGCGGCCTCAAGCACCTCCTGCTCGAAAGCCAAAAACAAGTCGGCCCAGACGCAGGTCGATCTTGTGGCGGTCATGAGCAGCAGTCTTGCGGTACCCGCTCCAGACCGGTCCTACTCGGTGCGTGAGCAGTCCGCGGTTCGTCCCTCGGGCGCGAACTATTCAAATTTGATGATCACCATCATTGATCCGGTGGCGCAAGGGCTCAAGGAGTCGAATCATCATTTATCGCAAGCGGTGCTTGAAGGTGAGCGCAAGAGCAGCTCCATGCATATCGCGCATCCCCGCATTGCCGCCGATCTGACCGGAATTCGCGATGACAAGTTTGGCGTGATGAAATGGTCTTATACCGTGGGCGGTACCACGTATTTTGGCGGAACCCAGCGTCTTAACGGGCTGAGCGGCGACCTGATTTTCAAGGCGGCTGGTGTTTCGGCATCAGGATTTAACGTTCATTACGATACGGTTAGCGGCCCATCGGTACCGGTTTCGTCGGTCCCTGCTTCGAGCAAGAGCCAGAATGCAGCCCAGGCAACGGCACCCGTACCCACGACCGGCGTTGTTCGGCATTTGAATATCGTCAATGCGGCCGCCGGAAATTTGAATTTTACTCTTACCTTTACCGATAGTTCCAAGACACCCAGTTTGGTTACGATGAAGGGTATCGTCGGAACGACACAGGTTAGCGGAAGCTGGACTTTTGCAAATGGCGGCTCCTTTACCGACACGACTGGCGTGCTGCGCTGCTTTGACCGGGCTCTGCAAGACGTGAATCCTTGTCCCTCAGCGAGCGCAGGCCAGTAAGACCTCGCGCGCGTCTTGGATTGAGAGTGGCCGGATGTTCTCGAGATAGGGCTCACAGCCGACCTTCCAGATTCCCTCGACCTCCATGGCGTGCGCCACTGTTTGCTCGATGGTTTTCTGAACGTCCGCACCGGGCGGCAGCAGCTCGCCAAGGCTGGTCCATGCACCAATCTCTTTCATAAAGGCGACAAGCCCTGTTTCAAGACTGGTGGCGCCGAAAATGCGGCGATTGAAGGCCAGAATTTTGTCGGGTATCGCGCTGGCGTCAAAGGCCATCATGCGAGGCAGAAGCATGGTCAGGCCGCGGCCATGTGCAATGTCGGCGACTGCGCTCAGGCCATGCTCGAGCGCATGAACGGGCCAGCCCCCGTCGCGCCCTTTTAAAAATCCTGATAGTGCCAGCGCTCCGCACCAGCTGAGCTGCGAACGCGCGAGCGCGTCGCTTGGATTGGCCAGTGCGCGCGGCAGCTGCGTCACAACGGTTTCGATAACCGCCTCGCTCAGGCGATCCTGAATTGGGGCGGCCACTGGCGTGGAGAGATAGCTTTCGATGACATGGGTGATCATGTCGAAGGCGCCGTCGATAGTCTGACGGGCGCCAACCGAGTAGGTCAGCTCGGGATCGATAATGGACAAGGTCGGTATCAGCGCTTCGCCGAAGACCGTGGTCTTGCGGCGTTCGTTTGGATTGGTGACTACCGCGTAGAGCGACGCCTCGGAGCCGGTAGCCGCAACGGTAGGAATGCAAACAATGGGTAGCGCATGGTTAAAAGGCTTCATGGGCTTGCCCGGACCGCGGTACGAGTAATCGAAAATACCCCCGTCATTCACCGCCAGCAGCGCCACGCATTTTGCCGTGTCCATGACGCTGCCGCCGCCAAGCGCGAGGATGTAACGCGGTCGAAATTCCCTTGCCAGCGCAGCTGCCCGATCCACGGTGGTGGTGGTCGGATTGGGTTCGACCTCGCAAAAAACCTGGGACTCAACGCCAGCGCGTTTAAGCTGCGCCAGAAGCTCGTCAAGTACCGCGGCACGAGGGCCGCCGGCGGCAAAAGATTTACTACTCACGATGAAAGCGCGTTTGCCCAGACCTCGCAGCAGCTTGTGGGCGGCCTTGAAGCGTCCCGCTCCGAATACGAGGTGGGTTGGCATTTTCCACTCAAAACTCACGCGCGGGCTCTACTGCACAGTCAGCGTAGTGATTTCGCTGGGAAAAGCAAAAAGGCTTGGCTGCTGGTGCAGGCCCTCGATTTCGAGCAGCGCCCGCTTCAGGCCGAGCTGCCAGCTGTCGGGCGAGTTGGTGCCCATGAAGCCACCCAGGTTGCCGTCTTTTTTTACAACGCGATGGCAAGGCATGAGCAGCGGAAAAGGATTGGCTTTCATGGCGCCGCCGACGGCACGTTCGGCGCCATATTTTTTCAGGCGCTCGGCAAGCCACGCATAAGAACGGGTTTCGCCATGAGGAATCATGCAAGTCTGTTGGTAGCAGGCCAGCTGAAATACCGTAAGTCCTTCGAGACGGGCGATGCCTTCGTCGAAAAGATCGGGCAATGGCAACCCTTGATGACAGAACGCCTGCAGGGCGGCCATGACTTCGGCGCGCGTCCATTCTAAAAAAATCAGCCTTTCGCGAAGCCGGCTGACGTGGGCCTTGGACAAGGCTTCGTAAAGCAGCTCTGAGGTCGGCGCGGGATTGATGATTCGCAAGATCTCGCAGCCCTGCTCGCGCGCTGGTCCAAAAACAATGGCACCTTGATAGGTGTGGAGCTTGCCGAATGGATTCTGGACGAACATCCGGTAAAACTCAACCGAGCGGATAGGATCAGACGTCGTGTTCCACAACATTCTCAATACTTCCCAATTCATCAATCTCGATTTTTATTCGATCTCCGGCCTTTATGGCGCAGGTGCCAGCCGGTGACCCCGTAAGAATCACGTCACCTGGATTAAGTGTCATAAATTCCGAGACAAAACTAATAATTTTTGGAACCCCATGCACCATGTTTGAGGTATTGCCCGACTGGCGCAGCTCACCGTTGATCCAGGTGCGAATGTTTTTATTTTCCCAGGAGACGCCCCGCACCAGAAAGGGTCCAAGCGGACAAAACGTATCCATTCCTTTTGCGCGCGCGAAGGTTGGCTCTTTTTTCTGGAGTACCCGATCGGTGACATCGTTGCCAATGGTGTAGCCGCCGACATACTCGAGAGCCGCTGCTTCGCTGACCTTGCGACAGGTTTTTCCGATTACGACCGCGAGCTCGGCTTCGAAATGGACCTCGGTGCAGTGCCGATTGAGGCGAATCGGCGCGCCGGGCGCGTTTAGCGCGCTGAGGGCTTTGATAAAGGTGTAAGGAACTTCTGGCAGCGGCTTGCCCTGCTCGGTCGCTTTGTCGCGATAGTTGTAGGCGATGCCGATGATCTTGGTCGGCTGCACCGGGGCCAGTAGCTTAACCTGGTCGCGCGCGACGGTTTCATGCGTGGTCTCGGGCGCTCCCAGGTCGTGATCGAACGGCGTGCCATTAAGAAACATGATCTGTTCCTCGCCGGTACCGACTGAAAAATGAAATGGCTTGATGATGCCGTAGCGTGGCAAGTCTTCAGCCGTCTTGAAGCGAACGTAACGAAACATAGTTGTGAACTCTAGCAGACGTGGCATAGTTTTGTCATGTCCGATGAAAGTGACAATACGAGCAAAGAGAAAACATTTGCCAACCTGCATTACCCCGGGATGCGGGCTGACCCCAACGAGGGTCGCGAAGCGATGAATGTGAACGCGCGCTGGCGGTTTTCTTCTCAGATCGATTGTATTGGCGAAGACGCGCAAAAAAAGCTTCTCAGCTCGTCGGTGTTTGTGGCGCAGGCATCACCCCTGGGTGTGACCATTGCCCAAAAGCTGATGCACAGCGGATTTGGACGGGTTGGCGTTTTTGCGGACCAGGTCTTAACGGGTGCCAGCGTGCTTGCCCTGGAAGACTCCAAGAACAATGCAACTTTGCCCGCACTTTCGGCCTGGGCCAAGAGGCAAGCTCCCTGGGTTGAGTTTGAAACATTTCGCGAAGCGTCGGTAGACCGCTCGCTCTCGGACATGGCGCGGGGCTTTGGATTGATCATCAGCGCCGGCGGTGCGCAGATGGCTGGACAGGCCATTGTCGTGGCGCGCGAGACTGGTATGCCGGCTTTGGCCACCTATGTGACAGCCAGGCAGGGCTGGTGCGCTTCGATTGGCGCCAATACGATTTGCGAAGATTGTCTGGTCGTGCCCGATCTGGAAGCGCCTTCGCTCAATAGCGCAGCCCCGTTGCAGAACGCGGGCTATTACTATCCGCTTTTGGATTTCGCCGCGACCTGGGTGGTGGCTTTGGCGGTGGATTCGGTACTGGGAATGCCGCCCAAAAGCGCGTTCGTTGAAAGCATAGACGCCGCTCGTTCGCCTTGGCTGCGTGAAACGCGCGAGGTAGCCGCCAAGCCTGGCTGTTCGAAATGCTCACCGGCGAAATAAAGGAAAAGGCACGGCTGCTGGGGTTTGAGCTGGTTGGCATTGCCGGTGCCGATGATCCGGCATTGCCCGAGGCCGTGGCGCGGTACTCGGATTGGATTACGCGTGGGTATGGCGCAACGATGGACTATCTGCGACGCCATGCCGAGCTGAAGGCAGAGCCCGCGCGTCTTCTGCCGGGTTGGAAGTCGGTGGTTTGCGTGGGTCAGCTTTACGGCGCTGAGCCCGCCGCAATGGCGGGCGCAGAGGCGCAGGTGTCGTTGTATACACGTGGGGCGGACTATCACGACGTCGTCGGCGCGAAGCTGGCTGAGCTGGCGGCTTGGCTGCGAGCCCGCGGCGTGGGCGCACGGCCGTTCGTGGACAGCGAGCCCGTGCTGGAACGATTCTGGGCTTCGCGTGCGGGCCTGGGCTGGATCGGTAAAAATGCGATGCTGATCAATCGCAAGGCGGGCTCGTATTTTTTTATCGGGGGACTGCTGGTCGATGTGGCGCTCGAGGCCGACGAGCCGGGCGTCGACCACTGCGGGCGGTGCCGCAAGTGCATCGACGCGTGCCCGACCGTTGCCATTACTGAAGAGCGGTTTATCGAGAGCGGCAAATGCATCGCGTATCACACGATTGAAAATCGCGGTGTGGTTCCGGCCGAGGTAATGAAGGGTACGGGGCGCTGGATTGCGGGCTGTGATATCTGTCAGAATGTTTGTCCCTGGAATGATCCGGTTACGCCTGGTGGGGCTTTTGAGACGGTGAATCCGGCTTTTGATGGCGACCTGCTTGCGCTTGCACATTGGTCGGCGACGGATTTTAAAGCGCGCATGGCTGGCGTTGCGATGGGGCGGATGAAGTTTGCGGGCTTTGTTCGCAATGTTGCCGTAGCGGTGGCGAACTCTTCTTTGGGTGTGGCTGACCGCGCGGCGGCTCTGGCAGCTCTTGATGGGGCGGCGGATGCACTGCCTGCCGGGGTTGGGCGGGATGGTGCGGTGGCGGCTTTGGCTTGGGCTCGGTTGCGGTGTTTTGCGCTTCGTTGATGCCGGCTTGGTGCAATCCAAAAAGCCACCTGGTCTCGGAAATACCATTGTCGTGTTCCGGATTAATTCGATAGATAGAACTCATGACCAATAAAATCATCGCGCTGACCGGGGGCACCGGCTTTCTCGGACTCCATCTCGTCGAAGCCCTGCTTTCCAAGGGCTATACGGTGCGGCTGCTGCGCCGTCCGGGCAGTGTTCATCCCAAGATGAAAATGCTTCCGGCAAACGTCGAAGGCAGGGATGTGGATTTTGCGGATACCGCTGCTCTGGCAAAGGCCTGCGCCGGCGCTGGCGCCGTCATTCATGCCGCGGGTTTGGTGAGCTATAACCGCAAAGATCAGGCGAATATGCAGGAAACCCATGTGGCGTTGACGAACAGGGTTCTCGAAGCGGCGCGGCGAGCCGGGGTAACGCGGTTCATACATGTGAGCAGCATCGTGACGCTGGGGCACAGCGATGTACCCCGCGACGAGACGGCAGAATACGATGCCGCCGAACTTCATCTTGCGTACTGGGATACCAAAGCCGAGGCCGAAAACTCTGCCATTGCCGCGAATCATCCGCCCGAGTTTGAAGTCGTCGTGGTTAATCCGGGCAGCCTGCTCGGCCCGGGTGAAAAAAACGGCCAGCTGCTGCCGTTTGTAAAAAAACTTGCGAGCTCAGAGCGACCCTTTCTGCCCGATGGCGGCAGCGATTTTCTGGATGTGCGCGATGCCGCGCGTGGCACGGTGCTGGCGCTGGAAAAGGGCAAGGCCGGCGAGCGTTACGTGCTTGGCTCCGAAAATCTTACCTATGCCGGATTTCACAAGAAGCTGCGCGCTGCCATGGGTAAGCGCTCCGCGCCGCGAATCCTGCCGCGGTGGACGTTGGCGGCGGCGGAAAACATGCTGGGCGCACTTGAAAGCCTGACCGGCGTTGACCTGCCCATCAATGCCGCCCGCCTCAGACGTGTGAACGGCGTTTATATGTTTCACGATATCTCGAAGGCGAAAAAAGAGCTGGGTTATCAGCCCGGGCCCATCGAGCCGGCGTTACGCGCTATGCTCGAAGAATAGGCCGTAGATTTCGATCGTATGCATGCTGTCGTCTTCGATGGTCAGGGTCAGCTCGTGCGTGCCGTGCGGGTCCAGGCGTGTGGCGACATGGTAGAGTTTGGGGTCGCGCGCGACGAGTACGCTGCGTCGAAGCTCATTAATGGCGATGTCGGTGCCCGCCGCGTTGTTTTCAGTAACCGATTTGCGATCGATTAAAACCTGAATCTTGGTTCCTTGCGGCACGTCGATTGGATTTTTCGAACGCGAGCGTGCGACAATATAGACATCCGTGCCGGCAAACTTGACGTTCAGCTTGATGTCGCCCTTGTGAGGCGTTCCATAAATACTTTCAGTGGTGGCGAGCCACCCGCCGTCCAGATAAGGCGCGTCGAGCGGATAGTTGGCGTCAGGCTCGTCTTTGAAGATTATTTCTTCGGCTGGCGCCTTGAAGGCCTGGGGGTTGCCAAGGCGCATGCCTCTTTTTAAACCAAGAAACAGCTCCGAGCTGGTGGCGGGAATCTTGTATTCGATGTCGTCAATGCGGCGTAGTGGCTTCAGAATGGGCGGGCAGGGCAAGCCAGGGCTGATCTCGCGCAGCAGGAGCTGAATCGCCTGCTCGATTTCGCCGTAGTGGCCCTCGCCTACGACGTCGAGATGGGTCTTGCCCGTACCGTCGAGCAGCAGCCGGCGTGGCCAGTAACGGTTTTCAAGGCTGCGCCAGATCTCGAAATCATTGTCGAGCACGACGGGATACGGAATGCCCAGCTCGCGCACCGAATCCATGATGAGTCTCTTCTCCTTGCTGAACTCGAACAGCGGGGAATGGACGCCGATCGTGAGCAAGCCGGAATGGCCGTAGCGCCGATGCCATTCGAGCGAATAGCTCAGGCTGCGACGGCACGGCAGCAGGGTATGATCCCAGATTTCAAGGTTGATGACTTTCTTTTTGAGCGTGTCGGCGATGAAGAAAAGATAAGCCTGGCCGTCATCGTCGACGTGGCCCGTAAGCAGTGGCTCGGAGTTGATCCAGTTCGGGATGCCGATCTTGCGCGCCTCGCTGATCGATTCGTCAGGAGACTTGGGAATGTCGTCGGCAAGAAACTTCAGCTCCGGCTTCTTCGCCTGCCTTGGATCGATGACAAAAAGATTCTTGTCGTTGCCGATGTCAATTTTTCGCAACATCAGGCCGCGGCCCCCGGGTCAGGCTGGTGATAATTCCCAAAGAGCAGATCGCCGCCAGGGCCATGAAGGTGTGTCGCATGGCGATGATGAAGTTTTGCGGCGAGGTGTGCACGTCCTTGAACGAAGACTGCGCGTCGTAGATTCGATAATAGTGCATGAGCAGCCCGGTACTCATGGCGGCGCCCGTAACCAGGCCGAAGTTGCGCACGGTTGCCAGCAGCGCCGACGCCACGCCCAGATGCGAGCGCGGCACGGCTCCCATGATCGAGTTGTTGTTGGGCGACTGAAAAAGGCCGATGCCTGCGCCCACCAGCATCAGATCAAAAATCAAGCTGGTCGGATTGGTCGCGCTGAGGCCGGAGTCTGGTAGCGCCAGCAATGCCATGGCCAGGCAAAGCAGGGCCATGCCGGCCGTGGCCAACAGCCGGGTGTCGTAGATGTCAGAAAGCCGGCCCGAAATGGGTGCGACAATGAAAATCGTAAGCGGAATGGTGGTCATGATGAGGCCCACCTGTTGCGGTTTGAACTCACGCACGTTCTGCAGATAGAACGGCAAAAGTAGGGTGATGGCGCTGACCGCGATGAAGTTGAACAGACCTGAGAGGTTCGAGGCCAGAAAAAGCCGCGAGCGAAACAGCGAAAGTTCGAGCACCGGGTCATTCACGCTCCACTCCCAAAGCAGAAAGAGCAGCAGCAGACCGCCCGAGCCGAACGAAACCATTTTTTGCAGTGGGCCTGCCAGGCCCAGGGCGTTTTCGCGATCGATGGCCAGACTGTAGCCGAACTGAATGAACATCCACATGATCACGCCCAGCCAGTCGAAATATTGCAGCTTGCTCAGGTAAATTTTGGCGCGGTTCAGGCGGGGCAGCTGATTTTCGCGCGCTAGCTGCGCAAGATGGTCGATCGTGCCCGACATGCCAAGCAGGGTTGGCACGTTTTGATGAACCAGGAATGCGCCGAGCAGGCCAAAAGGAATATTGACGAAGAAAATACTGGGCCAGCCGAAGTCGTTGACGAGCATTCCACCGAGTGGGGGGCCCAAGGCAAGTCCCGCCGAAACCACCATGGCCAGAGTGCCCAGCGCTTTGCCTCGCTCGTTGGTGGGAAAGGCGGCCGTAATAATGGCGGGGCCATTGGCCATGATCATTGCCGCACCGAATCCTTGAAGGCCACGCGCAATAATGAGCTGATCGATTGTGCCTGACAGGCCGCACATCAAGCAGCCGAACGTAAAGATCAGGAATCCGCCATTGAAGACCACTTTACGCCCAATGACATCCGCCAACTTACCGAAAAATAAAAGTAAACCGGTGATGCTGAAGAGGTACGAGATCACCACCCAGCGCGAGTGCGACAGCGTGGTTTTGAAGGCCAGCGTAATGGTGGGCAAGGCGACGTTGACGATACTCGAGTCGAGCGTGGCCATAAAGGTGCCGCACGCGACCGAGGCCAGAATCATCCACTTCTCTTCAACTCCCTGGTGCACACTCTCGTGTTGCATAATGTGTATTAGATATTATCACGCGCGAAGGGATATGTTAGGGGAAGGTATGCCGAATACGCCAAATGTTGAAGACCTGCGCAAGCAGGCGCAGAAGATCAGAATATCCATCGTCGAAATGTTGACGGAGGCCCGCTCAGGCCATCCAGGCGGGAGTCTTTCGACGGCTGAAATTGTAACGGCGCTCTACTTTAGCGAGATGCGTCACGATCCGAAGCGCCCTCACTGGGAAGAGCGCGATCGTTTTGTGATCTCAAAGGGGCACGGCGTGCCTACCGTTTACGCGGCAATGGCCTATTCGGGTTACTTTCCGCTCGAAGAGCTGAAGACGCTGAGAAAAACGGGCAGCCGCCTCCAAGGTCACCCCGATCCGGCGCGGGTTCCCGGCATCGAAGCTTCGACGGGCAGCCTGGGTCAGGGACTCTCGATTGCACAAGGCATGGCCTTGGCCGCGCGCATGAGCCCAAAGCCCTGGCACACCTACTGTCTGCTGGGCGACGGCGAGCTGCAAGAGGGTCAGGTTTGGGAAGCGGCCATGAGCGCTCCGAACTTTAAGCTGGGTGGCCTGACGGCCATCATTGATCTCAATGGCGGTCAGATTGACGGCCCTGTGAGCGAAGTGATGAATGTCGAGCCGCTGGCCGACAAATGGCGCGCCTTCAACTGGGAAGTCACCGTGGTCAACGGCCACGATTTCAACGAGCTGCTGCCAGCGCTGAAACGCGCAAGAGCCGCGGATCTTCACAAGGGCAAGCCGCACATGATTATCGCCAATACCGTGAAGGGCAAAGGCGTCTCGTTCATGGAACACAAAATAGGCTGGCATGGCGTGGCTCCGACCAAAGACGAATGCGCCAAGGCCGTCGAAGAGATCAGGAGCAAACTCGTATGAGCACCCCACAGGCAAAACCAAAATCGACGCGCCAGGCTTTTGGCGAAATGCTGGCCGAAGTTGGCGGTAAATATCCGAAAGTCGTCGTGTGTGAAGCCGACCTTTCCAAGTCGACGAAGTCCGAACTTTTCGCCAAGAAATTTCCGGAACGTTTTTTTCAGATCGGAATCGCCGAAGCGAACATGATCGGTACCGGTGCCGGGCTTGCGCTTTCAGGCTTCGTGCCATTCATCTGCTCGTTTGGCTGCTTCGTTACCGGTCGCTACGACCAGGTTCGAATGTCGGTCGCGTATGCCCGCGCGGGCGTGCGTATTATCGGAACCCATGCCGGAATTGGTATCGGCGACGATGGTCACAGCCAGATGGGTCTTGAAGACCTTTCGCTGATGCGCGAGCTTCCGACGATGATGGTGTTTCAGCCCTGCGACGAGCTCGAAACCCGTCAGCTGATCGAATGGCTGGCCAGCGACGTGGAAGCGATCAAGCAGCCAGCTTACGTGCGTCTGACTCGCCAGAATCTGGCGCCGGTGCATGGCGCCGACTACAAGTTCAAACCGGGTAAGCTTGACGTGCTCAAACGCGGCTCTAAAGTCGCGCTGCTGGGCAGCGGCTCGGGCGTGCAGGAATGCGTGGGCGCATACGATATTCTCAAAGCCAAGGGCCTGGAAGTCACCCTCGTCAACGTTCCGACCATTAAGCCATTTGATCATGACGGCGTGCTGGCACTCGCACGTGATCATAAATTCATGGTCACGGTCGAAGATCATTATACCACCGGCGGCCTGGGTTCGGCCGTGGCCGAAGCACTGGCTGACGGCGGCACCTCGGGCGTGAAGCTCGTGCGTCTGGGCGTGCAAGACACGTTTGGCGAAAGCGGCGAGCAGCCCGAGCTTTACGAAAAGTTCGGCTTTTCGGCTGCTAAAGTTGCTGAAAAAATTCTGCAGACCGTAGGCTGAGAAAACCGTGAAAAAGATTTTCTGGCTCATCCC
>JBBRLF010000141.1:0-11724 GCA_038231515.1 candidate division WWE3 bacterium
CACGGCGCCCAGTCGCTCTTATGGCGCGACCGTTCGCCGTGACGCAAAAACCCGTTCGAGCCCCCTCGATCACGGCTAATGAAGATTCAAGTTTTGATGGGAATTTTTGGGGAGATGTTTTCTGTTGTTTAAAATGGGGTCCCAATCAGGTGATCAGACAAAAAATCGACCACCAGGGACCTACCTCGTTGATACCTTTAGCCAGTCCCTTTGTCGAGACCTAGATTTTGACGTCCAAATCCCTGCACTTTACGTGCAGGAACGCCTCTCTTTGAAGCAAATCTCGGAACGTCTTGGGGTTTCCCGAGATCTTGTGCGCCAGGTTCTTAAGCGCGCCAACATCAAAGTGCAGGCCACGCGGCGGGCGCTCGACATGACGGGGCAGACGCCTTTCGGCTGGAAGCGAGAAAAGGGGCGACTCGTTCCACACGTCTTTGAACAAAAAATAGTCGTCAGAATTGTTGAGGGCAGACGCTCAGGGCTGTCGCTTCATGCGATAGCGCGGGCCTTTAATGGCGAAAAAGTCGAAACCAAAAATGGCGGGCGATGGCACGCCAAGTCGATCAGCCAAATTTTGGAATGCAGTACCAGGCTTATGGAAGTTTATTTAACTCAATGCAAAAACGAAAAGGGGAACTGAATCATGCTGTCATTTTCTGAAGCTATCGGTGTCATCGTTACGTTCATCGTGCTGTCCACGGTCTCCGGTCATGGCGATGTGGTGTGGAAAGCCATCGCTGGAATTCGGCGGGTAGCGATTACGAACGCGCGTCAAGATTGGGGGTGCCCGTCCTTGTTCGCCGGACGCAGCGCCTGCACTAGTTATGATTCGGCCCGGTATCGGTAAGCGGTCTAGGTGCGCGATCCGTCGACCATGCGCCGAGGCCATAAATACCTTTGATTACGAAATGTTAGAATGGACTCACGGGTGTTATAGTGTTAGCCAGTGAGGTGTCTATGGCAGAAAAGAAAATCAGTCCCCGTGAATTTCATGAGCGTATGAAAGCGGCGCGCAAGCGTCCGCATAAGCCCGAGCTTATCGAGAAGTTCAATAAGATCGTTGAACTCGACGACAAATACGAACGCGAGCAGCAAGAGAAGAAGCCTACGAAGAAAATCGCCCACCCGCCGGAGGCTGATCTCTGAATGGGGCAAGTGATTCCGTTCACCGAGTTCAAGTCCTATTTTGCCTCGACCCGTTCTGACGGGAGCGTAGCGCAAGGAACCATCCTCGACACCAATATTTTGATTTCGCTAACCTATGAGGTGAAATCAAATCACGAAGAGGTCATGGCGTTTTTGATGGGGTGCCTGGCTCCGGTGCGGGATCAGGGTTTTCGGCTGTTCACCACGGTGAATACGCGTTCGGAGTTTTTGGATTTCAACCGGCGTCTTCTGATGACCGAAAATCTTCGTGACGCAATCGATGAGGGATCGCCGTGGAAAATCCCAGCTAAAGCGAAGGCCCATATTCAATATCAGTCGGGTCAGCTCAAACGGCGTGAGCAGCAGGGCGGAGATCCAGTTTTCACTGATACCCAGATCAAGACCATCAAATCGACGTTCTCGGCTGGCCGCTTCTCGGGCAATTCCAGCTGGCTTGCTCTGTGCGAAGATTTCTTGGCCGGTCAACTCGACTTCGTTGAAAAAAGCTTGGCTAATCTGGGTGTGGAATACATCAGCCAGCACGAGTCCCACCAGAAAGATTTTTTTCACAGAAAGATCGACTGGCCTGATGCGAAGCGAATCGCGGAGGCGACGTGCCTTGGACTTGCCGATGCCATGATTATCAATGCCTTTCAATCGAGCCGGCTTCCATTTATCGTTAGCTCGGACTTTGACATCGGCTACGCGGTCCTTGCCACCAAAGAACTGAAAGATGTCGTGATGCCTGATAGCGTTGCCAGGAAATATCGCGAATATCATTTCGAAGAGTAACGCCGACTCCTTCAGGAAAGCGAGTGGTAGCTCTTCCAATGGTCAGGCCGCAGTATTTCGTCGTCTTCGCTTCCGCAGACGCAAGACATCCAATAAGGGCCTGCGAGCTTCATGAACTTTTCGTACCGTCCAGCGGTCGTCGAATCGGCTTCGCTCGGCAAACGGTCGTACACCATGTCAAAGAGCGACTGCTCATATGCAGGCGGCCAGTTTTTTGGATCGCCAAGCAGGAATCTGTCTCCGCCAAACTCAAAGATTCGCCCAAGGAATACTTCCCCCGGCACATAATCTGGAACGCTCCGCACAGTTGAAATCACTCTGTCAGTGAAAAGCTCCTGATACTTGGTCGTGCGGGCGGTACTGATCTTCTCTTGGTAGAGTCCTAGCCTTGATTTCCGCGCTGCTTCGATGAAGGGCGAAAATTCGGTCAATGCATCGGGGTTCGCAGCGCAATAGTCGGCAAACTCATCCAATACGGTTCGGCCATCCGGCGTGATCGGGAAGTCCATGAAAATCCAAGATTCGATGAAAACTGCATCATCGAAGATGGGGAGTTTGGAAAAGCGCGTGCGTAAATCATCCCAGCAGCGGTTTAACGGCGGAAATCGCTCCTCGTCAATCAAGATGATCGCGAAGAAATAGAGAAATCGAAATGCCCGATAAGCACGCTGGATACTGGGAGGAGCCGCCGCCATGTCTTGGGTGTTGATGTGGCCGTAAAACTGCTTGAAGTTGCGAAGTTGATCAAAGCTGAGTCGATCCGAGCTGGTCGGCAGAATGTCCATCCATTTTGGGTTTGTCTTATTCATTGTGTGGTCCTGCGGTGTTTTGTTCGTTTCTTAGGTTTGGATTTCTTCGCTTTCGGTTTTCCGGCGGCGGACAATCGTGTTTTACGATCCAATGGTTCTTCAGCGAGAGGTGGGATCGAAGCTCCATGACTCAGCTCCGAGTCCAAGTCGATTCCAAAAATCTCGGAGAGGTTCTTGGTTTTAAGAGTTTTTTCTGGCTTTGCAGTGCGGGAGACGGCAATTGCTGTTCCGGCGGCATTAATCAGTTCCGAGTGATCGACGTTTCGCAGCTGAAAAAATAGCTCGGGGCTTTCGTCCAGGCGAGCGCCAACGCCATAAAGAACAGCGGCGACGTGCTTGCACATCACGGCCCCATCGGGGCACGAGCAATCCATCGAAATTTGTTTTGGAGCAGGGAAAAGCCCACGCTCCTTACAGGTGATGATTTCCATGACTCCTTGCGAAAATTTACCCTGAAGCAGTTCGACGAGCGAATCGATATGACCGGAGCAATGCTCAATGACAGTTTTCCAGCGTGGTTGTTCCAGCGCGCGAATTGCGATTTTAACCGTATAGATGGATGATCCGCTCACCATGGCGGCGATTTCGCCCTTGGTGATTTGAAGGTCAATGACGGAGCCGTTTCTAACGTAGGTGCGGCCCCGTGGAAGGCGATTGGAGAAGTCGCTATAGGCTTCGAGGTTGTCACACCATGCTTTGCCCCAAAATGTTCGGGCGATTGATCGTCCTTCGATTTGAACGGGACTGATCGTCTTTCCCTTCTTTTGAAGGGCTGTGACTTTTTTTGCGGCTTTTTGCCGACGCTCGGCCACGGAGACGTAGGGAGCCCATCCGCCGTAATACCCACCATGCCTTTCCGAATATCTGGCCATAAACTGCTACCTCTTGATCCCGTATTTGGCGCTCAAGATTCCTCAGTCGCAGCATGGATGTCAAGTGAAACAAGCTTAAGTAGATCGTCGTTCGACAGCTCGGTGAGAATGGCATCACCGCTGCCTTCCAAAATCTCCTTTGACATGTTTTGCTTTGAAAAAATCATCTCGTCGATTTTTTCCTCGATCGTGCCACGACAGATGAACTTGTGGACCAGGACATTATTTTTCTGCCCGATGCGGTACGCGCGGTCAGTCGCCTGGTTTTCGACCGCCGGATTCCACCAGCGGTCAAAGTGGATGACGTGACTTGCCGCGGTAAGATTAAGGCCCGTGCCACCCGCCTTAAGTGATAGGACGAAAAACGGTGCGCCGCGTTCATCTTGAAAGACATCGACCAGTTCTTTGCGCTTCTTCACTGCCGTTCCGCCATGAAGCACGAGGCCCGGTCGTCCGAATACCCCTGTGAGGAACCGCGATAAGGGGTCTGTCATCTCGCGAAACTGCGTAAAGACTAGAACCTTTTCTTGCTTTGCGGCAATCTCTTCGACGATTTCGCGGAGACGCGCAAATTTTCCACTGTCGGCGGGCTGATAGCGATTGTCGCCGAGCCATTGAGACGGGTGGTTGCAAATCTGTTTGAAACGCATGAGGTAAGACAGCACGATACCCCGGCGCTGGATGCCATCGACGGTCTGGATCTTTTTGGCCAACTCTTCGACTGATTGTTGATAGAGTGCGGCCTGTGTCTTCGAGAGCGCGCAGTAGGCCAAAAGTTCAGTTTTGTCGGGAAGATCGTTGATAATACGCTTGTCGGTTTTGAGTCGTCGCAAGAGATAGGGGCGGACGAGATTTCGAAGCGCGGCATAGCGCCCATGAGACTCGTCCTTTTCCGCACCCTTCACGAAACGTTCAAAGTCTTTTCCGGTTCCCAGTAACCCCGGTGTTAGGAAATCGTAGAGTGACCAGAGGTCCGAAAGATGGTTTTCCACCGGAGTGCCAGTCAGGGCCAGGCGGTGACGCCCTTTCAGAGTCTTCACTGCCCGAGTCTGCCTGGAGCCGGAATTCTTTATAGCCTGTGCTTCGTCGATCACGATGCAGTTCCAGTTCGTCTCGGCCAGCCAGGGCAACCGCCCGAGGTACCCATAGGTTGTGATGACGACGTCGGTGGTGGCGAAAGCATCAGAGGTGGGTGTTTGGGTGAATGGCGCCCCAGTTGAATTCGCAGATGGATGCACAATCTTGTAACGAAGACTCGGTGCGAACTTTTCAATCTCGGACTTCCAGTTGCTAATGAGCGACGCCGGGACCACGAGAAGACTGGGTGGCGCATCTTTTGATCCGTCGCGTTTAAGCAGGAGAAAGAGCGAAATGACCTGGATCGTCTTCCCAAGTCCCATGTCATCGGCAAGGCAACCACCGAGGCCGAGGCGATTGAGAAACCAGAGCCATCGTACGCCGGTCTGTTGATAGGGACGTAGCGTGGCTTGGAGCAGTTTGCCAGGATCAGCCGTTGAAATGATGCCGTCTGGGTCTTTCAGTTGTATAAGGAGCGTTGAGAGTGCGTTGCCCGCTGTGACCTGCGCCCAATCCGAGGCGTCACCCGCTATCACATCGCCCGCATCACCTCCAATCGAGGCACCCGAGAGCAGGCGCATCCCCTCGATGAAGGAAATGCCACCGCCCTCTGCCGCACGTTCGACAGATTTCCAGTGGTCGAGTACTTCTGTGAGCTTCTTGTTGTCGAGCTCGACCCACTTTCCGCGGATGAGCGCAAGCCCGGAGGTCGATGAAAGGATTGCCTGAAGTTCTTTTTCAGTGAGCTGCTCACCATCGAGAGTGAGCTTGACTGAAAATTCGAGCATGGAATCAATTCCAAGAATCGAAGTCTTTCCCCCACCCACGGTTACGGAGACGGTCGGGCGAGGTGGCTTCTTTGCCTTCCACCAATCAGGAACGCGGACGATCACTCCTGACGATTCAAAAATGGGAATATCGCGCAGGAAACTGAGCGCTTCTTGCGGCGTCCACGCCAGAGGATGAAAAATTTCGCCGGAGTCGACGAGTGCTTTAAGAAACTGGCTTTCCTTAGCTCCCTTTTGTACCGGGAGAAGAAGTTGAAGGAGCTGGGCCTTGTTCTTGTCGTCGGCGTATTCCTGAAGCGCTTTACCCAGTGGTAGATGCTGGGCCTTGCCCTTGGCTGATAGCCGATGACTGTAAGTCGCCAGGAAAGCGAAGGGCGAGTGTTCGTCTTCCTTATTTTCGGCGAGGTGAAAGCACACGCGCCCTACAAGGTTCCAGGACGAGCCACGGCTCGCTAAAAACTCCTGAACATTGCCAGAACTTGCTCGCAGAGCACCTTGAAAAGCGAGATGAAGCCCTTCCCATAGCCCGAGCAAAACCTGTTCGTTGAGATTTTCTCCGCCCGCCATGGGGGGGGCGGCAGCCGCCATGGCGGCTAGTTCCTCACGGGGCGGCTTTAATACGATGGGTTCCTCGGCGTCTAGTTCGGAAAGCCCAGGCAGTGCGCAAAGTCTGGAAAAATACATCTTACTAAAGTCGCGCCAGTAAGCGAGATCAGACGGGAGAGCCGTCTCTAGTTCCGACAGGCCGAGGTGGAGTAATCCGTCTTCACTGCGGTCTGCGAACGCAGCTTGAATTCGTTCTGGTACGATTACGGGAGATATTGGTAGCAGTAAAAAAAGAGCACCGTGTATGGAAATAGTGACGGTGCAGGGTTCGCTTATCATGGGCGGTACTGCCGAAAGAGGTTGTGCAAGAATCAACCCTGGCTTTCCGATGTCGCCACATGCGTTACCATTCTGAGCCTCTTGAGGACGGGGATCTCGGGCTGCGGGAGATTCATGGTTTACTCTCTTTCCTGGAAGCGAAAGAAATATAAGCATCGAGAATTTTTGTCAATTTTGTAGGCGAGCCCCCGTACATATTTTCTGATCTAAAGATTCACGCTGCTTTTCGAGCACCTTTTGGGATCAGGTCGTAGTGGGTGATGCGCCGCGACTTATAACTCCTCCAAGTGCGTTCAATCGAGGAATGGCCCATCCACTGACTGATGTTTTCTAATTGTTGTTGGTGATCGAGCATTAGATCCGTGAAGCCCTTCCGACCGCCGTACAGGGTCGTGTGCTTTCCAAAATGGTGGCGGACAGACTTGTTCAAGGGTCTTTTGAAGCTGCCGCTTTCAATGATCTTCACGGCGTTTGCCTGGCCTTCAAAGACCAGTGGAATCAGCTTCCATCGATACCGGGGTGGCACGGAGATCAGCTTGGTCTGGAACACCCAGAGCAGTGCGGAATTCCCACCCAGCTTCTGGAGCCGGTATAAGTCTTTGTTGTGGAGCTGGTCTATTTCCATGGGGCGAAGCCCCAGCCAGACAGAGAGGTAGAGCCAATTGTAGTGCTGCTCGTTTAATTTATCTCGGGCGACTTCAAGCTGTTTTGGGGTGAGGGGATACTCTCATGGGAATCGACAAACTGATCTTGATCGCCGCCACGCTCGCTGTGCTCACCGTCTCGACGGGCCAGCTTCATCTGATGGTGCACGCGGTCCGCGTCGCGGAGGCGCGGCTCATCTATGCATCGCGAGCTTCGGCGTTGGGCCGGCCGATGATGCTTTCGATTCCGAAGTAGGGCTGGCGTCATGGCCTCACGTCTCCAAATTTCGCGTCGAGCAGCTTGATGAAGTTCCGCTTGGGCTTGAAGTTTGCTCGTATCTCTTCGAGGTAGGCCGAGAACTTTCTTTCGAGCTTTGCCACCTTCATCAAGGACTGAATCTTCCCCACGAGATTGACCGCATCGCGGTAGGATTCATTGCCGCCCCGATCGACCTCCTCGGACACGATATTTTGGTAAGCTGTCGCGGCGTCAGCCGGATGTGTCTTCTCGCGTTTGTGGGCGAGCTGATGCCAGAGCTGGGAATCGGCACCTTCGGTCTGAGCCTGCTTCCAGGCTGCCTCGATGTCCTTTTCCCAGAGATAAATCTCAACCAGCGTCGAGCTGCTGCATCGCCGCTCCCAGGAGTTACTCATGGAGTAAGGCGAGCGAGGCTTCGCGGTCTTTGCTTTCTGGACCTCGGCCTGAATGTGCTCGATACCTTTCTTTCTCCATTCGGACCATGCCCGAGTAGGATCGATGAGATCAGCGTGGCTCTTCAGGGACTTGAAGTTTGTGAGAGAAGGGTGGCCCGTGAACTCGGCCCAGATCAAGGCCATGGCCTCGTCGTGGCGCTTCAGACGGTGGTATTCTTTGGCAAGAAACTCGCGGAGCCTTCCATCAGGCCGGCCAGGAAACGCTTTCAGGCCCTTTTCGGCCCACTTGATCGCTTGATCTCGCATCTTGCGGGACGCGTAGAGCTCGGCGATCTTGAGATAGTCGTAGCTGTGGGATAGGTCCCTGGCTTTGACGGCGACCTCGGCTTCGATATTGCCCGAGAGCTTCGCGAGGTTCTCCATGATCCGGGTCAGTTGGGAGCGATTGCTGTCGCTGCTACCGTAATCCCGCTCTTTTTTTGCCGGAAGCTTTTCCCACGCAGCAGTCGCGAGCTTGCGATAGGTTGTCAGCCCTTTATCACCGAGCACGGATTTGTACTTCGCCGGGGCGTTCTCGAAAACGCCCCAGCCGGAAGTGAGTTCCCAGCGGAAGAGTCTGCGCGCGAGCGCCTCTGGATCTGGCTGAGCTTTCTTGCCGGCGGCAAGGTGGATGGTCTGGAGCTTTTCGAGGATCTCGACCATCTCGCTGCCTTCATGGAAGCGTTCGATGATCGGCTCGACGGCGGCGATAAAATACTCGGAAAGTTCAACGACTGGGGCTGCCATTCCGTCCTTGAGGAGACCTTGAATCTGCTTGACCAACGCGTTGAGCGGTTGGGCCATCTCGTATTCGTCGGGTGATTCGTCATAGCCGCCCTCGACTTCGACTCCCTGGTCGATGGCCTCTTTAATCGACTCGATTATTTTCTGCGGACTCTTGTGCTTCTCGGTCTGGGCATCGGTAGCGCGGTTTCCCAGGATTTCAAGCCTGAGAGCACGGAGCAGTGAGGCTTCGTTCATGGCCTGCGAAACAAGCATCTCGACAAGCTTCTCGCGGCTCAGATCAGAAAGGTACTCCCGGATCTCTTCAATAGAGACAGCCTCCTGACGTGATTTCTTGGAGCGTCGGCGCGATCGCTCGCTTGACGGGCGAACCTCGTCTCGGATATCCGGCTCGGCTGTTTTTTTGTCATTGGGGTTGATGATCGCCAATCCCACCGCGACTAGGTGCTTGCAGAAGCCGGCGTCTTCAAACGCAGGGCAGGTGCAGTCACCTTGGAGGCTCTCGCCGCTTGCCTTGAGCTTGCAGCGGTAGGTGCGTGTTCCGTGGACGACGGCGGTGGCGCGGTCCTGATCGACCGCGAGCGATTCGACGAGCCCGCCGTTATGGTACTCCTCGCCACGAGAGAAAGACCGGCCGCCGGCCAGGAGCTTGAGCGTCGATCGCGAGATGACCTTGGTGAGCGGTTTCTGCGCGGTCTTCCCTTGAGTTTTTGGCATCAGCTTGTCACCTCCGTCATTTTTGTTTCTTCCCGCCGGGAGGCTTCTTTGTCGAGGGCAATATTCGTTTTCGTTCCAGCTGTTTGATTTCCTTAATGGCCTTCTCAAAATCCTGATCCACAGGCTGCGGTAGCGCGTCCTGCTTCACTCGAAATTTCTCATACTCGACCTCAGCCTGTTTCAGCGCGTTGTCGTGCGAGACTTTTCCGGAATGGGTGAGGATATCGCGTTCACTCAAACGCAGGAAGTCGTCGAGTTTAACGATCCAGTCGCCCATGTTCATCGGCCTGCGGTTAAGCGCTTGAAGCTCAGCGAACTCAAGATAGGACGTAACGATCCGATTGAGAATGTTCAGTTCGTCGTGCGCGAGGTAGTTCTTGGCGATGGCCACATCGGACCGGCGTGGGCGCGGCCCGCTCCAGGACGTCAGTCCCATGTTGGGCCTGTCCGCGCTGGCGCGCTCGGCGATCACCTCGGCGGCGGTCCGCCCGTGCGCAGCCCAATGCATCTTGTTCTGGACGGTGGCGAAAAGCTGCTTGGAAACCTCGATCCTGGGATCGTAGTCGATACTGGTCGAGTAGATATCCAGAACCTTTCGCCAGAAGACGCGCTCGGATGAGCGGATGTCCCGGATTCGTGCGAGCAGTTCGTCGAAGTAGTTGCCACCGCCGGAGCGCTTCAGGCGCTCGTCGTCCATCGTGAAGCCTTTAACGAGATATTCGCGCAGGCGCTGCGTGGCCCAAATGCGGAACTGCGTGCCACGATGGGATTTCACGCGGTATCCGACCGAGATAATCACATCGAGGTTGTAGTGCTCGATGTCGCGTTCGACGGTTTTTGACCCCTCGTGTTGAACTGTTGCAAATTTTGCAACAGTTTGATCCTCGTGCAGCTCGCCTTCTTCGAAGATGTTGGAAATATGCTTCGAGATTGTAGACTTATCACGGTGAAATAACTCGGCCATCTGATTGAGCGAGAGCCAGACGGTCTCGCCAGACATCTGGACTTCGATACGGGTGTTTCCGTCTTCGCTTTGGAAAAGTAGAATCTCGCCGTGCGGACGGGGGTCGGTTGTCATGTTGCCCTCTACAAATTTTAAGTCTAACATAATTTCCAGTTATTTTTCAGACTTGAACTGTGTCAGATTGTACTGGAAAATGGGTCATGCGCGCCGTTTTGTGGCTTATCCTCGACCTCATTGTGATGGCCTCAAAGTGCCTTCGGCGCGGGGGCAAGAGTCAGCTCATTGCAGAGCTACTTTTGGTTCGGCAGCAGCTCGTAACTTTGCGGCGCAAGCGCAGGAAAGCGCCTGCGCTGACGCCCCTTGACCGGGTCGTGTTCGCGGTGAGTTCGCTTTTTATCGGCACGAAACGCCTCCCGAGGCTTTCGATCACCGTTGCCCACTCTACCCTCCTTGGCTTTCACCGAGCCCTCGTTAACCGAAAGTATTCAAAGCTCTTCTCGAGTCAAGGCAGAAGAAAGCCCGGCCCCAAGGGCCCAGACCCCTTACTGATTCAACTGATCGTGGAGATCAAGACGAAAAACCCCCGCTATGGCTGTCCAAGGATCTCGCTGCTCGTGTCCAAGCTCCTGGGGCAGGAGATCCATGAACAAACTGTTCGAAGAATTCTGCGGAAGCACTATTTGCGCCCACCCGCCGGCTCAGGCCCGTCGTGGTTGAATGCAATCGGAAATGCCAAAGATGTGCTTTGGTCCATGGACCTCTTCTGCTGTGAGTCGATCTCTCTTCAGACTCACTGGGTGATGGTCGTTATGGATCACTTCACGCGAGAAATCATTGGGGTTGCGGTTTCAGCTGGGTCTTTGGAGGGTGACTCCATCTGCCGAATGTTTACCGCGAGCCGCGGCCGCACCACTCGGAAGCCTAGACACCTGAGTACCGATCACGATCCGCTTTTTAATTTTCATCGGTGGCGAGCAAATCTCAGAGTTTTAGAAATTGATGAAATCAAGACGGTCCCTGAGATCCCATGGTCCCACCCGTTTATCGAGCGCGCCATCGGCACGATTCGTAGGGAACTCCTGGATGAGATTTTCTTCTGGGGCGAGCGGGATCTCCAATCCAAGCTCGACCAGTACGTCATCTATTACAACGAGGCTCGCGTGCATTCGTCGATTTACGGCAATGCGCCGCAAGGGCTGAGTGGTACGAGTCAGCTCGGATTGATTAACATCCGCAACTACGCTTGGAAAACCTACTGCGGTGACAGGTTTTCAATCCCGATTGCCGTTTAAGTTTGGAATTTGTAGACCCACACGCACGGCATTAAGCCGCGCCATCGAGGGCCGCATGTCCGCCGCTCTCATCGCCCCAGCAGGGACCGGAAAAACCGCGCTCCTGCGCGCCCTCGCACACTCACTCCCCGCGGCCCGGTCCCGCGTCCCCTACGTGAACGTGACCGAGCTCTCCAAACGCGATATGTGCCGCGAGATCGCCGTCGCCTGCGGCGCGGAGCCGGCCGGATCCTACCCGATGCTCGTTCGCCGACTGCAGGAACGATTTCTCACCTCGACCGCGATCGACGGCGTGAGACCC
>JBBRLF010000142.1:0-11712 GCA_038231515.1 candidate division WWE3 bacterium
GCCCGGCCCAGCTCGCCGGGTCCGAATTTTCCACGGGTGAGAAAACCCAGAATGGGCTGAGCAAACTCAAAGCCCACGGCGCACATGATGGCAGCCATGACCAAAAATCCAAACAGCGCCACCCAGGCCATCTGCTTTTCAGTAATTCCCGCTTTTTCGACCTGACCTGCGCGCCGCCCCAGGTAAACACCAAAGGCCTGTGTTAGCGGCAAGGCCATGATTTGTAAAAAATTGGCAGCCTTGAGCGAAATACTATAGACGGCGATTTCGCTCAACGCGGTCTGCGAGCGTGCCAGAAAATAAACGTCCAGGGTTTGCACCGCGCTCAGAATCGCGCCGCTCAGGTGCAGCCAGAGTACCGACTCGGTAAATACCGCGCGCATGCGGGGCAACGCCTGGGCAAAGCCCACGCTCGTCTGCGGCACATCGGTCAGTAAGCGTTTGGAAGTTTCGGCCCACACCAGGGCAAAGGCAAGGTAGACGAGTAGCGCCGCGGCGGCAGTCTGTTCGATGGCGCCACCAAAAAAATGGCCCGAGCCCCAGACCGCGCCGATAATGGCCAGGCGCTGCGCACCATTTACCCACACGACGCTGCCTTGCTTGAGCTCAAAGCGCAGAGGCTCGCGGTAGATTCCGTATAGCGCCTGCGCAAGGGGCAGGGCGAAGGCCAGAGCCATTGCTGCCAGCCGTCGCCCGAAGTCGACGTCGCGAACCGGAATCGCCGCGCTGACGAAGGTGAGGGCCACCGCCACGGCCAGCTTGAGCAGGTTGAACTTGCGGAAAATGGCAATTTCGCGCGCCAGGGTGCCCGCCGCCTTGTGTTTGCCATGTTCGCGATAAAGGACGTTTTCGAGTACGGGAAAGAAAAGCAGAAAAATCGCGACCCAAGATTGGTAAACGACGAAGGTACCCAGCGAAGCCACGTCCAGGCTGCGAATTAAAATAAGTGTCGTGATGGCGTCAAGCACTCGCGTCGAGGCATGTTCGGCAATCATGAAGCTGACATAACGCAGGCGCATGGATTGAGATTACAGGATTTGCCTGATAAACGCCAAAACGTCAGCGCCCCAAACGGCCATACCTCTATTATGACATGCCGTTCGGGAGCTTTCTTAGAGCGGCCGAAAGCCCTCGGGCTTTACGATCGCCTTGATAAATCCGTCGGGGCGCTCAGCGGCGACTTTCAGCGCTTCGCCCAGACGCCCAAGCGTATAGTGATGCGTGTAAAGCAAAGCCGGGCGCAGACGTCCGCTGGCGATAGCGTCAATGGCCGCGCGTATTCCCTCTATTGTAGGCGGCGCATCTTCGCGGGTCACCAGCCGGCCATGCTCGCGCGCAAGCTCAATGGCCAGCTTATGACCCGAGTGCGTCGTATTGATCTCGATGACACAGTCAAAGAACTTGCTCCTGGTCAGCTGGGCGGCATCTTCGAAGGTCTCGCTGGGCGAAACCAGCGGCAGTGCGCCGTGGGCGCCAAGCTGACGCGCGATTTCGAGGGCATAATTCCTCCGCGAAAAGACGGTAACCTGCGCTCCTGCCGCACAGGCCAGCCGCGTCAGTACGGCTCCTTGAAAGCCCACTCCGATAACCGCAACGTGCTCGCCGCGTTTAACTGCGGCTTTTTGGAACAGGCTTAACGCCGTTGCCAGCGCGCTGCCCGGAAATGCCGTGAGCCACAGGGCGCGTGGAATGGGTATGACCTTGTCGGCGTCAGTAACGTCGTATTCGGCATAGGCGCGCGACGAGATCAACGCCACCCTTGCGCCGATCGCAACGGTTTCAACCTTGGAGCCGACTGCGTCTACCACGCCCCAGCCTTCGTGCCCCAGTGCGCCCGGCTCGCTGGGGTAGCTGCGCCAGGGCATGCCTGCCCAGGCGGCAACGTCGGCGCTTGAAATACCACAGCCCTCCAGTCGCACGCGCACCTCGGTGGGGCGAGGCACCGGCATGGCCACGGTTTGAATTTCGACCTCATTGGGTCGGGTGAATACGGCGGCCCGCATTGTTTCCATAGTGCGACTATTTCGAAGTCTCCCGAGAACCGCAAATGAAGCCATTGCAACGCTACTCCTGGTCCGATATCTTTTGGGTGTTGAACTTTTCCAGGAAAATATTTTTTGCGATCTTCGGAATCAGCTTCGCGGCAAGTCTTGGAACCTGCCTGTTCCTCTATGGTGCGATGAGGCATACGCGCGAGCTGGAATTTCAAGCGCATTACCGTCATCGCATCGAGCTGCTGGCGTCGACCTATCAGCAACTCTCGAGCGCCTTTGATTCGGTGGCCAGGAGCGCGGCCCAGGTGCTTTACGAGCGCGATCGGGCCTCGCGCGGCACGTTGACTGAAGCCGAGATCGTCAAGCTGCGCGGCGAGCTTGGGGTGTCGAACATTTACTTCTTCAATAAAAAGGGCGACTGGGTGCGGTCCACCGATGGGCCGGTGAAGGGCAATCTCTTCAGCTTCTGCCCGGACTATCGCCGGCTTATTACGGGCGAGTCCAAGCTCGAGCAGACGCCACTCGTGCCCGACAACCATGCGTCCGAAGATGCCATCTATAAGTACACGATGATTCCCAGTCACGATCGCTCCAAGGTCATCGACGTCAGCGTTCATTTCGATCACTTCACGAAGATCATGCAGGAGCAGGTTGACGCCGATGCCGATCTGGAACGCATCGAGTTTCTGGCGCCCTCGGGCGTGAGTCTGGGGCAGGTGGTTAAGAAGGGACTGCTCAAGGATCCCGAACTGCAGCAGCATCCGGTTCGCGGAAATATGGAAGTGTGGCAGTCAAGCCAGCTGCTCGTGGCCCACGAGCTTAAGGCGGATAGCACGAACTGCTGCGAGTGCCGGGTTAAGAATCTGGTGGCTCCCGGGCAGGCCTTTCGTTACCAGCTCGTGGCTTCGGTGGCTTACCACAGCTTGCGGGCCGGGCTCGAAGAGCTGAAATGGAAGTTTGCGATCATCTTGCTCATCATGACAGCCCTGTCTGCGGCGGCTTCGATATGGCTGAAGAAGCTGCTGCTGGGAAAGCTGCGCAGTATTCATAAGACGGTCGAGGAGATTACCGCGACGAAGGCCTTCGACCGCCAGATTCCGCTCAGCTCGCGGGCAATGCGGTCTGCTGACGAGCTTGACGTGCTGGCACGGCAGTTCAACACGATGGTGGAAACGGTACGGATATCCCAGGAGGCCGTCATTGAAGTGCAGAAGACAGAAGCCAAGGCCATCGTGGCCGCGCAGGTAGCCCACGACATACGCAGCCCGCTGACCAGCATGGGAATCTCGCTTTCGCAGCTTCAAACATTTATAAATAGGAGCAATCAGGACCATTCCATTGGCGAGTCGCTGGCGACGTTGAAGAGCGGCATCGATCGGGTTACCGGCATCGTGAAAAAGCTTTCAGCCACCTATGGCCGCAAGCAGGAGGTCGACGCTGATGCTGTCGAGCTGCCTCGCCTGACCCTGCTCGACAAGGTGCTGCTCGATGTCGCCACCGAGCATCAGATCAAGCTGGCGCGGCCCGAATGTTTCTCGATTACCGGTGTGTCGCAGACTCCTACGGTATGGGGCGTGGTGCAGGTGACCGAAATTCAAAGTGCGCTTTCGAATCTTTTAAACAATGCGTTTGAGGCGATTTCCAATAATGGTCACGTAACTTTAGACCTTAAAATCATAGGGATGTCGATTGTCGTTAAAGTGATTGATGATGGCGTCGGAATACCTCAAGTAAACCTTGAGCATGTCTTTGAGCGTAAGTTTACGTTCGGAAAAGAGACGGGAACCGGCCTTGGACTTTTTCAGGCCAAGACGGCAGTGGAGTGGAATGGCGGGAAGCTTACGGTGGAATCCCTTGTTGGAAAGGGGACGACCTTTACGCTCGTGCTGCCCATCGAGCGCAAGCCCGCATGGTGTGCCGTGGAGCTCGAGCTTCGGGCCGGGTCGCCGCTGGTCTTTGTCGACGACGACCCCTCAATTCTTTCGCTGTGGAAGCAAAAGACGAAGCAGCTGACCACCGTGCCGGTGCACTTTTTTCAGTCCATTCCGGAGTTTCAGCGCGCCTTCCCCCCGGCGGTCTGGCCCGCGCAGGGGGTCTTGGTTATCGACCAGCACCTGAATTCACAGCCAGCCCTGCAGACTGGCCTCTGGCTGCTGGGCGAAATGGGGCTGGGAAAAAGCGGGTATCTTTGTACTTCGGAGTTCGACGACATTACGATTCAGGATAAAGTAAAGGCGTTGGGCGTGCGCCTGGTGCCGAAGCCTTGTATCGCCGCTTTTGAGTTCAAAGTTGAAGAATTGGGAGCGATCTAATGAGAATCTTGCTGGTTGATGACGAGACGCTGGTTCGTAAAAGCATGCAGGCGCAGATTCAGTCCTTTGAGCGGGGCTCAGCCCACGAGATCTTTGCGGCTGCGACGCTCGAAGAGGCTTTAAAGATTCTCGAAACTCAAGTCATCGATCTGGCGTTTCTGGATCTGAGCCTGGACGACTCTGAAGAGCATGCGGGTCTCAAGCTGTTAAAAGAGCTAAGCCAGCGCTTCCCCGCCACGGTAGCCGTAACCGTTACCGGCCATGATGACGTGAAGCTCATCGAAGAATGCCTTAAGGCAGGCGCCGCCGACTATCTGGTCAAGCCCTTTGACGTCGAAATGCTGCGACAGGTGATGCGCAAGGCTCCGGTGATCAACCGGTTGCTGCGCAAGAACCAGACCTTGAAGTCGCAGGCGGGCAAATATCTGGTGCGGCCGCTTGAGCTCAAATCCAAGTCGCCAGCCTTCAATGGGCTGCTCGATAAGGTGCGCAAGCTGCGCGGTGCCGGTCAGTCCGTTTTGCTTCGGGGCGAAAGCGGCGCGGGCAAGGAAATCCTGGCGCAATATCTTTGGTCACTCGAGGCCGATGAGTCGCGCCCGTTCATTGCGGTGAACTGCGGCGCCATCACGGCCTCGCTGGCCGAGAGTGAATTGTTCGGTCACAAGAAAGGCGCCTTTAGTGGCGCCACCGAACATCGGGCAGGTAAATTTGAAGCGGCCGACGGCGGCGACCTGTTTTTAGACGAGCTGGCCACGATCAGCATGGAAATTCAGGTCAAGCTGCTGCGCGCGTTAAGTAGCGGCGATATCTATCCGGTAGGTCAGGATACGCCCAAAAAAGTGAACTGCCGGGTGATTGCCGCCACTAACGAGCGCCTGGAAGATCTAATCGCCGCCAAAACCTTTCGTGAAGATCTCTTCTTTCGCATCAAGCAGTTCTCGTTCGTGATTCCGCCGCTGCGCGAGCGCAAGGAAGATATTCTGGATCTGGCCCAGGAGTTTCTGCGTGCCAAGAACTATTCAGACAAGCACCTTTCAAAATCAGCCGAAACGTTACTGCTGGGCTATCAATGGCCGGGCAACGTGCGCGAGCTGCGCTCGGCCATCGAGGTCGCGGCCGTGCTGTCAGACGGCAACGAAATTACCGCCGAAGACATCAGCCCTCATCTGATGGCCACGAGCAAGCCCGTACTGCCCTCAAATCTGGCCTCGCAAGAGATCGACGAAAAGGTGCTGGAAGGTAATTTCTATCATCTGGTGCGTGAGTTCGAGCAAAAGCTGATCGATGCGGCCCTCAAAAAGAAGGGCTCCGAAGCCTCAGCCGCAAAATACCTGGGCGTGCCGCGCAGCACGCTGGGCGATATTCGCCGGCGCCTGCTGGCAGCAGGCGGAAAGTAGCTCATGTACCGAGCGGGACAGTAACTCGTGCACACCACGGGACAGCCCCTGGAGCCATGGATCCCCTTGACGCTGGTACTGGTGATCGCGCCCTGCTGGTGGTTGGCGGTCTGTTCTGTGGTGTCCAAAGTCGGTGGCTGGTCCACACTGGCCGCACACTATCGTGCGCCCCAGCCAATGGCCGTCGATCCAACTCTAAAATGGCTGCGCCTGCAGTCCGCGCTGACCAGCCACCTTGGCAGCTATCGCAACGCCGTGAATTTCGGGGTCAGCTCCACAGGCCTTACTTTGACGGTGATGTTCCTATTCAAGGCCGGACATCCTCCTCTATATATTCCCTGGGAAGAGCTGACAACCACGCAAGTCATCAAGTACTGGTACTTCGATTACATCGAGCTGAAATTTCGCCGAACACCCCATATTTCATTTTTCATTCGCCCCAAGCTGCACGCAAAGCTACTGGCACTCCGGGATAAGCAGCCCTAGTCTCCCCATAGCCACAACCCCAATGCATAAAATAAGATTCCAGGCATAAATCTAAGACTCCAGGCAACGCCTATGACCCTGCGCCACGCGTTTTCGCGGTCCCAAAGCTGCGCCTGGCAGAAAGCACGTTGTGAGCCCGACAAAGCAATCGCAGATTACCAGGTTCCGACGAGCCGCCCTTCGCGAATGGAATAATGTGGTCGATCTGCAATCCGTAGCAACTGCTGCAAGCGCGTCCGGAAATTGAGTCAATAAAGGTGCAGCGGCCGAAATCGCGCCGCCAAACATAAGTGCGAACCTGACGCGAAATATAACGGCTGAAGTGGGGTACTCCAAGCTTCGCGGGAGAAGCTTGGTTCAGCAATAAGTCAGGGGTACTTGCAGCGCGCAGCTTCTCTGGAGAAGCTGCTTCCAAGCTTTTCGCAGAGCACACGGAATTTACATTAAGATCTACTTCCTCAAGGTCCACTTTCCCAAGTTCCACCGTACCGGCAACTTTTCGACCCAGTCCCTTGGAAAAAGGTCGTTCCAGCGGATCCCAGGTTTTGAGCCCCAGATCCACCAGGCATTCCATAAGCGCGGCGTGGCTTGAGCCTGAGGTACGGTACGCGGTAAGTTTCCGGAGCCGATCGATCTTTTTAATTAATGACGCAGAAGCCACAAACCGAATCTCGGTTTCGCCCGTATCAGAAATAACCCGAGCCTTTTCCCGCGGAAAGGCCTGCGGCGAAATTCCGGTAAGCTTTCGCTCACACTCCGTTTTCGACTTTCCCTGAAGCTCCGCGACAAGATCCGACTTTTCTTCCAAACTATAAGATTTTGCCCGCTCCTTCTTCTCGCGCTCAAAAAAAGACTGCAAAGTGCTGGCGGTGGTGAGCGACAATTTTCCGTCCGCAAGCGTCGCCTTCGCAGCCGGCAGCTCCCGCGAAAGCTTCATCGCAGCTATTCGGCGATAAGCCGCGCCGTCGCTGTAACCCAGTTCCCGAACGCAAAAATCGTGAAGGGAACTAAAGCCGATGGCCGCAAAAAGCATGCGACTTTGGACCTCGAAAAGAAAATCCAAAATATCACAAGTCGCGGCCCGTTCCTGGGCAACGCGAAGTTTTATGGCGGTGACTAGTTCGTGATCGGAGTAGTGATTGAAAGTTTTCATGGGCAATTACTAACATGGGATTTCCGGCCTCAGTAAACGTCGCTGGCAAGCCGTAGGACCGAAGATCGTCAGAAAATATTTACGCACGGCAATCGCCGCACGATCTCCTTGCCTGAGGCAGAATAGAGGCCTTTGCGGACGCTGTATGGGCAGGTGGAAAAATGAATCGCGAATAGCCATAAAACACGTCAATATAAAATTACAAAATAATCAGTGTTGCTTGGAATTTAATTCGTAATACACGTGGAACGGTTCAACCTATGTCGGTTGTCCGGACTGAACCACCAAGCTACGAAAAGGCCAAAAAACAAAACTCAAAAAATAAACCTCCAATAACAAAACTCCAATAAAAAATACCGCCCCACCGCGGAGCTTCTCCAGAGAAGCGATAACCAAAAAACTTCCCCATCCTCAAAAATAAAAAAGCCACTGATCCAAGGTCCGAACGCTGGTACCGCCGAAGGCGGGCGCGCACACGAAGTGCGCGAACCGGACGGAGACAACCAGGAGGGGCGTCAGCTACGTCGCAAAAACACCAATCCTCAAAATAAATCTCAACCTCGCAAGAACCACCAGCCACAAAGGAACCACCAGCCGCACAAGGGCGACCAGCCGGACGATAGCCATCAAACTCACAAGAACCCCCACTAAAATTCAGCCCCCTACTAAGTCCAGCCCCCACCTTCCGCCAACCAATACCAACCCAAAGTGAAGCAGCCAACCGGCCTGAAATCTGCACGTCAAACCACAAATGTTTTACGCATTCACCAAGGCACCAAGAGTGCTCAGCGTTGTCCTCATGGCATGCGCCGCATTCGGCTTAAGTGTCGCCCACGCGCCGAAAGCACACGCCCAAATGGGAATTGGCGCTCTGCTCAATCCCGAGGGCTCCCGTCTTTTTCCGCAAAATATCATCGTGCCGCGCCATCCTGGAAAGCCCGATCTGCGGTGGCGTAACTTTGATTGGAAGTTTGTCGATAGCGCGAGTACCGAGCCAAAGTATCGACTTTACTACTACACTGAAGAAGATTGGACCGCCCGCTTCGCCATGCCGCGCATCGATAGCGAAGTGAATTATCTGAGTTCCGTTTTCAATTATACGCCCGATATTCGCTTCAATTACGTCCTCTTCAGCTCGCAACGCGATTTTCAGCAGGCCAATGTGTTCGATATCAGTGAAGGCGTGCAGGGCATTACCAGTACGAACGAAGCCACCATGGCCGTGCCTTACTGGGGCGAGGCCGAAACCTTTCGCCATATCAGTACGCACGAAATGGTGCACCAGCTGCAGTATCAAAAAGTGACGGGGTTGGCCAAAGATGAGTCGCCCGAGGTGGCCTTTTCCATCATGCCACTGTGGTTTATTGAAGGGATGGCGGAGTATTACAGTCAGCATGGCGTTGAAGATGAGGCGCGGGTTTATCTGCGAGACATCATGTTGTATCCCGATCCCGAGAGAAATTATACGGTTCCCCAGTTCTTCGATGACTTTCCACTCGATTTTGTCCACGTCTATAAGATGGGGCAGGCGCGTATCAACTTTCTCGAAACCCGCTATGGCAAGGGTATCGTGCAGACGTTGTTGCGAGTCGCAGCCCAGACGCCGATGGGCTCGCCGCGCGAAGCCAGTCCGCAGTTTCGCGACATTGTGGCGAGCGAGGTCAAAAGAAAGCCTGAGCAGATTCAGAAGGACTGGGAGGACTATCTCAAGCGCGCCTACCACGACGAGGCCGACGGCCTGGCGCAGTCGATGGATGATTACGATGCTGTGAAAGAGGCGGGCGATACCCTTGATACCTACGTGGTTTCACCAGATGGAAACCTGATCGCCATTCGCGAGATTGATCCGATGACGGGAGTCACTGATATCTCGCTTCTGGATATGAAGAACCAGGGGCAGAAGACTGAAGTTATTCACGATCACATTCCCAGCGCGCTGACGCTTTATTTCTTTCAACGTCCGGTAATGGCACTTTCCAATAATTTTCTCGTCTTCATTGCTGAAACCACTCAGGGGCCCGAGCTGGAGGTGCGCACAATCGGGCGCAAGGCAGCGGGAGCCCTTACCCTGGGCGAAACGCGACGGGTAAAGCTCCATCAGCACGGCGTGGTTCAGGGCAGTGCGCCGGCGATTAGCCCCGATGAAAAGCGAATTGCCCTGGTGGGACTGAACGCCACCGGCTGGCAGAATCTGTATGTTCTGAATCGGAGTGAGATGGGAAAGCTGCGGCAGCTCACCGATGAGTCCTACAGCTGGCATAACCTTTCCTGGGGGCCCGCGGGCATTCTTGCCGCCAGCGATCGCACCGAGAACATGCGGTACAACCTTTTTCATGTCGATCCCGATACGGGTGCCACTGAGCGGTTAACCCATAGTCTGCAAGACCAGGACGCCCCGCAGGGAACCAGCGACGACCTGCTCTTTCAGTCCTGGCAAAGCGGCTCCGCGCAGCTTCATACTATGGTGCACGGCCGGGAGATTCGACTGACCGAGGCCAAGACCGAGCTGCTTCAGCCGGCCCGCCGAGGCGACACGCTTTATGCGTTGGGATTTAAAAGTGGCCGTTATCACCTCTACCGAATTCCGAAAGATAAGATCCTGAACAAAGAGGTGCTGCCCGAACCCGGCGTAGGCCTCAAACCGTGGCGTCCTATTTTGGCTGTTATCCCGCATGATGAAGTCCGGGCCTATCGGCCGTTTAAAACTTCGGGAATACGCCTGGACCAGCTCGGAGGTTTTTTTGGCAGCGGCGGTTTTGGCGAGATAGCTGCCCAGGTCAGTGATCTGATGAGGAACTATAGTGTTGCAGGCCAGCTGGCCGTGCTTGGCAATTTCAAATACACCAACGCCAGCTTTGCGCTCAGTAGTTTTTCGGGACGTACGAAGTGGGTGGTCGGCCTGTATCACCTGGTCGAAGCCAGGCTCGATAATATCTTTCAAGACCGCACCGTTCGCACCTATCTGAATCGGGAGTTTGGAGTGCTGGGGGCGACGCAATATCCGCTTACGGCCTTCAGCTTCTTCGATGCCGAGCTGCGGCTGGCCGGAGTTAATCGCAGCGACTTCAGCGACTCCAAGCTGGTCTCGACCTGGGAAGCAAAAAAACCCGGTATCGAGCTGCTCATCGATCCGGTCCTGCGCCTGGGTCATGACCGCGTCGTTTATGAGCGATACACGGGGCCTTATAAGGGCTATGGCGTACTGCTTGAAGCTGATACGAGCTTCTATCCGTCAAGGCGCGAGTGGAACGAGCGAGGGCGCCTTGACGCCGCCTACTATCTCAAGCTCATTGGTCGAACCGTTCTCGCGTTTCAGGGCGTGGGCGGGGCTTCGCTGGGCGGCCCTTTTCGCGATCCCTTCATGGTGCTGAGCGACGACATCATGCGGGCTTATTCGTTTGGTGACGACCGGCTGCGCGGAAATTACGTGCTCGCGGGCAAAAGTGAGCTGCGTTTTCCCATCGGCACATTTTTAAAGATCCCCGAGCTGCGCGGCGTGCTTGCGTTCGATTACGGCACGATCTTTAAAAACTGGGGCGACGCGCCTGGTGGCGTTGCCTCGTCTTACTCGGCCGGCCTGGCCTTCAATATCCCGCCGCTGGCGATTAACTTTCTGTTTTCATTTCCAAACCATCTGGGGCCGGGGCCCACGCAGACGACGCCCGTTACGCATTTTACGCTGCGCTATCTCTATCTCTAACCGCCCCTCAGCACGTCGACGCAGGCGGGTCAAATGTGCCCATCCCTAAGTCACTGACGACGTGATATAAATCAGAGGCTTATGCCTCAGTTTCCCAAGCTGAAATCGCCTCTCACCGCGCTCCTCTTTACCCTGTCCGCAATGGGGCTGTTGTCGGCGGCAGCGCACTCGTCCGATAAGGTATGCGCCAATCTGCTCGTGCGCGAGATGCATGGCGTGGTATCGGCCGGCCAGTTCAATGACTTTCGTGGACTTCAGGACTACAAGACGGTGCTCAGCGAGGGCTTCGCTGCGCATCTGGCGCGGCTCGTTCGCGGCAACCGCTGGCTTGACGTGGGCGCCGGGCACGCTCGCGCGCAAAAGGAATATCTGCTGGGCAAGCTGCCGCTGCTGCACTCGATTTTACAAGGTCGGGCCGCAACCATTGCCGTTGCCGCCGAAGCGCCGAAGCCCAACAAGTTCAGCCCCCGGCTTGATGGGCCGATAAAGAACTCGCGAAACTTCAAAGCCCTCTACGGCCGGTACGTCGAAGACATTCCTGACGAAGAGCTGGGCCGGGCCGACATCATCACAGATGTTTTCGGCGCAGTCTCGTACAGCGAGCGCGTGGATCTGGTGCTGAATAAATATCTCAGAGTGCTCAGTGACGGCGGTGCGATCTACATCCACA
>JBBRLF010000143.1:0-11696 GCA_038231515.1 candidate division WWE3 bacterium
GATATCAACGAAAAACTTGATACCGCCTTCGATGGCGTAGTTGTCATTGGACGGGGCGCCCCATTCGCTGACCGACAACGCCACATTTTCCCGGCGGCGGACATCCAAGTCATTGCGCAAAACGCCACACCCGATATTCATTCGTTCCTTGAGCCACTCCTGGGTCCAGAGCACAAAGCCATCTGCTCCAGCCGAATGACACTGCACCACGGCAATGCCGCCCTTGGCAGCTTCATAGAGGTCGATGATTAAGCCGGGCAGACCGTCGCTTTCGCCAAAACAAAGCCGAAAAGAGTGGCGCCCCATCTCGCCAGTCTGGATACGGTCGCCATAGGCGCGGGTTCGCGTCTGCCATGCTGCGTCCAAACGTTTGAAAAATAACGCGCGCGACTGCTCCTCGTTACGAAAAGGAACCCGTTCAAATACCCGATAAGCGATCAAGGAATGGGGGTTGAAGTAGCCATATCCCAGCGAATGCCCGTCGCCACCCTCGAGTGCGACCCACGAGCCCGGAGCGAGCTTCGTGTCAATGTGAACGATTTCGTTGGAAAACACCCACGGACTCCCTGTTTTCAGGAATCGGGGATGCCCTTTTTTCAGCCTAATGGCGCCCTTGAGGAACATTAAGATCGATGCTACTTTCCTGGTGATGGAATTCAAAGGGGAATTCTTGGTTCTGGCCGCAACATAACAGGTAAAAAAGTACGCCGATGATCACGACGATAGAAAAAGGGATCACAAAAGGGATCAAAAACGGGATGATGACGGAGCTAAAAGAAATCGAGCCCAAAAGCACAATGACTTCGAAGTTGATCCCGATTAATCCGCCGCCACAGATTCCGAAACCGGTTCTTCAAGCTTGCGACAGCTTGAAAGACGCCGGATACGTCGCCTGGCTCGCAGGCGGCTGTGTGCGCGACACGATTATGGCGCGCAAACCCAAGGACTGGGACATTGTCACCAATGCCCCACTCGACAAGGTTCGCGAACTTTTTAAAGAACGCATCGAAGTCGGCGAAGCTTTCGGAGTCGTGAAACTGCCCCCCGTGGGACCCAAGAACGATCCGATTCACATCGACATCGCCATTTTTCGCCGCGAAGAAGGCTACTCCGATTACCGCCACCCTGACGTCGTCGAACCCGGCGATGAGCAGAGCGACGTGGCCCGCCGGGATTTTACGATCAATGCGATGTACCTGGACCCCACGAAAAATGTCATCATCGATTACGTCAGCGGCAACAAGGATATTGGCGCCAAGACGATTCGCACCGTGGGCAATCCGGCCACGCGCTTTTCTGAAGATGCCTTGCGCATTCTGCGCGCCGTGCGGTTCTCGGCCCAGTTGGGCTTCAAGATCGAGCGCGACACCGCCGTGGCAATCAAAAAGTGCAGCGTGCTGCTCAAGGCCATCAGCCGTGAACGCGTGCGCGAAGAAACCATGCGCCTGCTTTCAAGCCAACGTCCCGTCATGGGTCTGGAGGCTCTGGCCCAGAATGGGCTCTGGGAACATGTTTTCGGCGTACGCCGGGTTAGCGTTCCCGCCGATCTGCGACAGCTCAGACTTTCGTGGACGCCCACGCCCCTGCACTGGGTTTGCGCGCTGGGCGTGACCGGCTTGCTGGGCGACCCGATCAAGGAGCCGGATGCGATCGTTGAAAGGCTAACCGAATATCTGAAGCTTTCGAATATCGAAAAACGCGTGCTGGGTAGAATCCTTAGCGTTTATCACGACTCGTTGCGCGCGCCCGAGGTGGTGGTTGAAACCAGCCCGCACGAGTGGGTAGAGCTGGCCCGTGACGATAAAGCGCTGATGGATATCGTGAAGTCTTTTATTCGTCGCGCGCGTGGTCCGTCAGAAAAAGAAAAACAGGACGCCATCGCTCTCATCGAACAGGCCTTACGTTGGGCGGTGAAAGAGGGCGCAGAAAGCATCTGGCCGAAAGCGGAAGCCCTCATGAAAGAGGGCTTTAAGGGCCCCAAGCTTGGTGTCGAGCTCAAGGCGCGGCAGTGGCAGGCTTTTTGGATCAAGCCCGCGGTTTAAACGGAATGGATCTCACCAAACTTACCGAACTGCTGGAAGCCGAAACGTATCCACAGACCTACGTGCACAAATTCATAGGTGTGAAGACTGACGCATTTCTAGCCGCAGTGGCCCAGCTGGAGGCGGCATTTCCACTGGCCCGGCGTACTGGGGAACGGGAGTCGTCCGCTCCAGACGCGTCTCCCGGCACTCCCGGCAGGCGGTATCTGGCCCTGACTTATGAATTAAAAGCGAACTCCGCGGCTGAAATCATTGAGCTTTGGAAGAGCACCGCCAATTTGCCTGACCTCAAAATGATCTTGTAAATTGGTTTCACGCGCGCAATAACCCAGTCATGTCGAGTAGCAAGTCGAAGTCCAGCAGCATCGTTTCTCGCATGTCGAAAGACAGCTTTTTTCGCATGGGCTATCTGCATCAAGCATCGGGAGACCTGCATTCCGCCGCCGAGTGCTATATTCGCTCAATCGAACACAGCCCAAATGCTGAAGCCCATACTTTTTTGGGCTGGTGCCTGAGCCTCATGGGCGAAGTCGACCACGCTATCGAAGAGTGCAAAAAGGCGCTCGCGCTGGACCCCGACTTTGGCAATGCCTGGAACGACATTGGCGCCTACCTGACCGAGAAGCGTGAATTCGACAAGGCCATTCCGTATCTTAAAAAAGCCTGCAAGTCGTCAAACTACGACAGCCCTGAATACCCGCATTACAATCTTGCTCGCATCTATGTGCAAAAAGGCATGCTCATCACCGCACGCACAGAACTGGCGCGGGCCATGAAAGCCAATCCCGCCTTTAATCCTGCCAAGAACATGATGAAGCAGCTCGAAATTCAGATTCACTGAAGATTGCCGGTCTTCAGCAGCAGCAGCAGCTTTTCTTTGCGATAGAGGCGGTAATGAGCCGCGACTACACACAGGATCAGCACTCCGGCTATTTCAATTTCAAAGTTCGCGGGCTGAAAAGCCGTCCAATTAAAAATATCGAGCGCGACTTTCGGCTGCGGCTTGGCGTCGTCCAGCAGCGGCCAGAAAAACATCTCCTTATTCGTGATCCACACGCGGTCCATCAGCAGATGCCCGGCCAGGACCAGCCAGCAAATCAGCGGTGGGCCAAGCCGTCGGCGCAGCGCCCGAAACACCGGAATCATAACCAGGCAAAACAACAGCGAGTGCGCATATAACCGGGTATGGTAGCCGAAAAACTCAGGAAAGCAGAAGGCCAGTGGCTTGTCGATCAGGTCGGGCAGCATGGAAATAACCGCCATCTTGCGCAGATCGATTCGGCGCCGGGTACGATCGATGTAAAGCTGGGTGGCCAAAATCGTTGCCGCGACGTGACCCACGAAGATCATACGCCGAAATCCGTCCCGCCGCGCCGAAGAAAAACTGTGTTTTTCACGTGAGCAATTTCAACACGGTGCCGGTCAAAAAAGGTGAACTCAAACGCGTGCGAGATACGGCCATGCCGTGACAACCCATCTTCGATCTTGGCCACGTCGTCATCGCTCACCGTGATTTCCGCTTCAATCATGCCGCGGGCCGGCTTCAGAAACTCGACGCAGTTCTTGCGCGTCCAGATCTCGTGCTCAGGAAAAAGCCGCGAGCAAAGCAGTGCGGGCAACGGGTCGCTTACCGCACAGACAAAACCGCCAAACATGCTGCCATACTGATTGGTGCCATACCACCGCAGCGGCACCGCAATGCACAGCCGGCGATGATCGGGCGAGACATGTTTCACCTTCACGCCCATGAAAAAAAACGGCGGATACAGCTCAAGCAGGCGCTGCGGCGGAATGAACTTCAGGCGGCGCATTACTTTGATGAGACTCATGAAGTCCAGGGTACCAGAAATTCGTCAAGCTCCGGACAAAAGCGTGAAATACTGCGTCGCTGGATTAGGGCGGTCCAGCCGCTAAAAGCGGGTCAGCCGACAGGCAAAGATCGCGAAGTTTTCTGGATTGAATCATTTTTCAGAAGAGCTGCAACGCCCGCGCACTCAAGCCCTGCACAATCGAATGAAAGTTATTATGCTGCTGCAGCTTTTCCAGGCCGAAGCGCTCTTCGAGTGCCTGGCGCAGCACCATTACCTTCGCCGTGCCGCCGGTACAGCAGACCAAGTCGATCTTGTCGTTGGTCAAGCCGGCATCCGCCACGGTTTGATCAAGGGCACGCAGGATGTCGTCCGTCTTGGACGCGATCAGCTCTTCAAAACTTTTGCGCGTGAATTGCTCCTCGACCTGGGCGCCAGGGTAATCGAAAAAGAAGCGGGTGCGGTCAATTTCAGACAGCCGCCGCTTGGTGTGCTCGATCTCCTCGAAAATTTTAAAACCCAGCTGATCTTCGATGAGGCAAAAAAGCCGTTCCATCTTGATGCGATCATCGCCACCCAGGGACCACGACTGCACATTACGCAGAAATTCCATCGTGTCGCGTTTGCGCAGCAGCGAGATATCCGCTGGCGAACAAATCTTTTCCATCAGATCGCGCGGCATCTTAAGCACGTTGGAACCGAACGGCACCTTGTACTCGACATCAGCGCCGAAATGCTTCGAGATGCGCCCACGCATGATCGCGCCATCCAGGGCATCGCCGGCCACAGAAACACCTCCGATTGAAAGCACGTCGGATTTGGAATACGCCTCGCGGCTGATGCGAATCACGGTGAAGTCCGAGGTACCACCGCCGAAATCGGCCACCAGCACCGTCTTGGGTTCGGTGATCTGCGAACGAAAATCAAAGGCCGCGGCGATCGGCTCGGCGCAAAACTCAATGTGCTTGAAACCCGCGTTGCGGGCGGCGCGCTCCAGACGATACTGCGCAAAGGTGTCGTCGGCCTCATCGTCGGCGAACTTGGCCGGGCGCCCGAGCACCACCGAATCAACATCGGCGCCAAAGTGCAGGTTAGCCCGCTTTCGCAGCTCGCCCAAAAAAATACCAATGATGTCTTCCAGATTCAGCGGCCGATTGTCGACATAGGTGCCAACGAAGCTGCGTATTGGCAGGTACTTCTTGATCGACCGTACGAGCCGGCCTTCCATATCGCGCCGGGTGAACTCGTCAATCGCCCTCGCGCCGTAGAAGCACTCGTGCATGCTTGGAAAGTAAAGAATGCTGCGAAGAATCGTGGGGTCACTGGCATCGGGATCGAGTGGGATCGGCGCAACCTGACCATCGGGCCGGGCTGCGGCCAAAAGGGAGTTGGAAGTACCGAAATCTATGGCGTAAATCAGGTCCGTCCGTTGAGCCATGCCCTTTAGAATACCTCAAAACGTGATTGACATAACGCATCTAAAGAATTACACACTGCGTCATACAAGGGAGTATTATGAAGAAAAATTTGGTATTGGTTTTGGCCCTCCTGGCCGCACTGTTGGGCCTTTCGGCCTGTAATGACCTGAGTTCGCCCGAAAGCACGCTGGCTTCGGCAGCGACTGCAGCAGGCAAGAACAACCTCAAGGACCTGCGCGAAACGCTCTCTGGCGACGCACTGGCTACCTACGGCAACCCAGCCGGCATGGCCACGATTCAGAAAGCGCTTGCTGGCTTTGAAGTGAAAACCGCCAATAAGAAATACCTCGGCGGCCGCCGCCTGAACTACCGCCACGAAGTTTACACCTACTCACTCGACGTCCTGGCGCGCGCCAAGGGCACCAAAGACTACAGCAAGCTGTGGTCCAGCGTCGTTGTTTGCGATTGGCATCGCGGTCACCCCGGCCACTATCATGGCGGCCGTGGCGGAATCGACATGCCCGACAGCGACATTCCAGATCACACCGAGTGCACGATCACCGAGCTGAAATAAGCTTCCATTTGGTTTTCGAGCCAAATACAATTTCGTAGGCGGGAGCCGTCATCACGGCTCCCGCCATACGATGCCCAAACCTTTAAAAATCCACTACTCACCCGCAGTCATCACCCGCGCCGACACTCCGATCGACGAATGCGTGCGTCTGATGCAGAAACACAATGTCGGTTCGGTCCTGATCGTCAGCGATGCCGGCAACCAGGCCCTGGTCGGCATATTCACCGAGCGCGATCTTTTACACAAATTCGACCGCATCCAGACCGAGTCGCTTTGGAAAAAGCCGATTCGCACGATCATGTCGCGGCCCGTGAAAGTGCTGTTCGCTTCTGAAATCGACAAGGCCCCCGAGCTGATGCTGAAATATGGCGTACGCCACCTGCCCATCGTCGTATCCGATGGCGAAATCAAGTTCAGGCTCGTGGGAATCGTTTCGATGCGCGACCTGTTCCGGGATATGGTCATGCAGCGCAACGAGGTCGAACCGGTCGCCACAAAAAAGAAGGCCGGCGCAAAGGCTCCCAAGCTGGGCGTGGTAACCCTGGACCCTTATCTGGTGCGCTTTCTTGAAGAGGGCTTGGGCGACCGGGCAGCGGGCCTTTTTCAAGCCTCGTTCGACGAGCTCAGGCGGGCCACGATCAAAGCCAATGCGTTCGTGCTCGACCTGGACCATCTGAATCCCAGCGACTGGCTCGAGGTACTGAAGAATTTCAACCGTGATTCCAGGGGGCCCTTCACCGCAATCGTATTTAACCCCGCGCTTTATGACGCCAAGACGATTCAGATTTTGAAACGGCTCAAAGACTCACGCAACTTTTGCACATTCACCAAGCCGCTTCCCGTGCCGCTTATTTTCAGCAAGCTGATTCCGTTTCTTTAAAGCGCCGGCCCATCGCGGTCAGTAGCTGCTGAGAAAAATTTTGACCGCAGCCGCGACGCTTTGATTCAGATAGTTGCGATCGGTATAATCGCTCGGACCGATATTGCTGAATACCCGCTCCCACTGATACCAGGCCATGAAATTCAAATAGGGCACGATCGGTACCGTAAGTATCGGCTGAAAAGTCAGAAGAGTGTCGGCGCGGTTCTTGGCTACCGGCGAACCATCGCTTGGCGACGTGTAGTTCGACGTACTGCTGTCCTTGCGGTACGTGACTTTGGGGTTGAAGCCGAGCACGAAGAGCTTGAAGTCATATTGTAGCCCAAGCGCCAGGCCGAGATCAGTATGGGCGTTCGGAATCCCGACCGAGATGGCGTTGTTTTGAGCATCGACATGTTCGATTGAAATCAACGACTTCAAATTCCAGCTGCCCGGAAAAAACTCCCAGCTGTATTCAAATCTGAAATGCACGCCTTCCTGTGCCGTCAACGCAGAGGGATAGAGCCGGTCGCGGAAGATCAAACCCTGTACTGACTGCTTGTACAGGGGGCGATAGACGACGCCAAGAATACCGATACCCTGCGTGGCCAGAAGTCTGGAACTGCCAAGCGTGGCGTAGGAACCCAGCAATCGAAACACGATATCTTCCTGAGGGCCCACCCGGATTGCGCTGCGCAGTTCGACTTCATGAAACATGAGATCTGACTGATGGGCTGAAAAGTACTCATTGTCAGTCAATGTGTAAATCGCCGCCAGCGATCCCCACTGCACCCAGCGTTGAGCACTCAAGTTGAGCCGTATATTGCTGGCCCCGGATTTGGGCACCTGAATCGCGGTCAGGTCGGGCCATCTTGGATTGCTTTCCTGCCCGCCCCCCAACATTAAACTGCCATACAACGTGTAAGGCGAAAGCGAGATGGGCTCATCTTTGTCGATTCGTCCCGCAAGATATTCCGAAGCCATGAAACGGATATAGGGGTGACGCGCCAACATCAGCACCTTGCGAAAAAGCGGCTCCGCGCTCGTGTGATTTTTCTTCCAACGATACTTCGCGTGCAGCAGCACGATAAGATCACCGGTAGGATCCAGCGTTTCGGCTTTAGCGAACAGCGACTCAGCAACGTTTCCTGGTGGTTCGCAAAAAGCGAAGACGGCCAGGACGTTCGGGCGCAGAGAATCATACTGGTAAGGACGAACTTTCGAACGCGCGGCCGCACACCGATTTTCGGAGTACAGCTGAACGATTTCCTGTTGCACCTCGGGCGAAACCCTGGTGCGCGGGGCACCCTGGGCAGGCAACGCTAGAGAAAGTAGAACGGCAAGAATGGTCACGATTCCACAATCATATGCCGGGTACTGCGATCGAGCATTGATTATTCATAAAATACGCACTGCGTTATTCGTTCATCATATTGACTCTAAACTACCCTGCGAGGTAACCCCTCTGAGTACTCAACTCTGAATAAAGGGGTCATTCGATGTTCGTTCTGCTGTTGTCCTTGCTAACCGTTCCCGCACAAGCCTATTACGGTCGGCACTCGACTGAAGCGCTTCTCACTTTTCAGGGTGTGGCCGACGTTCAATGGGCGGGCCCGGCAAGTGTGGCTCTGCTCAACAGCCGCGCTCCCGAGCGAGGCAAGGCGTTGCAACGCATCCATCACCAAATCGAGCATCTTATGGGTACCTTTCAGTCCGAGTCCTTTCGTCGCGAAACCGTGGCGGCAGGTGCCCTGGGTGAAACTTACCAGATTCGATTTACCAGCGTAGCCCGAGGCAGTGCGCCGGGACGCATTAGCCTGAGCTATGATTTTCGCGGCGTAGTCGTTTTTCAAAAAGAAATTTTCAGCGGTCATGAAACCAAGCTGATTCCAATACGACTGCCGCTTGCGCCCGACCTGATTTACAGCCTGGGTCTGGTGCGCAGCCATGGCCAGGACCGCAATCGTTGCACCGACAGCGAGTACAACGGCGAAGAGGATTTCTGGTATTACTGGGACTCCGAGATGCCCTCGTGCCCGTTGGCCGGCAACGAGCACGATGTGCTGCATCTCACGGGCAAGCTTGAGCGCCTGCCCAATACGCGCGTGAGTTACCCCGAATATGACCGGCTCTATGGTGACAACGGCAATGGCGACGCGCTCAATATCGCCGTTTTCATCGGCTATATCCGCGACCAGGATGTCGATGGTGCAAAGCCCAGTCGGCGTGACGAGGCCCTGAAGGCCTTGAGATACATCGATCATGATCTCGCGCAGCGCGAGTTCGAGCTGGTCGAGAAGAAAAATCTTTTTCGCGTGGATGCCGAGGGCACGGTTTCCGAGGGAATCAACTTTCTGCGCCACTATCGCAAGGCCGTAACCGTGGGCAGCCACACCCTTGATGTGCGCGTGGAAGTACTGCTGGCCGACACCGATATTGAGTCGACCGATGAAACTTTTCGTCACTACCTGGTACCGGCTCTGAGCAATGCCGATATTTTCGTTTATGACGGGCACTCGAATCTCGGGGCAAATTTTGATCTCAACAAGCTGCCACCGGTGGCGTTCAATCCGGAAAAATACCAGATTTTCTTTTTCAATGGCTGCAGCACCTACCCCTACGTCAATGGCATGTATTTTCGCGCGAAGGGTGGAACCCGCAATACCGAGATCATCACAGCCGGACTGCCGACTCTCACCGACAGCTCGGGCCCGAACGCGATGGCGTTCATGGATCAGTTTCTTGAAGGTAAGACGCTGAGCTACCAAAAGATTTTAACGGAGCTGGAAGACTCCAATGGTAATAATGGGACTTATCTTATGGGCGTTAAGGGCGACGAAGATAATGTTTGGATGCCGCGTCAGTAGGACGACGGTTACGGCTGCTAAGCTTAGCTTAGCTTTGCCAGCCACTTTCGCACGGCTACCAGGACCTTTTCGTTGTTGCGGTCAAATTCCGCTTCGATGCCGCATAGTCCGTCGGCCTGGGCTGAGGTCGCCATCACGGTAAGAGCGACGGGCTCGTCATTTCCGAAAATATCCAAAAATACCGGCGACGATAGCTGCACGATTGAGCCCTTTAACAGAAAGTGCGGACTCTTGAGCTTCACGCCAAACTCATCAATCTGACGAATGGCAAGCTCCAGCTCGAATACCGCTTGAAGCCCATCGCCCGGCAACGGCACGAGCGACGACCTGGCATCCAGCAGCTGCGGCGTTGAAACATACTGCACGACCTTTGACGCTAGCATCTCGCGATCGATGGGCTTGACCAGGTAGTCATTAGCGCCCAGCTCAAGAGCATGAGCAATCGCCGTAGTATCGGAATTTCCCGATACGACGATCAGAGTTGGTCCACTGCCCAGCACCTTGCGCACCGCCTCGATAACCGTGAATCCCACCCCGAGCTTTTCGATATTCAGATCGACCAGACAAAAGCTTGGCTTGGTTTCTTTCAGCCGCTGAATAAACTCGCGTCCAGTGGTTACGATTTCCGAGGTAATGCCAAGCTTGCGTAGCACCGCCGCGATCAACCGCGACTGCATCTCATCATCTTCAACGACCAGCGCGAATGGACTCGCGACAGAACTCATTTCCAGCCTCGAATCACGCTGCGAATCTTTTCAATCGCTTTGGGGGCAAGCCCCACCATACCCACTTCGTTGAGATACTGCCCCTTCGCGCCCAGCTTGGCGGGGCCGGCGATTTTTAGAAAAACCCCATCGGTGCAGCCGATTCGTTCGAAGAGACCGCTTTCGACCGCCACACCCGTGCCTGTCGCTATTTTTACCGGAGCCTCGAGCAGAAAGCCGGCCTCGTTGACCGAACGCACCATGCCGATGACTCTGAAGCGCGCCACGGGCATCGAATCTTCATCTTCAAAATCCAAAACCGCGAATCTTCGATCGTGCAGCAGCTTGCGCGCCTTCTGAGTGATCGTCAAAGCGACCACGGGTTTGGTGACATATTCCGAGGCGCCCAGTGAACGTGCACGATAGATGGATTGCTGATCGTCATTGCCGCTCAGAACAAGTACGGGGATATCACTCAGCTGAGGACTCTGACGTCTTTCTTCGAGAAAGTCGAAACCTGACTTTCCTGGCATGACCAAATCGAGCACGATCAGATGCGGCGCCTCTTCGAGCGCCGTTGTAAGACCCTGCTCGGCGCTTTCGCATTCAAGCACCGAGTAGCCAGCCTGCTCGAGCATTTTGCGCGCGATCAGGCGGCTCGCATTATCGTCGTCGATGATCAGAATACGTTCGCCTTTTCCCTTGGCCATGTCCTGAGAAGATACCCGGCGAAGCGGGGATTTTCAAAGCTAACTTGAACTGCGCAGGCTTTAGAAACTTGTGGTCACGCCACCATATGGCGAGGAGCCAAAGCCGGAAACTCCCGTGCCCATCATCTGCTGATAGAGCTGACCGTAGCGCGCCTGCAAGGTGGCCATCTGCTGAGCCAGGATCTGCGACGAAGACCCACTGCCACCATATTGGCCGTATTGGCCATACGGGCTACCCTGACCCCAGCTTCCCGTCATCGTGGGACTATAGAGCCCGCCACCCGTGTTGGTGCCCCAGCCGGGAAAGGACGGTCCACCAGGAAAACCAGGACCGTAGGAGTTTGGAGAGCCGTACATCGGGCCACTTGGGCTGCCTGGAAAGCCGGGCACCATTGACGGTACGCCGAATGGAGAACCACCGAATGGAGAGCCGCCGTATGGCGAACCGCCGAATGGAGAACCACCGTATGGCGAGCCGCCGAACGGAGAGCCGCCGAATGGTGAGCCGCCGAATGGTGAGCCGCCGTACGGAGAACCGCCGAATGGTGAGCCACCGTACGGAGAACCGCCAAATGGCGAGCCGCCGTACGGAGAACCGCCGAATGGTGAGCCACCGTACGGAGAACCGCCAAATGGCGAGCCGCCGTACGGAGAACCGCCGAATGGTGAGCCACCGTACGGAGAACCGCCCATCATTCCGTATGGCGAACCACC
>JBBRLF010000144.1:0-11691 GCA_038231515.1 candidate division WWE3 bacterium
CTGGCATCGAGCACGCCAAGGTCGTGTCTTATGTCGAGGTGCTGAGTGGCAAAGTGCAGCTGGGCAAGTCGGTGGCTATTATCGGCGCTGGCGGAATTGGTTTTGACGTGGCTGCATTCTTGAGTGACCAGGATCATTCGCTGAGTCTTGATCCCAATGCATTTGCCGCACATTGGGGCATGGATTTTACGGGCGCCGCCCGCGGGGGTATCACGGGTGTTGCGCGTCAGATTCAGCCGTCGGCTCGCAAGGTCTACCTGCTGCAAAGAACATCGGGCAAGCTGGGTGCGAGGCTTGGAAAAACGACGGGTTGGATTCATCGGGCGCAGCTGAAAGATAAGAAGACTATAATGATGGATGGCGTCGTCTACGAAAAGATCGACGATCGTGGGCTGCACATCAGCTGCAAAGACAAGCAGCAGCTCCTTGAGGTCGACCACATTGTGATCTGCGCGGGTCAGGAGCCATTGCGGGATCTATTGAGCGAGCTGCAAGCGGCCGCCGTAAGCACGCATCTGATTGGCGGCGCAGACGTGGCCGGTGAGCTTGATGCGAAACGTGCGATTGCTCAAGGTTCGCGGCTGGCGGCTGATATCGAGTCTTTGCCGCGGGCTTGAGTGGGGCTTAATTCAAGTTCTGATAAGGTATATTATGTAAACTCATGATGCGCCGGAGCCAGGCAAGTTACCTGGCTTGTCGCTTTTTCACCGCGTGGCTGTTAATCACTGCATTCATCGCCGACAGCGCTAACTTCTGCTGCTCCTCGACGGCATTCTTTGACGGATCGCACATGGCCACCCAGCCTGATCCGAAAAGCAGCGCATTGATCTTTCTGGCCAGCTCTTCTAAATTATTGAGCTCGGGCAATGTGCCCAGGGCTACGCCTTCGCAGAGCAGCTTTTGAATTCGCTGCCGCGCGCCCAAAAGAAACGGCGTGTTTTTCGCCCGCAGGCCCGAGTTAATCGAAGCCAGGTAGTAGAAATGCAGCCAGTAGCTCATGTGTGGGCGGCAGTCGCGCAACCATTGAAAGCTGCCGATGAGGTACTCTTCAATACCGCGGTAGCCTGGCGCCGTCGAGGCACGGGCGAGATAATCGGCGATATACTTTTGTCCGGCTGCGCCGACATAGCTGATGGCCGACTCTTCCAGGCTCTTTTCGTCGCCGCCGAAATAGTAATGGACCGTGCCGAAAGCCACCTTCGCCTTTTTGGCCACCATCTGTAGCCGGATTCCGGTAACGCCATGCTGGTAGCAGAGCAGCACGTAGGCTTCCAGAATAGCCGTCTCAGTGGCCGAGAAATCACGGGGCTGTGCCGCTGCTGTTAATCCAGGAGCTTTCTTTTTCAACGCCATATTTTTTTAAGATGCCTGATTTCGATAATATTATCAAAGCGGTTAAATTTTCCCAGCCGAGGTAATGTTGCGGGTATTGTAATGGCACCCGGACTGCTACAATAGTGGTATGTCGCAAAAATCAGGACTCCTCTTGCTCGTCTGTGCCGGTTTTATGGCCTCTCTGGGCAGCTTTGCCGGAACAAGTCCGGAACTTGACGAGTTTGCCCATCTCTCGATGCGCAAACGTCCAAGCGTCCTGTGTCACAAGTATCTCCAGCAGTCCGGAAAAGCTGCCGCGGCCATCGCGAAATGCGTGCCGATCATCAGAGGCAGCCAGGGCGTGAGGAACGTGAAAACTGACGGCCAAAAGCTGATCTACGTCACTTTTAAAACGGGTCCGCGTCTGACCATATTTTTGCAGGATGAGGTCGCTCCGCCGGCAAAAAAGTGACTGGCCTGAATTCTTAGTCCAGCTTATCCAAAACCGCACCTAAATCCTGGGCCTGATGCAGGACCTCAACCACGATTCCCTTGGCATTGATTACGATGAACTTGGGAATCGAGCTGTTATTCATGAAACTCAAATTTCGGTCGGTTGACTCGGTCGCTACCAGGTCGTAAGCGACTTTGTGATCGCCAAAAAAGGTTCGAACCTTGGCCGGGCTCTCAAATGAAAGCGCCACGACCTTAACCTTGCCGTCATATTTTTTTGCCACCGCTTCCAGAACCGGAATATTCGCCGCACAGGCCGGGCACCACGTGGCCCAAAGCTCCAGCACCACGGGCGTACCTGCCAGCTTGGAGAGCACAAATTTTTCATTCGTGGCCACGCTGGTGGCGGTCAGCTCGGGAATCTGTTTGCCCTTCATGGCATCAATGCCGGCTCCCAGAAAAGTTTCGCGCGACACGACCAAAAGCTTAAATGCGATCGTCTTGCCTGCGCGCTTGATCTTGAGGGTCTCGAAGCTACCTGGCTTGGTGGCCTTGACGGTTTTGATGAACTCGCCAATGTTCTGAACTTTCTTTCCCTTGAACGACTCCAGAACGTCTTCGTCTTTAACTCCGGCCTTCTGCGCGCTGGCGCCAGAGGCCGTCCCTTTGACGACGACCTTGGTGGGTGTTTCCTGTTTCAGGATCAAGCCGAGAAATCCTTCCTCGGTCGCGGCCAAGGCCAAGGGACCTGAAACATAACTGAATGCTAATAATCCCACGAGAGCAATAAAGTGGCGCATAACTGATTATAGGCCTGATTCCCGTATTAAAACCAGGGCTCCTCTTGTGAATAGGACATATTGGCCTGTCCGTGCTACGACTTTGGCCATGCTACTCAACTCCAAGACCAGCGTAGTTCTCATCACAGGTGCCTCGTCCGGCATTGGTCGTGCGCTAGCCCGGCAGCTTGCTCCCCGGGCAAAGAAGCTGATTCTGGTCGCGCGCCGCACCGAGCGACTTGAAGCGTTGGGCGCTGAGTTCGCCGAAACGTATCCCGCGTTAACCGTGCAAATCGAAAAGTGCGATCTCTCAAACCTCGATGCCGCTCGCGAGCTCATCACGCGCGTACAGGCTACGGCCGGCCCGGTTGACCTGCTTGTCAACAGCGCGGGGGTGGGTAACTTCGGCGTGTTTGACCGCGCCGACTGGACACGCCTTGAGCAGATGCTGACGTTGAACATGACCAGCCTGGCCCTGCTCACCCACCATGTGCTGCCTGCGATGGTTGAGCGCAAAAATGGCGGCATCATGAACATCAGCTCGGGCTTTGGCCTCACTTTTTCGCCAGGGTTTGCGGCTTACATCGGCACCAAGAACTTTGTCAGTGCCTTTAGCGAATCGTTAAGGCTTGATCTGGCCGGCACGGGTGTGACCGTCACGCATGTCTGCCCGGGCCCGGTGGCCACCGAGTTCGAAGACCACCTGTGCAAACCCATTGATCTGAACGTGCCCAAGTTCGTGATGATCTCGGCCGAGCAATGCGCAAGCGCTTCGCTGGCCGCCTTTGACCGGGGCCGCGCCATGGTTATTCCGGGACTGTGGGCCAAATTTTTGATGACGCTTGGAACAGTAAGCCCGCGGTTTGTGCTGCGCCTGTTCTACTACCCGTTTGGCGTGCTGCTGCGGCGCAAACAAGAGCTGGCGGCCCAAAGCCAGAAGCCCACGCGTGCAATTGGCGCCGATAAGTACTAAAATCGAGAGGTGAAGACTCACCTGCTTTTCATAAGCTTTGCCATATTGCTCGCCACCCAGCCGGCGTGGGCTACGAGCAATCGCATGAAAGACCGGCTGGGCGTTTACGCGGGTTTTTTGGGTGACCCGTTGCCTGCGCAAATCGGCATTAATATTGGACTCAACCTTGCCGACTATATGCGCATTACGGCAGGCTATGGCACTTACAGCGGCGAGATCAGCAGCCTGCAGGGGTATGCGCTGGGTTCGCGTGCGTTTGTGCCCGACTGGGATTTTTCGCCGACGATGGGCTTGGGCCTGGGCTCGGTGAGCTTTGATGGTAATGCCAACGGCAGCACCTCGACGTTGCAAGGCGTGAGCAAGAGCGGAAGCTTCTTGTTTTTGACCGTAGGCGTGGACTGGCAGATTGATTTTGGCCTGTACCTGGCCGCAGGAATAAATATCTCAAACGGCCAGCCCGGGGCGTCGCCCTTTGTGGATGTGGGCTGGTTTTTCTAGCGCTGCTAAAACGCGACTTCCATTCGGGTTGATCCGACAAAGGCGTCAGCCAGGGCGGGGTTCATCGCGGGACTCTTAATCCACTGCAAGTCGGGTGTTACGCGGAGCCACGAAAAAATGCGTGCTCGGTACGTCAGCTCGAAGCTTGCTTCATACAGCCGTATCTCCTGGCCCTTGTTCTGTGCGGCATCGCGATAGTGGCTGCCGGCGCGGGCTACCGCTGCGCCGATGCCCAGCTGGTCTTCGGGGCGTGGTGCAAACAAGCCGGTGTAAACGAGGCCACCCTGCCCCGCATATTCAATGGAGTTCGTATTGGCCGCGGCCCAGCCCAGTCGCAGGAAGGCCGAGAGGCCTTGTGCTCGCGCGGGGTCGGGAGCGTACACGCGTTGATCGAGTAGTAAATAAGTGCCCAGGCTTTTGGCTTGTACGGGTACGCCAAGCTCGTCGGTCTCGGACAGATCATCGGAGGCTCTGCTATAGGTCCACGCGCCAACGGCATACTTTCCTTTTAGCCCGCTTAGCAATGGTGAAAAGGCAATCTCTGAGATACCAAAGACGCCGTCTTCGCCACCCATCATGATATGCGTTCCCTCGGGATGGTCTGGATCGCCCGGAATGCCGTCATAGATTGCGGCGCTAACTTGTACGGTTTCCAGGGGATTCACTCGAATGCGTCCGGCCATGGCCGTGGTGGGAAAAATAGAAGGACCATTTTTTCCGCTACGCGAAAGCTCGGGGCCGATGCCAAACGAGCTATTGATGAAAACGTCGGACGAGTCGGTGGCACCGAACTCGGAAGCCAGATCATGCAAGCCGACCAGTACCGAAAGACGATCGTCGAAAAGATTCTGCTGAAGCCAGGCTTGAAAAAGTTTGAACGCATGTGGACCCGAGAGATTACTTGCGCCCTGAATATCACCGATCGCCTCGCTGGGCTGCGAACCATAAACGCCAAGCCCCTGAATCAGAGCAGACGAACCAGGCAGCCCGACTAACTGTTCAAAGTCGAGGCCAACACCCAAGGTGATATTGCCCAGAAAATCGGCGCGCGCTTCTTTGCCGCCCCGAAAATTGTTCATCACTTCAGACTTGGAGGAAAACGAAAAGGTAACGGATTTGGTGTGGGCCTCGGTGCCGTTGTCTTGCGCTTTGAGAGTATCCGCTACAGAAACCGGAATGGCAGTCGAGACCGACGTGGCCGAGGACTGGCCAAAAGCCAAGCCAGCTGCAAGTAGGAAATATCCGGTGCTCCAGCTTAAATTTCTCATTCAGGCCCTAATTAGCCCAGGCTCAGGCGGTAGCGCAAGACCCAGGCAAATTAAATTCAGTCGCCTTTTGGCGTGGGTGTGGCAGTCGGTGCCGGCACCGGTGTCGCCACCGACGTTGGCGTCGGCGTCGGTGTTGGCGTTGCGGTTGGTGCAGGAGTTGCTACCGCAACCGGCACTGCGCCGGCTGGAGCAGCAGCAGTCTGCTCATCCCCATCCATCGACGTCTGCACCTTTTTGAAGCTCGACTGCGACGAAAGCACTTCGCCCACATGATAGTTGTGACAGCTCAGGCAGCTGTCCCCTGCCCGATCACTTTGGTGGCAGGCCACGCAGGTCGCCTTTTTGATGGGCTGAAAGTTGCTTTCGAAAACCGTATTGTCACGGCCCACAAAGGCCTTCTCATACTCGGCGTCCTTGTTGATCGAGTGGCAGGTCAGGCAGCCCGTATTGCCCAGCAGGCTGAAATGTGAAACGTGTCGAAAACGATCAAACGTCTTGGGCTCATTGTCGCTGCTCTTGGAGTGCCAGTTCACGTGCACCCCGCCGCTTGCGCCAGCAGCGCCAGCCACGGCATCCACGCTGTGACACTTCATGCAGCTTCCGGCATTCGCTTTGCGGCTCGAGAGTGAGTCGAACAGCCCCTTTGAAAGTTTCGACTCCGCATAAGAAGCCGCCGCCACATCCAACCAGTTGTGAATGAACGGGTCGGCGTGGCCTATCGGCCGGTAGCGCAGCGTGTAGTCGCCGTTGTTGCGATACCAGCCCCCTGCCGTGACCCAGTCCACGTCTGTGTCTTTCAGGTCTTTCGGCTGTTTGAACCGGTGGGTCGCCGTGAGTCGCCCCGTGTGAAAGGCGCCAACTTCGGCCTTGAGATTGTGAAACCATGCGCTTGCGGTATTGCGCAGGACGTCTGGCGGCAGTGCGCCCGCCAGTAAAGCCAGCTCGGCAGGCGCAAGCTCGTGCTTGAGATATTTCTCGAGCTTGGTTTGCAAGTGCTTGCTGTTCTCGCCCGCAAGGTCGGCAAGCAGACTCTTCACGCCCCACAGCACCTGACCTACTGCCTTCAGGTCCGCATCCGAAAGGCCGCCAAGATCAGTCAGGTCAACGTCGGGCACCTGCTTGAAGGCCGTGGAAAATCTATCGTCGTTGGCGATCAGGATTTTCTGAAACGGCGTAAGCGCGCCATCGGCATCTTCAGGCCACTCGCCGATGTTGATCCCTTTCGTCTTCAGAGTTTTAAGATCGACCGCCGGCACCCGGAAAAACACGAGGCCTTTCTCGAGCTGGTCGACACCGTGAATCTGGTTGGAATGGCACTGGGCGCAGGCCTGTTTAAAGCCACTCACCACCATCAGCTGGCCCGCGCTGTCAGGCGCATGGCAGGTTTGGCAGCGCATGTCTTTGACGCCGGCCTTGTCGAAGTTTTTTCCAAAATGCGAGCTGTGGTCAAAAAGAATACGCGTGCGGCGGCGAAACGGGAACTTGTCGAACTCAGGATGCCCGTTGGCGAAGCTCTTGAAGCTTTTGGCGTGGCAGGTCTGGCACTGGTTGTTGGTCATCGTCTTGATGTCAGCTTGAAATCCGCGGTGCTCTTTATGACAGGTGTTGCACTCCATGCGTTTGGCACCTGGCTCCACCGGCTTGCCATCGCCGTGGCGGACCTCGGTCAGCTTGGCCAGTACAGTGGGATTCACCCCGTGCGGCGAAAAAACATGGGGCGACATCGAGTGGCACTCCAGGCACTTTTGCGACTGCACGTTGGGATGTTTGGCGCTCAGCACCCAGTTGATGACATTGCCTTCAACCGTGGCGTGGCACGACGAGCACTGGTGCTTGATTGAGCTGTGGCGATTGCTCAGCGAGCCCCCGGACAAAAATCCGCGATGGGGGCTCGAGACGCCGAAGAAGTAAAAGCAAAGGCCAATTGAAAAGGCAGCGGTCAGGAGTACGAGCAGCTGGCGTTTGGCGCGCGTGGTGCGCCGAGGGCTGCACGGCGGAATCTGCAGGCAGCACGAGCCATCGGGCAGCGGGCCGGTAGGGCACTGGCCCCCGAGCTGCGTGGGACGCGCGCACTGAAAGCCATTGGCGTCGCGCACGGGCTTGCACTCGGACTTGATAATGCATTTGCCGCCGCTATCGGGGCCCAGGCTGCAGGCCTTGCCCTCGGCCGCCCGCCCGCATTCCCATTTCTGATTTGGACGGTTGTAACGTCTATGTCCAAAGAGATGCATATATTCCGTGAAATAGTCCGATGATGATCAGGCTGAACGTCAGCGGTATGTGGATAAAGAGCCAGTACTTCAGGAGCAGCTGCAGGGAATACTGAAAGTCGAGATTGTCTTTTTCGCGCACCTTGTCGGCAAGCCGCTCGACGACGGTCAGCTCGTCGTGACTCAGGTAACGTTTAAGGCCCATCAGATTGGCGTAGGTGCGACTCAGGTGTCTTTCTGAACCCTGTACGTGCGACCAGAAGTTACGCGGACCCACAAAAAAACTGGCCAGCCGGTAGGCGTAAAAATCCGCAATCGTGGTCTTACCCGTCAGCTCAATGGAGTTCAGAATCAGGGCATCAACCGAGTCTTTAAGCTCGCGGCGCAGCAGTGGAATGGTTTCAAAGATGATGGTGCCTGCACGCTGAGTCAGCCGTCGCGGAATCATCCGCGACAAGATGGCCCCCACAATGCCACTGCCTGCAACCAGCCCAAAAACAATGGCCAGCAGCGTCTCCAGCCCGCCGTGGGGTGTGCGAAAGCCGACATGAATCAGGAACAGCACGATGCAAAGATAACCTGAATAGAGATGAAACTGCAGCCAGGTTGAGCTTTTGCCCAGCGGTAAAAACGTAATGCGCTTGCGGCCGTTGTAGGCCGCCAGAAAAAGAATGAAGCCAAACAGCAGCAGGCCCGAGCAGGTTGCCGTGCTGACCAGATTGTCCGTCAGCTTGCGATAGCACACGATAAAAAGCGTGGCCAGCACCAGCGAAACCGAAACTCCGATCATGCGGCGCTTGCGAAACGTAATCACCGCTTGACCCAGTTTACCAGGTCGATGCGATCGCTGACGTCAATGCGCACCAGCGCATCGTGCGGGCAGGCGTTCTGGCAGGCCGGTCCGGTGATCTGCTCCAGGCAAAGGTCGCACTTGGTGGCCTTTACGATGGGACGATTCGTGGCCTTGTCGAGCAGGTACTCGCCCTGGGCGTTGCGGGTTTCGACCATCTGAATATTTTCGTAGGGGCAGCTGGCCGCGCACGAGCCGCAGCCAATACAGGTCAGGTCGTTGATCACCACGTTGCCCTTGAGCGTTTCGCGGTGGATGGCGCCGGTCGGGCAGCCGATCATGCAAACGGGGTCCTGGCACTGCATGCAGGCGTGCCCGATCATGAGATTGCCCACCTGCTTGCCGTCGCGAATGAACTTGGGATTGTTGTCGTGTGCGTTGGCGCAGGCGCGAATGCAGTCGTCACAGCGCGTGCAACGATCAAGGTTGATCATCATCGCGGCCGTGCCGTTGATATAACGATTCTCCACCAGAAATTCGAGCACGTCGGTGCCAACACGATTTTGCTGGTCGCGTTTGGCCAGCTGGTCTGAGCCCGAGGTGGTTTTGCTTTCAATGGCAAACCAGGGCTGCTGCTCCTTTGGAATGGTGGGTAATACGAGCTTTTCGATGACCTGCGACGGCACGATCAGCACGTCAGTATGCCCGATGCCGCGAAGGGTGAACTGATACGGCACGCTGGCGTCGTTCTTCCAGTTGTGAAAAACTTCGCGATACCCGTAGTACTGGCCGCGGCCGAAGTAGCTCACCGTGCGATGCCCATTTCCAATGATCTCGCTCAACCGCGCAAAGCCCGCGCGAATCAGAATGACCGCATTGGGATAATCGCCCTGCTCGACGATAATCGGCTCGTCGTTGAGGCGCGACGAGGCGGTTCTTTCAATCACCGTCTTGTACGAGGCATGCCAGTCAAAGTTGCCAAATGATTTGAACTGCGTTTCAGCGGCCACGGCTTCGAGCTGCTCGTTGGTCAGGTGCGCGAACATCGGCGTTTCATGCAGGTGAATGAGCAGGCTGCGTTCGCGGTAGATGCGGTCAATGTGCTCGCGAATCTGGGGGGCATGATTGCGAATGTCGCGCAGGCCCTGCCACTTGATTTCCAGAAGCTCAACGCCATCGGCCTCGGCAAAAATGGTAGCGGTGCGCGGCGTGCGGCCCAGGGCCGCGATTTCGCCAAAAAACTCACCTTCGTGCAGCTGCACCGTTTTGTGCTCGTTTAAAACGGCCGAAACGTCTTGCAGAAACACCCGCGTGTTGCCCGCCTCGGTACGCAGGCCGGCTCCCCCGCCGGGCACCGCATTGCCGACGAATTTCACCGAGGCCCGGTATTCCGGTACCTTCGCATTGGTCCAAAGCTGGCTGAGGGCTTCTTTCCAGTTCTTTTCTTTGGGTGGGGTTCTACCCAAAGCCTTGTCCGCAAGCTTGGTGGCCTCGGAGTCAACCACCACGCGCACCGAGCCTGACATGATGAAAAATGCCGAGCTGCCGTAGTCACCCTCACGCACGATTAAGTCGCCCCGTTTATAGGTCACGAGTCGCGTGTCGTTCTTTAAAATTCCCGCGAGCGGCATGCTCTTTGGAAATTTCTGGGCATCGATGAGGGAGAATGGAGCGACTTTTAAAACACTGCGAACATGCTCGTCAGACATGTTCGAGTCGAAGGGCTTATCCCAGCGACCCGGTCGCTCCACTCCCAGCTCAGAGGCTTCGTTCATTGCGTCGCTTTACCCTTGGTCGTGCCTGGAATCAGGCTGTCGACGGCCGAAAGATTAGCGGTGGCATTTTTACTCAAAAAGGCCTGAGCATGCTGCGAGATGCTGTCGGCGGCGCTGGTAAGGGCTGCCTTGTTGTTGGGCTTGAGGGCAGCGCCTTTGCCGATGGCGTAGATCTCGCCAAGATCGGCGTCTTTCAACGCCTTGTTAATCGCATCCACATGTCCCAGCGCCTGCTTGGTGCGTTTGGCCATCTTCACCGCATAGCCGGTGGCGCCCGTGACTTCGGCAACGCCGCGCAGGCCGTATTCCAGATCAAGCACGCGGCCTACGACGTAGAGAATGCGTTTTCTTTCAGGCGTCGCCTCGTCATTGCTCTTGTCGTTGGACTTCTGAAAGCCGTGGCGCACCTCGCCCTGGCTCCAGGACACCAGCTCGAAGTCGCTGCCCGCGGTGTGACCACCTTTTTCGACCAGCTTTTCGTTCGGTACCGTGTGGCACTGATAGCAGTTCTGCGCCACGTGGTAGATGTCTTCGGGGCGAATCATGCCTGCCGCGACCGAGTCGGCAATGCGCTTGGATTTGTGATCGGGGGTTTCGGCATCGCGCTTGACGTTCTTGCCGCCAAAGTCGTTGTGGATCTTGACCCAGCCCTTGGCGGCGCCATGGCAGGATTCACACGAGATTCCCGAGATCGCCTTTTCGGTGGAGTCCACCGTATAGTGGCAGCCCATGCAGGTGGGTTCGCTCTTGATCGACTTCACGCCCATTTTATCGGCGATCGTCTTTGCTTTGTCCTCCTTGTGCATCTTCGTGAACGTCGCGAAGTGATGCGTGCCCTGCCAGGCGCGTCCGGCGCCTTTATGGCATTCGATGCATTTTTCGGGACCGACCACGTTTTGCGGGTCGATACCTGCGAAAACATTCGTCGTCAGACCAAGGGTAAAACAACCCAGAACCGCCGCAATAACTGCATATTTTGAGACCATTTCCAATCCTCCTGATTGAGCCCGTTTAGGCATCCAGTTCCAAATTTCCCTTGGGTACGGCAATACATGGCAGGCAAGAGCCCGCCTCGACGTCGTAGCCCGGTTTACTGACGTAAGATACTTCACCAGACTTGATCGCAACCAGGCAGGTGCCGCATTGGCCAACGCAGCAGCCTGAGTTCATCGTGAGTCCATTGGCACGGGCCAGCTCCAAAATCGAAAGCTTGGCGGGATCCCAGGCGACGGTTTTATCGGACTGCGAAAACTTGATGTTTGACGATGCCACGGCCGGCGTGGCCGCCGTCTCATCACCTTTGCGATTGGCGGTCTTCTTCACAGTGGCAGGGCCAAACGCTTCGTAGTGCACGCGCGTTTCGGGTACGCCCCATTCGCCCAGCGCTGTGCTGAGTGATTCCATCATTGGTGGTGGGCCGCACAGATAAAACGAATAGTTGTTGCTGGGCAGTGCTTTCTTCAAAAGCTCCAGACTGACGTAGCCTTTATGCTGAAAGTCAGGGCCTTCCTTGCACTCGGTCGTGGGCTCGCTGTAGGCCGTGACGATCTTGATGTTGGCGTTGGTGCGGGCGATTTCGTCGAGCTCAGCTTTGAAAACGTGCTCGGCCTTTTTGCGCAGGCCATAAAACA
>JBBRLF010000145.1:0-11687 GCA_038231515.1 candidate division WWE3 bacterium
AAGATTTTCAAGGAACGTGGCATTCCGGTCGAGATCACCCGCCTGCCTTTCGTGGAATCCTCCTTCAATCTGAAGGCCCGTTCCAAAGTCGGGGCTAGTGGCATCTGGCAGTTCATGCGGTCGACGGGCAAATTTTATCTCAAGATCAACGATACGATCGACGAGCGCAATGATCCGATTCGGGCCACTGAAGCGGCGGCGTCGCTGATGAAGCTCAACATCGAATCGCTGGGCCAGTGGCCGCTGGCAATCACCGCCTATAACCACGGGCGTAAGGGCTTGATGCGGGCCGTGCGTAAGGTAGGCAGCGATAACCTGGACGAGATCATTGATGGTTACCGGTCACGCAGCTTTGGCTTCGCCTCGAGTAACTTTTTTTGCGAGTTTATGGCCGCTGCCGAAGTCGAGCGAAATGCGGCCAAATATTTCGGTAAATTCGAGCGGGACCACCCAATAGAGTTCGCCGAATTCGTGCTGAACGACTATATCAACGCGATCGATCTTTCGACGTATTCGCGCATTCCGATGGACACGCTCATGGATCTGAATCCAGGACTGACCGACACCGTATTCCAGGGAAAGCGCCTGATTCCGGCCGGCTATGTGCTGCGCATTCCCGCCGATATGCGCGACAAGTTCCTGGCACGCTATAATGAGATTCCGCCGAGCAAGAAATACATTACTCAGAAGGGGCCGCACTACGACATGAGTGCTCCGAAAGTCGTGGCCAGACGCAAGCGCTCGGGCCGGCGCCACTGAAATTCGAGGCGTCATTTACGGGCAATTTGTGTCAAATTAAATAGTTTTCAGCCTCTATCGGGAGGCGCTTGACTCAGCCGTCAGTCGTTTGTACACCTCGCCTCCCACGACGAAAATGATTTGGAAATTTCGGCTGGAACTCGTTTGGAGACCGGGCAACGCTTCACGCGACCTCAGCAGTGTCTTCGAGCAGATTCCGAGCCATGGCCACCGGGAAACTCATCTTAGCACGACATCATTACTGTCCCGGTGGCCACTTTTAAAGTACAATGACAGGTAATGTTTCTCATCGGAATCGCTGGTGGCTCGGGCTCGGGCAAGACCACATTTGCCCAGAAGGTGGTCAATCTGGTTGCCTCGGACCAGGTGCTGCACCTCCATCAAGACTCTTATTACCTGCCAACCCAGTCACCCGAACAATTCGTAAGGGGCAAGGCGAACTTTGATCATCCCAACTCCTTTGACTGGCCGCTGCTGCGTGCCCAGCTGCGTCTGATCAAAAGCGGCCAGGCAATCGACTCGCCCGTTTATGACTTCGTCAGCAGCACGCGCCTGGGCACCACCACGGTCGCCGGCCCGGCCCGCGTCTGCGTCTTCGACGGCATCTATGCCCTGTGGGACGAGGAAATTCGGACCATGATGGATTTAAAGATTTTTCTGCACGTCGATGCCGATATTCGCTTCATCAGACGCCTGCATCGCGACGTCAAAGAGCGTGGCCGGACGCTCGACAGCATTATCAGCCAGTACTACGATACGGTGCGCCCCATGCATCGGCAATTTCTGGAGCCCACCAGCCAGTTCGCTGATCTCATGATCGGCGAAGAAACCGATATTCCAGCCGAAGTGGTGGCAAGCAAGATTAAGGCGGTACTCCTTTGAAAAGTAAACTGAAGATCATTCCGATTGGCGGCCTGGGCGAAATCGGGCTGAACTGCATGCTCTTTGAATACGAAGACGAGATCATCATCGTCGACTGCGGCGTCATGTTTTCAGATCTGCAGATGCTGGGCGTCGACTTCCTGATTCCCGACATGAGCTATATGAAGCGGAACAAGGAGAAGATCAAAGCCTATATCATCACGCACGCCCACGAAGATCACATCGGCGCGTTACCCTTTGCACTGCGCAGCCATCCGGCCCCCATTTATGCGACAAACTTCGCGCAGAAGCTGATCGGCTCCAAGCTCATTGAACATGGGCTGGCCACCACAACAGACTGTCACGTCTTCACCCCGGGCGAGCCGATGCTATTCAAGCACTTCAAGGTAACCGCCGTGCCCGTGAACCACTCCATCGTCGAAGCCATGGCGCTTTTTATCGATACCCCAGTTGGAAAAATAATCTTCACCGGCGACTTCAAGATCGATCACAGCCCCTATTACGGCGAGCCAATGGACCCGGTTCCGTTTCAAAAAGCCGGCGACGACGGCGTATTGCTGCTAATGAGCGACTCCACGAACGTCGAACGCGAAGGCCACTCGCTGTCTGAAGAGCGCATCTTTCACAAGTTCGAGGAAATCTTTTCAAAGCCCACCGGACTTACGCTGGTAGCGGTATTTGCCTCGAACATCGGACGAATGGGCCAGGTCTTTGAGATCGCCCGGAAGCTGGGCCGCAAGGTGGCGCTCATGGGCCGCAGCATGGAAAACAACTCCAAGCTTGCTTTCGAGTCGGGGTATCTGGAAAACATGCGCGACGTGCTTATCTCGGTCGATCAGCTGGACAAGCACGACCGCAAGAACTGCATCGTGCTATCAACCGGCAGCCAGGGTGAGTACCGCTCGGCGCTGGTGCGAATCGCGAATAACGAGCATCGCAGCATCAAGCTGGTCGAGGGCGATCTGGTTGTGATGTCGAGTAAGTTCATTCCGGGCAACGAAAAGGCGATCGGTCGCATGATCAACTCCCTGTTCAAGCTGGGCGCTGACGTGCTGTATGAGTCAGTCGCCGACATTCATGTTTCGGGGCACGCCAACGCGGGCGAGCTGCGCGCCATGATCAAGATGACCAAACCCAAGTTTTTTCTGCCGGTTCACGGCGAATACCGTCACCTGGTCAAACACGCGCGGCTGGCTCGCGCCAATGGCGTTGCCGACAAGAACGCGTTGATCGGGGTCAACGGCGACGTCTTCGAGCTGACGCCTGATCGCTTTGCCAAAACCGATCACCTTGAAGAGAATCGCATCATGATCGAGGGTGAAGGCGGCAAGGATGTCGCCAAGGTGACCATCAAAGATCGCCGCAAGGTGGCCGAAACCGGTATCGTATTCAGTGTGCTGATTCGAAATGCCGTGACGGGAAAAATAATGGCTGGCCCTGATATTATTTCCCGGGGGCTGCTGGAAGACGGCACCGGCGGTGACCTATTCGAGCGCGCCAAAGAGGTGGTCTTGGCCATTTTCGACGACGCCGCACATCTGAGCAAGTCAAAGGCGGTTGATCTTCAAGAGGAGATTCGAGTGGGGCTGCGACGTTACTTCTATTCACGGCTCGGAAAAAAGCCGGTCGTGATGCCCATACTCATAGACGTGTGATGCGATCGAGTCGAGTACTTCTGATCTGCGTGCTCGGAGCTGCCCTGGCCGCCTATACGCAGCTGGTGCAGCTGACGGCTGTACCAGGTTTGCACTTTGACGAGGCCTGGCAGGGCTTGCTCGCACATCGCATCGCCAGCGAGCCCGGATTTTTTCCGTCCGAGGCCATGAACAGCTACACCAGTCCACTCGTGCACTACGTGCTTGCGGCGGCGTTCAAGCTCTTTGGCCCCAGCCTGGCCACCATGCGCGGCACTTATGCGGCGATGAATCTTTCCTCGTTGGTCCTGCTCGCAACCTTGCTGTGGCGGCTGGGCGAGCGTATGGCGGTGGCCTGGTTTATTTTGTTCTGGGCATTGCTGCCACTTAGCGTGCACAACCACCGCTTCTACGTCGAAGCCACGGGCTTTCATGCGGTATGCCTGACACTGGTCATGTGGGGTGTTGCGCTATGGCGCCGGCGTCCAGTGGCATCTTTTACGCTGATCGTGCTTGGCATTCTGGCGGGGGTCTCGGCGCACATCTTGTTTCTTTCGATTTTTGCCGGTGGGATTTTCGTCCTCGCGCGTACTTTTCCGGGCGATTTTCGCTCCCGGCGCTCGCAGTGGCTCATAGCAACCGTAGCACTACTCATGATGCCGCTGGCGCTGCGCATGGGTTTTGGCCTCAAAAAGGTGCTGCCCTTTGCGCTGACCGGCGTGCTGCTGGGCACTGCCATCTGGGCGTTGGCCATGCCACGCTGGATTCGTTTTCAACATTTATGGCAACGCTGGCCGCGGCGGGCGATGCGGCTGTCAAAGCTGGTCTTCATCTGCACATTGCCTTTTCTCGTCAGCTTTGTAGCGTTGCTCTGGAACGGTTTTTGGCCCTATGCACAGGCCACGGGCCATATGCAGCTGGCCTGGCTGCCCCTGAATGCGCTTTTGTTTATCGGTTTTGCGGTACAGCAGCTGCGCAGGCCTGGCCAGCGCGCGAGGGCACGGGCGGCGGATGCCCCGCGCGAAGCGTCGGTGCTGGCGCCGAGCTGCATGTGGAGCTGCTTTGTGACGTGTTTTCTAATCACGAGCATCATCATCCTCAAGCAGTCGCCCCGCTATTACACCTTGCCTGCCATCTTTGCGATGATCTGGGCGGCTCAACGCCTGGCACGTTTGCCCAGCATCAAGCTGCAGCTCACACTTGCGTTTGGTCTGGCCGCCTTCAATCTGGCCATGTTTCACACGGCTTATCTGTGGCGCTTTGATAACGGTGGCTCGAACACGGTCGAGTTCCGCGTTTCGGTTTTTCACGACAACGGTCGTGATTTTCGTCCCTTCCAAAAAATGTTCGAATGGGCGCGCACCACTGGCTGTCTTGCCCAGGTGCCCTGGGTCGAGGACGACCGCTTCAAATTGCCGTTCGATTTTCTGCGCCTGACCTCGGGGCCCACAGTTGGAAGCTGTCGCTGGAACACAGGTGATCTTTTCTTCTCGCACATTCCGAATTATGACCCGGGATTCAGCTCTGAGCGCAGCGATTTGAATACGCCGCCCCCCGTTGAAAACGTGAAATTCCTTGCCCATTTTACCGAATGGGGCGATCTTGCTGTTTGGATTCGAAGATGACCCGGTTGCTCTATAAACTGTCTACCCGCACCTTTCTTTTCTGCGCAGTACTGATCGCGTTTGTTCCATTTCTGGATCAGCGCGTACTGCGCATGGCGGGCGACGAAAAGGTCTATCTCACCCAGTCGGTGGAAATGGCACGAGCCGGCCGCTGGTTTGTACAGACGCTCGCCGATGAGCCCAGCTACTTCAAGGGACCGCTGCATTATATTTTCGTGCGCATCGGCATGCTGATCTTCGGCAACCATCTTATCGCCGGCACCTGGATGCATTGTGCGCTGGCATTACTGGCTGGCCTTGCCATGCATCGCCTTGGCCGGCGCCGCTGGAACGACAAGAGCGGCCTGCTGCTGGGCCTGGCTACGGCTTTGAACGTTGGCGTACTTTCGCATTCGCTCATCAGTCAGATGGAAGTGGAAGTTTACGCCTTCTACGCTTTTGCGGTTGCGGCGCTGGGACTTGCGAAGCGAAAAGCGGATTTCAAGTATGATGTGCTTTTCTGGGTCGCCGCTGGAATGGCTGGCTGGATCAAGAGTCCGCTGCATTCGGTGCTGATCGGCACCGGTGGGCTTTTGTACTGGGGCCTGACACGCCAGCTCGTCGTGCGGCTGAAGAAACCCCAGGCCTGGCTTGCCGTTGCCATTGGTGTGCTGGTTGGTGTCGCAGGATATCTGCCCGCATTTTTTCTCGACCACCAGAACTTCATGGCCACCTATCTGGGCCGTGAACAGTTCGATAAGGCCAATAACCACCGCTCGTGGGAATACGTCATGCGGCCGCTGCTCTATTATGCGTTGCCGTGGACCTTCGTCATCATCGCCGCAGTCATTCGGGCACTCCGCGCCAACAAAGCACTACGTCAATCCGCCGACCTGCCCATGGTTAAGCTCGGCTTTGCCATGTCGGCCCCGACGCTGCTTTTCTGGTGTCTGTGGACTTATAAAGGACAGAACTACAACCTTCCTGCAATTCCAGCATTATTGGTATTTGCGTGGGCTTGCTTCAACGGCAATCTACCGCGCTGGTCGATTCGGGCAGCTGGCGTTATCGGTGCGCTCGCGTTCGTGGTCGCGGTTTGCGTAGTCTGCCACTTCTGGCCGCTACCCGGCTGGTGGGGCAGGGGCTGGCTCATTCTGGCTTTCGCGGCGATTCTGGGATTTGCCCTCACCTTTATCGTTTCCGAAGACACACGTGCAATCGCGGCGGGAGCCACCGCCTTTTGCTTGGCGTTTGGCGCCTTTATTACGCCGCTGGGCGAACGCGAAATGGTCGATATGCGCCAGTTTATCAAAGATAATCCTGGCCTCACCTATCACTACTACAACCTTGATCCGTCAATCTGGTCTGAGTGGGCACTGCTGCAGCTAACTCTGCACTATCCAGTCTATGGCTTGCATCGCGTTGACCAGCTCGTCGAGGCCGTTAAACCAGGGCACGCCATTATTGTGCAGAATACCGACTGGCTGAATGTTGTGCTGAATTACTGGCAGAAAAACGTAGGCAAGGGACCGCATCCGGTGGTGACGCCGTGGACCCGGTGGCTAACGAAGGGCAAGTCCCAGGACGGCAAAAGTCAGTGGCGCGTTGCCTGGGACTCCCATGACATCAGTCAGCTCGAACGCGAGTTCTACATCGTTCGATTTTAATCAGGACGGTTTAATGCAGCCACTCGAAGTCCGCGGCGGTCTGCGACTTCGCACGATGTGGGTTATCGGCCAGATCGATGAGATAGAGTGCCGGTCTCAGATTGTCCTCGAATACCTTGTCGAGCACGCCTGCGCCGGGATAGAAGCCACCGTCGTACATTTCCTTAGGGCTGAGCTCAAAGGTGAAGGCAAAGATACCCAGTGAGCCATACGCCCAGTCAACCGTGTCGCCGCTGGCGATATAAAGAGCGCTGGATTGCTCGGGAGTGTACTTGTTCCACTCGGCCATCTTCTTACCCATGGCTTCGAAGGTGCCCAGGTCTTCCTTGTTTTCGACTGCGTCGTACTTGTGACCCCACGGATACAGAATCAGCTCGCTGAACGTGTGAAACGTCAGCAGCACTTTAAGATTCGGATGGGCTTCGACGAAGGCCTTGATGTTCTGCGTTTCAGGTTCGCTGAATGCGCTGGCACCCATGTAAACGTCGCTTGATGGGTCTTTGCTGGAACCGCCAGTGCCCCATTTGAAGCCATAGTTGCGGTTCAGATCGACGCCGATGTGGCTGCTGCCGTTTGGCCGCATGTTCTTGCGCTGGTATTTATAGTCGCCGCTGTCGATATCGAACTCGACGCCGTCGGCGTTCACCATCGGAATAACATAAATGTCGCGCTTGTCGAGCAACGCGGTGATGTCTTTGTCGACGCCGTAGTTCTTGGCCAGGTACTCGAGCAACATCAGCGGAATTTCAGCGCTGACGTGTTCGCGCGCATGGTGATTACCCATGAACACGATGCCGGGCTTGACCGAAACCGCGCCATCTTTGGCGTTAAGCGTGTCTTTGCCCGTATTAATCTGCACTCCCCACATTTCGCGGCCCTGCAGCGTCTTGCCGATACTGAATTTTTTCATGATGTTACCGTGAGCCGCAACCAGGTCATCGAGCGCCTTGGTCATGCGGTCATAGTTATGAAAGCGCGAGTCTTCGCTCGGGAAGTCGACTACCCCGACTGGCGGCTGAGCCACGAAAGTCTCAATGATCTTGATGTCGCTCTTTTTGAGCCGGGCGAGCACCGAGTCCGAAGCCAGGCCGTAGACCGAGTCGCTGGCCAGAGCTTCGATGCTCACACCCAGCTCGACGATCTTCGTGCGGTCGTATTTATTGAGTGCTTTGAGATGAACGAAGTGTGGTGCGTCGGCCAAAGCCGCCGAAGCCAGTAATGAAGTCGCCAGAGCGACAATTGAAAAAATCCTAACCATTGAAGAACCCCCCATATCCATGCGTGGTACTGCAACTACGTGATCTAATTGAGTGTGAGACTAGCAGCCCATCGGGAATCGGCAACTTTTTCCCAACAGTTGCTCGCCCGCTTCGTAACACAGCGTTTTCACGATTCCTTATTACCTGACTTATTTGCTAAAGTTTAGGAAGACTCTGCCGATATGTTTATTGTAAGGACGGAGGACCAGCAAGATGAGCAAAGGTACTGGAGAGATTAAGAAGCCCGCAGCAACAGCAGCCCCGGCCGAAAGTCATGCCCCGAAGACACAGAGCGCACCGTCTGCCAGCCGCAGCACGAGCGCAAAACTCGGATGTCATGAACGCGCATGCAAAGAGAAGGATGTGCGATTCAATTTTTGCGACGAACATTTTCGTCAATTCAAGTTTGGTCTCATCACGAAGTCAGGTGACCGCGTGGTGGACTATGAACGCAAGTTTGAGCATTACAACAACTGGTTGAAATCTCAAAAAGTTGCCTGATGGCAGCAGAGCTGTACCCACCCACCTCTGGGCACCTCGGTATCTTCCTACCGATCGTAACCAGGGTACCGGGGTGCTCGACCCTTTCTTAGCAATTGGGGCGAGGACTCGAATCGGAGAATGCGTCAGTGGTGGTCCGGGTGCATGTAGAACGTAAGCGATAGCTCAATAGCTAGTCACGGGTGCAGTAAGAGATAGGGCCTTCTCGCGAAATCGAGGAGGCCCTATTTCTATTTTACAAATGGGAAAGTGCTGAGAGTAAAGCCTCTGACTCTGGCTCCACTCTCTCAACCGGCCTTCAAACTCCCTAGCGTCCCAGAACTTCGTTCTGGATCTTATGCAGCTGCATCATCGCGGCCGTAGCGCTTTCCGTCATATTGTCCATATCCTGCTTGGAGAAAGGCTTATGTTCGGCCGTGCCCTGAATTTCGACGAACAGGCCTTTACCAGTCATGACGAAGTTCATGTCCACGTCGCACGACGAATCTTCTTCGTAGTCGAGGTCGACCAGAACCTGGCCGTTTTTCAAACCCACGCTTACTGCGGCCACTTGATCGACGAGGGGTGACTCGTTCCATTTCTGGATGGTCTGCAATTTCTTAACAGCGAGCGCCAATGCGACGTACCCTCCGGTAATCGCCGCGGTGCGAGTGCCGCCGTCAGCTTGAATCACGTCGCAGTCGATGATGACGGTGCGTTCGCCAATTCTTTTGAGGTCGAGCACCGTGCGCAGCGCGCGGCCCACGAGGCGTTGAATTTCGTGCGTGCGGCCCGACATCTTGTCGCGTTCGCGTTTCATGCGAGTGTGGGTTGAGCGGGGCAGCATGCCGTATTCCGCGGTGATCCAGCCCTGGCCTTTGCCCTTGAGCCAGGGTGCGACCGTATCTTCGATCGTCGCGGTGCAAAGCACCCGGGTGCGGCCGAACTCAACCAGCGCCGAGCCTTCGGCGTACTCGTTCACATTGGCGGTGATTTTCACGGGACGGGTATTGGCGGCGGAACGGTCGTAGGAACGGGCCATTTAATGAGTCTCCTTCGTATTAACTTTGTCGCGATAGCGCTTGAGAGCCGATATCAAACTTTTGATGAATTCGTCACGAAATACGACATCCATCAGCCGGCTGCGATCGCCAGTATTGGATAGAAAGCCCATTTCGACCAGGGTTGACGGCATTGCCACCTGCGAAAGCACATAAAACATGGCCTGCTTCACGCCACGGCTCTTGAGCCCATGCGAGGTATCGAGCGGCGCCAGCTCTTGCTGAATCATGGAGGCCACGAGCGCGCTATTTTGAATATACCTGGTCTGCTCCATGTCGATCAGGATCTTTTTTATGGTATTACCAGCCTCGCTGATTTTCGCATTTTTGAGCCAGGTGTCATTTTCAAGCAAGGCGACTTTCTTGGCGTCATCATCGGTAGCCTCAGGACTTAAAATATAGGTCTCAACACCTTCCACTTTCGGGTCGGCCGCATGGTTCACGTGCAAACTCAGAAAGAGATTCGCATTGCGAGAGTTTGCGAACTTGGCGCGGTCGGGCAAACTTACAAACCGGTCATTGTCGCGCGTCAGCAGCACCTCAACCTCGGGCATGGCTTTCTTGATCTCGTCCCGCAGCTTCAACGCATAGAATACAGCAACGTCCTTTTCATAAATGCCACTGATGCCCGTACCCCAGTCGTTGCCGCCATGCCCCGGATCGAGCACAATCTTGTTCAACGTAAATCCGCCTTCAGGAATATTTTTAGCGACCGCCTCAGACGGCCTCTCAATAAGCTTTCCCAGCTTCAAGGTGCGGGCAAGCTTTTCGGCCAAATTTACAGGAAGCAGATAGCCTTCACCCAGGTCGCTCAGTACGCGCCCCTCGAAATCAATAACATTGCCGTCAACAAGGGCGACGTGAGTCAGCGAGCTTACGACTGCACCCGTGTGCTCGTTCGTATTTTGAATTACGGCACGAAAATTTGCCCACTGATAAAATACCCGGCAGCCAAAGGCATAGCAAAACTGTCGCGCTGAAACATAAATGGAGCCCTGCCGGCCGGAAAGCGTAATGGTGCCGCGCACCTTATCATCGGCACGGATATATTCCCAATCGGCGTGCGCCAGGTTTCCCAATGGCGCCGCCATAAGCATTAGAAATGCGACCAGCATAGGCTTTACAATACGCGCTTCTGAGATAGATACAAAGCATGACTGGCATTAGCAATACGAGTATCCTTGACCATCCCGAGGTCGACCGCTTGATTCAGCTTGCCCTGGACGAAGACGGCATTCGAAATGATCTGACCACGAAAGCAGCCGCCGCGGGCACCATTCCCACGGCCACCACCAGAGCCACGATAGTCGCGAAGAAGCCGACTGTCTCGTCGGGCTATCCGCTGGTCGAAAAAATATTGCGGCTGGCCGAAATGAGCGGAACGATCAAGGCTTCGACACTTGTCGCGGATGGCACCTGGCTCAATGCAAACGCACCGTGGATGATTTTTGAAGGGCGAGCCACTGACTTGCTTACGATAGAGCGCACGATCCTGAATTTTCTGATGCGCATGTCCGGCATCGCGCATTTTACGCACGAAGTGGTTAAAAAGCTGGAAGGCACCGGCTGCAAGGTGCTGCACACCCGGAAAACCGCGCCCGGCCATCGCCGCACCGACATTTACGCGGCAATCAGCGGCGGCGCCTTCGCGAACCGACGTTCGCTTGATGACGCGATTCTCGTGAAGGAAAATCATCTGCGCGTGGCCCCCTCCTTTCAGACCCTCACCGATGGAATAGACCGGCTGCGCAGCCAGGCTTCGTTTGTCGAAATAGAGGTCACCGATTTCGTCGAGCTCAAACACGCGCTGGGCGTAAAGCCGAATCGCATCCTCCTCGACAACTTCAGCGTGCAAGACGTCGAACGCGCTGTAAATCTGTTTGGCTCCGCCGTTGAGCTCGAGGCCTCGGGTCTGATCAATCTGGAAACCGTGCGCGCCTATGCCGACACCGGAGTCAATTGCGTCTCGATGGGTGCGCTTACGCATTCGGCGCCGGCCTCCGATCTCTCAATGCAGTTCGATTTCCAGAGGTAAACTTAAGGCTGAAACTCGTTCAACTCGAAAGCTGTGAGTCCACCAACGACGAGGCTTGGAAATACCTGCCTGAAACCACGATGGTACTGACGCGGATACAGACACGAGGGCGCGGCCGCCAGGGCCGCAGCTGGGCCGACAACGAAGGCAACATCATGGCGTCACTGGCGCTGGTGCCGGAGCCCGGTCTTGATGCGCATTTTTTGTGGGTTCCGCTGGCGGCCGGAGTCGCCGCCTGTGAAGCCATTGAGCTTGTCAGCGGACGCCGGCTGACCGGCCTTCGTTTAAAGTGGCCCAATGACGTCA
>JBBRLF010000146.1:0-11650 GCA_038231515.1 candidate division WWE3 bacterium
AAATTCAGGTCGCCAAAGCCAGGAATCTAGAGCCTACGCCAGCACCCAAACCCAAGGCGGCCTAAGCCCGGCACCAATGAACATTTGTTAATTCAGTACTTGACGGAATATGTTGCAATGCATTAAAACTCCCGCCAGTTCATATTCAGGGCATTTTTAGGGGAGTATTTAATGTTTTCACAGAAGTCGCTGATCCTATTTGTCACTTTGTGCGTCGCCAGCACGCCGGCCTTTGCAGGACGCGGCACTGGCCGCTCAGCACCAAGTCGTCCGAGTTACACCCCGAGCCGCCCGAGTTACACCCCGAGTCGTCCGAGCTACACCCCGAGTCGTCCGAGCTACACTCCAAGTCGTCCGAGTTACACCCCGAGCCGCCCGAGCTACACGCCAGCACGTCCGAATGTCGGCATGCCACGCGTTCAGAGAAACTACAATCAGACCACCGTCGTTCATCGCGGTGTGACGGTTACGCAGAGAACTTACATGCGCGGCGGCAACACTTACGTTCGTAACTACAACACCTATAATTTTCGCGGTCGCGAGTTCTATCGTTACGCACCGGCCTACCACTACAACCGTTGGTACTACGGTTACCTCTACACTCCCTGGTACACGCCCATGGTTTACAGCTGGGGCTGGGCGAATGACCCCTGGTACGGTTACTATGGCTACTACTATCGCCCGTATCCTCGCTATGCAGCTCCCGCGTATTGGCTGACGGACTTCGTAATTGCTGATTTGCTGGCCGGCCAATATGCCGCAAATGCCGCCACGAACGCTGCGAACGCTGAAGCCAATGCCGAAGCACCAGCTACGCCGATCACCGACGACGTCAAAGAGCAGATCAAGACCCAGGTTGAAGTTGAAGTAAAAGCGCACGACGACCAGGCTCCAGTACAGCTCGATGCAATCCTGACTGACACCAAGCACATCTTCGCGGTTTCTGAAGATCTTGCTGTGACGACTGCGGACGGTACGCCCTGCTCTGTTACCGATGGCGACCTGATTCGTCTGGCAGACCCTGTCGCTGAGGGCGAAGAGACCGCCACGATGGCGGTTGTGACTTCGAAGAAGGGCAGCTGCGCTGCTGGCTCGCTGGTCACCATCTCGCTTACCGATCTGCAGACTTTTCAGAACGAGTTTTCGGCTCGTGTGGAAAAGGGCATGGATAAAATGAAGGCCGATGTTCCAGCCGGAACGCAGCCCGCCGGTGTGCCAGCCGAAGCTCCGGGCCAGGACGACGTGCCCCTGCCTTCGACTCAGTTCTGATTCAGAACGGGGTTGCCGCTGGCGGCCTCGATGTTTTTAGTAGTTGTTTAATTTTTTAGGGAGAGAAGTATGTTTTTGAATAAGTCTTTGATTGTATTTGTGGCGTTGACCGTCGCAAGCGTTCCGGCCTTCGCCGGTCGTGGTGGCGGAAGCCGCTCCGGCGGTGGAAGCCGTTCGAGTGGCGGGAGCCACTCGAGCTATAGCCCGAGCCGTTCGAGTTCGCCAAGCCGCAGCTCGTACACCCCGAGCCGGTCGTACACTCCGAGTCGGTCGTACACCCCGAGCCGGTCGTACACCCCGAGCCGGTCGTACACCCCAAGTCGCTCGAGCACGCCAAGCCGTAGCACGTATACGCCTAGCCGTCCGAGCACGCCAAATCGCGGCAGCTATACTCCAAACCGTGGCGGCACTGTCAATCGTGGCGGCACTGTCAATCGCGGCGGCAACGTCAATCGCGGTGGTAACGTCAATCGTGGCGGCAACGTCAATCGCGGCGGCAACGTCAACCGTGGTGGCAACTTTAACCGTGGCGGCCGTGGCTACACCCAGACCACTGTAAACCGCGGCGGTCGTTCGTACACGCAGCGCACTTACGTTCGTGGTGGCAATACCTACGTTCGTAACTACAACACCTATCGTTGGGGCGGACGCGGTTACTACTCGTACTCGCCTTTCTACCACTACAATAGCTGGTACTACGGTTACTGCTACACGCCTTGGTATCACCCTGTTTTCTGGAACTGGGGCTGGAACTCTTCGCCTTGGTACGGCTACTACGGCTACTACTACCGTCCTTATCCCACGTACGCGGCTCCCGCATACTGGCTTACGGACTTTGTGATCGCCGACCTGCTATCTGAACGCTACGCCGCAAATGCTGCTGCCAATGATGCAAACGCACAGGCCAACGCGGCGGCTGCCTCAACGCCGATCAGCGACGAAGTCAAAGAGCAGATCAAGATCCAGGTTGAAGCTGAAGTTAAGGCTCATCAAGATCAACAGCCAGTTCAGATCGACCATGTGGTTACCGATACTCGCCACATCTTCGCGGTTACTGAAGAGCTCAACGTAACGACGACTGCCGACAACGCGCCTTGCTCGTTGACGGAAGGCGACCTGGTTCGTTTGGCTAACCCAGTCGCCCAAGGCGACGCGGCAGCTACAATGACGGTTGTGACTTCGAAGAAGGGCAGCTGCGCTGCTGGTTCTTTGGTCACCATTTCGGTTCGCGACCTGACCAACTTCCAGAACGAGTTCTCGGCTCGCGTGGAAAAGGGCATGGAAAAGATGAAGACCGATATGCCTGACGGCTCGAAGCCTCAGCTGTAATCAGGACTCATTTCGTTAGTCTGAAAAACTCAAAGAGCGGGGTCATCCGATGGGTGGCCCCGCTTTTTTTTCACATTTGTCTGACGATTGCCTGATAGTTTCCCCAGTAATGAAGCGGGATTACAGCTTTTTCAGGGATGTGCCGATAGGGCTAATAGTTACCAGGTTACGGTTTCTGATGCTCCCGGAGATTATGGGTTGTCCGGGGAAATCTGGAGCCGTTCAAGAGGCGAAGTCATCTTTGGTGACTTCGCCTTTTTTTTCGACCCTCACATCCAATATCGGAATGATACGAAAAGGCTCGCAATCAGACGTTTAAGCGGACGCAGCCTTCCGCGATAGCCAGGTGAGGCGGGGTCAATTCGCAGCGAGTTGCCCAGATCCACGGCAAATTGGACCTCCAGTGCCTTGAGGGTCGACGGCAGTGTGGTGGCATAATTAGCCTCGATATCATGTATGGAGCTGCGAAAATCGAAGTTGCTCGAGCCCAGCCTTGCCCAGTCATCGATAAGCAGGCATTTGGCATGCAAGATACTGGGCTGATACTTGAACACGCGCACGCCAGCTTGCGTCAACGTCGGATAGAGCAGCGAGCTGACCCAGCTCACAACCGGAATGTCGGTGGGGCCTGGTAAAAGAAGGATAACGTCAGTGCCTTGGCTGGCGGCAAACAGCAGGGCGTCCAGGAGTGGCCGCGGCGGAACAAAGTACGGTGTGGTAATCCAAACCCGGGTTCGGGCGCCTCGAATGCGTGAAATCAGATCGTCGAAAAAAAGCTGACGCAGCTTTCGAGAGGTGTTCGTCCGCAGGTGGCTTTGTGCGATGCCAGTGCTCAGTGCGCGCAGCAATTTTTTCTGGCTCGCGCGCTTGAGCGCAAGGCTCAGATGGTCGAACCAGGTTACGCGAAACGCCAACGCAAACGGCATTGGGTCCACGCCCCGCAGCCGAACTCCCGTGTCGCGCCAGGCTTTGCTGCCGTAAATCGAGCTCAGGTTGCGGCTCACAACGTTGAAGCTGCCGATCCAGATTTCGAGACCGTCAATAATGCACATCTTGCGGTGGTTGCGATGGTTCAGGCGATCAAAAAAATGTTTGAAGGGCCGCATTCGTGACAGGGGAGTGAACAGGCCCAGTACAACGATGCGATCAAGGAACCGTGAGATCGGATGGTAATAGTGAAAATTCACGCCGCCGGCGAGCAGCGCCGCCCCGGACGGAAAATCGAGCGAGCCGATGCCATCGATCAGCAGGCGCACGCGCACGCCGCGCTGGGCGGCCGCAATCAGCGCCGTGATCATGCGAGTTCCCAGCGGGCCGTTCTCAAAGATATAAGTTTCGAAATGAACCGAGTGGCGTGCGGCCGCGATTGAGGCCAGAAGCGCCTCGAAGTAGGAGTCGCCGTCGAAAAACAAGTCCTCGCTGGGAGCCATTTTTTCTACATCCATGTCCACCGGAATGGATCGCGTTCAATAGACCAGCCGGGCGTCGCGACTGGGGGAAGGGTGTAGCTGATATCACCTTTGGCACCGTGGATCGCACCGTTACCGGCGATCTCGGGCAGATAGTAATAAGAGTGCGCGCAGGCGCTGAGACCCAGCAAATAAAATAAGAGAAGTGGAAGTCTGTTTAAAATGTGATCCTTCTCTTTCAGAGCTCAACGACGTTCATGGTCACGGCCTGGTCGGGCCGAGCGAGATATACTGACTGGGTAAAGCCAGCCACCTGTTCCGCCGCTGCTTTGCCAAGGCACGGAGGCCTTGCGGTCACGGACCAGAAGGGACACTCGTCACTGGTATGGTACCTCAAAAGCGACGAGTGATCTTGTCCCTGCGCGGCGTACTTCGGCGCTAATAGCAGAGCCGTCGTCATGAAGGCAAAAAGGCAGTTGCCGAGCTTGTGATTCATGTCCGTGCACCATTAGTTCGAAGCGCAGAGTATGTTTTCAATCCGGCAGTTCTCACAGTAGCGCACCAGAATTGAGTGAGCGAAAAGCTCCTGGTCGCAGAGAATGCAAACGCGCTTGAGCAGGCGCGGCAGGTGAGGTCGCAGCGTACAGCCTGGCCTTGGAGTTGAGTCTGTTTTGATAATATTCATCGGGGTTCTCCTCTTGTGGGCAGCTATACAGCAAGTGGCGGGCCAAATTATTTCGCGGGAAAAGGAAAATTTTCAGTTGAAGGGCGGGGTAAGATGCCCCGCCAGGTCGCTTCTTGCCACCTGAGTCAAATGAGTCACGTGAGGCAGAATGTCGGCCGAATGTCCCAATAGCTCCCGCTGAAGTGCCGAAAGTCGGAAAATTGACGGGTAAAACCGGTTGGCACACACGCTGCACTGGCTCCATTCGAAATCCATTTCATCTATAAGGGGAAACAGTCATGAAAAGCGTATTGGTGTGTCTTGTTGTTATCTTTTCGGTCATGGGCGTGAACGAGGGGTCGGCTTCGGCTCAAGATCTGAAACCTGCCCTTGTCGTGCAGGCGCCCGAGAATGTTTTTACGCCGATGGGCTTCGACGACAACGACAACGCGCAGCTCGTGCTTTTCGGTAACTTGTCGGACACCTGTCATAAAACCGGTCCTGTAACCGCTGTCGTTTCAAATGTGCAAAAATCGATTACCGTTCGAGATAGTGTTTATGTTTATTCCAGTGGCTGGTGCGCGGATGTTCTTACGCCCTATCTGGAGGTCGTTAATTTGGGCATGCTTGCCCAGGGTGACTATCTTGTGGTCGCGGAAAAGCCGGACGGCACCTTTAAATCGATGGCGACACTCCCGATTACCCTGGCCAGGCGTTCAAGCCCGGATGACTACCTCTACGCACCCGTAGATCACCTGCATGTCGCCAGGCTTTCAGGAACGGAATCGTCTGAGATTGTTCTGAGTGGTGTTTTCCATAACACCTGCATGGTTCTAAAAGACACCAAGGTGACCTATCGCCAGAACAACGTCATCGAGGTGTTACCCATTGCCGCGATGGCAGCAAGCGGCTGCAAACCGGAAGCCCGGACCTTCGAAACAACTGTAAAGCTGAATCCAACCCTTCACGGCAGAACCCTTATTCATGTTCGTTCGCTGAATGGGCAGTCGTTGAATCAGGTCGTCGAGTTATAGGATAAGCCTGATCTTTGACTCCTAGGTCGTGGGGCCTGACGAACTGAAATATAGTTGGGGGAGGCATTGGAAATAATGCCTCCCGTTTGACGGTCCCCCTTGAGTAAGCTAACGCTTCCTTGGTGATGCGCGTCGCCCATCTTGTCGGGTTGCTATTTTTGTCGTTATCTACTTTTGCGTCCGAGCCCTTCGAATTGCCTTCGGAAGCGCTGATCATCACTCATGCGACCCGCCGTTATGAATCTCACGGGTCCGTAATTCAGGCCACCCTTGATGCCATTGACCGGGCCGTGGCGCAGCGGCGACCGGTCTATGCGTTGGGTGACGAGGACATTTATACCGACCCACGATGGTACGCCTACCGAGACAGTCGCATCACCCGAGCTTGGACCTCGGCTTCGGGTGAGCACCCTTTTTTTCCGGTGGCTCCCGGCGCGCAGGTCTTCAATGTGGAAGTGCTCGGGGGTTATCATTGCGCATGTCTGGGGCAGACCCTGGTTCAGCTGATTGCCCGATTTTTGTCTGTGGCGGGTATTTCCGAGCTCAACATTGATCTGCCCATGCGGGCGATTTATACAGGTTATCTTCTCAGTCCCCGGGGTACCCTGATTCCGGCGACACCACGGGAAGAGGCAAACGCGGATGACTCGGTGGACGGCGAAAGTCTCGAGGTCGCGACTCAAATGATGAGTGACGCGCAGTGGGCCGACTTCATGATGGAGTCGCTGAGGCTTTCGGTGTTTTCGCGACGACCGCTTTGGCTAATGGATCTGAGTCATGTGAGTGTCACTGTAAGTAGAAAGGGAGTACCGGTGCGCGACGTTCGGGGCGCTTCGCCGGCCAAATTGATTCGATTTCGGTACCATTGACTCTATTGACTAAATGTCGCAATACTTCTCTTACTTTAAACGGAGAAATGCGATGCGGAGTCTTGCCGTAACGGTAATAGCCATGGTTGGGCTGCTGGTTTTGACGCCGGGGGCCTTTGCGACGGATGTGAAAATCGCTGTTGCGGCCAACTTCACCCCGCCCATGGAAAAGATAGCCGCGCTGTTTTTTAAAGAAACTGGACATAAGCTCGTCATCAGTTACGGGGCGACTGGAAAGTTTTATGCTCAGATCAAGAATGGTGCCCCGTTCGAGATTTTTCTCGCGGCCGATCAGAAGCATCCCCAGAGGCTTATTGCAGAAAAGCTGGCAGTTGCGGGAACTCAGTTTACCTATGCGATCGGAAAAATCGTGCTCTGGAGTCCCAAGCTGAACGTAGTTGACCCAGACGGTGCTATTCTTGGCAGCGGAGACTTTAAACACCTTGCGATCGCCAATCCAAAAATCGCGCCCTATGGTGCCGCCGCCGAGGAAGTCTTGAAGAAAAAGGACCTCTGGCAGAAGCTTCAGCCGCGTCTCGTGGTCGGTGAAAACATCGCACAGGCCTACCAGTTTGTGGCGACCGGAAATGCCGAACTTGGATTTGTGGCGCTGTCGCAGCTCAAGAAAGAAAACGAACCATCAGCCGGGTCAGCCTGGGCGGTGCCCCAAGAGCTGTACTCCCCGCTTAAACAAGACGCGGTTCTGCTGGCCAAAGGGAAAGCCAGCGCGGCGGCAAAACAGTTTCTGGCATTTCTCAAATCGAAAAAAGCGACTGCCCTTACGCGAGTTTTTGGCTACGAATGATTGCACTCGAGCTGTCGCCAGTCTGGATCACATTGGAGCTGGCGCTGGTGACGACCGCACTGCTGTTGGTCATCGGAACACCGCTGGCGTGGTGGCTGGCGCAGAATACCTCAGTATTTCGAGCACCCGTGGGAGCGGTGGTTGCACTACCGCTGGTGCTGCCACCGACGGTGATTGGTTTTTATCTTCTCGTGCTGCTGGGGCCCAGTGGTCCGCTGGGCAAGCTCACCAACTCCCTCGGCATCGGGCAGCTTTCCTTCACGTTTACCGGGCTTGTAATCGGATCGGTGGTTTACTCGTTGCCGTTTGTAGTGCAGCCGCTGCAAAACGCCTTTGAAGCAATCGGGTCACGACCGCTGGAAGCGGCCGCTACGCTGCGGGCTGGGCCGTGGAATCGATTTTTTACCATCGCACTTCCGCTGGCGAAGTCCGGATATTTTTCGGCAGCGGTTCTTGGGTTTGCCCATACGGTCGGAGAATTCGGCGTGGTGCTGATGATTGGCGGAAACATTCCGGGCCGAACCAAAGTTTTGTCCGTGGCCATCTATGACCATGTCGAGGCGCTCGAGTACACCGAAGCACACTGGTTGGCGGGTGGGTTGGTAGTATTTTCTTTTGTGGTTTTGCTGCTGATGTATTCGCGACGTCGGCGAGTCAGGATCGGGGTGTGACCATGATTCGCGCTTCCTTTCGCGTCAGGCTTGGGGACTTCAACTTGGACACGAGCTTTGAGGCTCCTGGCGCAGGTCTCACCGCACTTTTCGGTCGTTCGGGTTCGGGAAAGACCACGCTGCTTCGCTGTGCGGCGGGACTCGTGAAGGGTGCCACCGGTTTTTTTTCGGTCAATGACCAGGTCTGGCTGGATTCTTCACGTGGGCTGACGGTACCGCCGCATCGGCGATCGGTAGGCTATGTGTTTCAGGAGTCCAGCCTTTTTCCCCATCTCTCGGTGCGTGACAATTTGAACTATGGTTTTAGCCGTGTGCCGGCGGCACAGAGGTCAGTTGATTTCGGACATGTCGTGGATGTTCTGGGGGTTGGACCATTTTTGGAGCGCTGGCCCGGTCAGCTTTCGGGCGGCGAGCGGCAACGCGTGGCAATCGCACGCAGCTTGCTTACGAGTCCGAAGCTGCTTTTGCTTGATGAGCCGCTCTCTGGTCTGGACGCTGCCAGCAAGGCCGATATCTTTCCCTATCTGGAACGCCTGAAGTCTGAGAGCAAGATACCGATGATTTACGTGAGTCATTCGGTTGCAGAGGTTATGCGTCTCGCCGACCATGTCGTGCTGATGGAAAACGGCATGACCAGAACGTCGGGGCCGTGCAGCGAGATGCTGGACCACCTCCGACCCCTGGCTGGTGATCGCCCTGCCCCTGGCATGGTGGGAATTCAAATTCGCTTTAATACCGACACGCTGAAGAATCCGGAGAAACAGCTTCCACAATGGGTGGTGGTCGTGGATGACGAGCCTCGGCTTGCGAGACGAGTCGTCTTCGGTGTCAAGTGCTCGACCACGTCGGATGGACACATTGCTTGCGAAGGTGTTCCCGCGTGGAGTGGGGAGACGTGCTTGATTTCTGAAAGCGCTCCTTCGTGAGATGAGGGCGTGCGATCTGCGAGAGCCGAGCTGCCGGATCTTATATTGCTCGATATTTCGATGCCAAAGGTCCCAGCATCATGCTCACGGGCAAGCATGATCTTGACACACGCTTAAAGCCATCAAGTTGGGCGCGGACGTAAGTTCAAGAAAATTCAGAGCGGCCTATGGGGCTGTTTTTATGGCTTATCTACCTGTTGGCACGGCAAGTAGAGAGAGGTAATTTATTTTTAGTTGATAAGTCATAATTGCATTAGTACCATTTGAACATGATGCATTTCTTTGACAGACTTTTGCCTCTTTGCGTAGTGTCAGCGGTAGCTATCCTGTTTTTATCGTGCGGCGATGGCGGCGGCAGTGCTGCCGGCGGCGGTGGTGGCAGTGGCGGTTCGGCCACTACGACGTTGGGGCTTTTAGGCCAAACCACGGCAACCGGTGTAGGTTCGGGCGCATCCGCGACCACGATGAACACGCCAAGCTTTGTGGCATCGGACGGCACCCGGATGGTGGTGGCCGACACCTTGAACAATCGGGTTTTGATTTGGAACACGATTCCAACTTCGAATGGCAAAGCCGCCGATCTTCAGCTTTCACAAACCGGTTTTACCGGTGGAGCCGTTGCTTTGTCGGCGCCCTACGGCGTCGCGATCTTTAACAACAAGCTCATTGTCGCCGATACGACGAATAATCGGGTGCTGATCTGGAATACGTTTCCCACGTTGAATACTTCGCCGCCGGATGCCGTTATTGGTCAGACGAACTTCACCAATGGCGGTGCCAATCAGGGCGGCGCGGTTGGTGCCAATACCCTGAGCGCGCCCGGTGGAGTAGCGGTTTCGGGCACGGGTGAGCTGTATATTGGCGATACGGCCAACAGTCGCGTGCTTTACTTCGCAGCGATTCCTGGGGCGGCGTCAACCAACGCCAGTGCCGCCAATGTAGTTGGCCAGGTCAACACCTCGGCCGCTGGCACCGGTGTAACCACCGCCAAGATGAACAACCCCTATGGAGTGGGCGTAGCCAATGGCCGGCTTGCGGTTGTCGATAACGGCAATAGCCGCGTTCTCATCTTTAATACGCCGATAGCCGACGGGGACAGCGCGGCAAAGACGCTGGGAAGCGGTGTTGCGGGTTGTTCGGGCACCCAGTTTAACAATCCGTATGGAATGTATCTCAAGGCCAACAAGCTCTATGTCGCTGACGCCAGCAATAACCGGGTGCTCTTCTGGTCGGACATTTCGACCGCTGTGAATGGCCAGGCCGCAGATCAGGTTGTAGGCCAGTCGGGACTGACCACCTGTACCGCCAACACCGGGGGGGTCGGACAAACGTCGTTGAATTTTCCGATGGGTGTGTTTTCCGACACCAGCGGCAATCTCTGGGTTGGCGACGCGAGTAACAACAGAGTGACGATAAACGCGTCTTTCTGACGCTTATTTGATTCCGAAAGTTTTCTTGAGCTTCATCTCGAGGATGGCGGTGCGTTCTTCGAGAATGACTTCAAAAAAAACATCCAGCGGAACCTGGTATAGTTTGACGAGCTGCTTGAGAACCACGCCCGGTGGCGACCGCAGGCCTCGCTCCCAGTCCGAGACGACTTGCGCCGTCTTGTAACCCAACGCTTCGGCCACGTCTTTCTGCGATAGGTTGGCGTGTGTCCGGGCTTGTTGCAAAAAAGAGCCGAGCTTCAAAGGCGATGCAGGTTTAACCGCTTCTGGACGGGTTCGCGATTTCAAGGTGTCCGTTCAGGAGTTTTGCTTGGCAGCATTCCTGACCTCCAGGACCACGATGAAGCCGCTGTTTTTACTTTCGGTAAACACGGGAGATGCCCACTTCATATGAATTTGGTATTTGAGCAGCAGCTGGGTGTCAACCTCTTCGACCAGATGCCCCGGGATGCCGGGGTCGAAGGTTTGACGGATTTCGCCGGCCAGAATTCGGCGCGAGGTTTCAAGCAGCCGTTGCTGGATTGCCGGATCGCGCTTCGTGGCATGGTGCCAGGTCATATAAAAAATTTGTTCCAAGGTGAAGCTGACGTGCTCGAAGAAATTGAAATTCACGAAGCAAAGCTGCTGTTCGCTATTAAAGACCTCGACGACGTCGGTGTTGGAAATTTTGTCGAAGATGTCCGAGCAACGTGTGCCACCGTTTTTTGAAAAATATCGCCACATCAGCCGGGTCGGTTCGTTCAGGGGTTCTGCCGCGGCGGCGGCTTCTTCGAACATCGAGATTTGCAGCTCAAGACTTGTTTGAATTCGTTGCCGTTGCGATTCATTGAGTTCGAGAAAGAGACGTAGGGCCTCTGCTGGCGGTGCCCGGCGTACTTGCTGTCCGGCGCGAAGGGCGAACTCGCCGTACCGGTTTAGAAGTGTTGTGCAGGCGTCAAAGGTGGTCTCAATTTCTCGTTGGGGAAACATGGGTTAATTTCTAGAGTATCCGGGCTTTCGCGTCAATAATTGGTGGAGAGAGTGGGGGGGGCTGGTTGGGTGGCTGGGCTGGGCTAGACTAGACTAGACTAGACTAGACTCGACTCGACAGACTCGGCCTTCGCCTCTTCGCTCCTGCTCAGAGGCTCGGCATGGACAATTTGCTAAGGCGCGCTTCGTGCGCGCCTTACCGCACTAAACGCTCCCTTTGGTCGCGTTCATTGCGGCCGCAAATTCTCGTTCGAGTC
>JBBRLF010000147.1:0-11625 GCA_038231515.1 candidate division WWE3 bacterium
CCGCACGTTGAACTCGCTCAGCTTCTCGCGCATTTCCATGGCGCAGTAAATAGCATGCAGGGCCGTATTCACGGGCTGCTTCATGACGTCGTTTTCGTAAAACACGGCCAGCACGGCATCGCCGATGAATTTGTCCACCTCGCCCTTATGGCGATAGATAACCTCGACCATGCAGGAAAAGTACTCGTTAAGCATCGAAGTCACTTCTTCGGCATCCATCGTTTCACAAACATTCACAAAATTTCGAATGTCGCAGAACAGCACTGTCGCGCGCACGCGCGCGCCCCCCACATTTGAGAGCCCATCGGGCGCCTCGGTTATCTTGCGATAGGAGTGCGCCGACAGATATTTCTTCAGCTCGGTTTTTCGTTTGAGCTCGCCGGCCATGTTACTGAAAGCCCGCATCAGATCGCCCAGCTCGTCGCGCTTATTGGTCACAATATTCACGTCGTAGTTACCGCCCGTGATCGAGACGGTGGCATCGACCAGCTTCTTGATCGGCCCGACCACCAGCTGCGAGAACAGAATTGCGATGACAATTCCCAGCAGCATGCTGGGAATGAGGTCCATCATGATCTGCTTCTGGATAAGCGCGATGCGATCGCGCAGCGAGGCGAACGAGAAGATATATTCGACGTAAAACGGCGACTCGCCGTTTTCGTTGCGATAAGCCGTAACCACCTGAATGAACGGGTCGCCCGAGCTCGGACTCACGACGCTGTGGTAGGTTTCGCTTTTCTTGAGTTCGCCCAGCACTTCGTCGCTGAAGTCAGCCTTTTTGCCTTCGATGCCCGGCACGGGTTGCTTGCCGGCGGCCATTTCCTCGGAGTCGAAGACGACCATGCCGGACTTGCGCGAGATGATCCGGATCAATACCAGATTTTCCTTGGTCGCGATGTCATGTTTGATCGTCGGCACGAACTTATCGTTGTAATAGAAGTAGAAGAAGTTGCTGAAGCTCGAGATGATGTGATCGCGGCTGAGCTCGGACAGCAAGATGCTGTTAGTAATCAGACGTTCCGTCTGCTCGCGCTTCTGCACCTGACTCTGCGACATGAAGATAATGGCGCCGGTCAGCACGTTCACCATCACGATGGTCGCGACAAACTTCGAGCGCAAACTGTAGACGTGAAAGGTGGAGCCCAGCACCCGCGTAAGAGTCGACCAGACTTCAATCTTCAGAAACGCGGTGACGAACCACAGCAACGCGATCAGTGCGATGCCCACGGAAAAAATGACAAAAACCCGCATCGTGATCGCAGCCAGCGAAAACACGTAATAGATCGAATACTGGCCTGTAGGCACCAGTATGCCCACCCCCTGGGGATCAGATAGTATCAGCGGGGCGGCGGGACGAATCGCCAGAGACTGGTCCACCTTGTAAGGTACCGTTTTTCCGACGCTGAGGTCTTTGCTGTCAAACGCAGCTTGTCCGTTGCCCGAGATGATGATGATGCGTCGAAGATCAGGGTTTTTCTTTAAAAAATCATCGATACCCGGCTTGAACTGGTCATCAAAGTAGAAATAGAAGCTCGCCTGAAAGAGATTGAAGATCGATTCGTTTTTCGACTGTGCGAAGTCGGCCTTTTTCTGGCTATAATCAGTTATCCATGACGACTTCAAAAACGAAAGCACGAAAACCAGCAGCAAAGCCGCCACGGCTGAAAGGTTCCGCGGGCGCATCAGGGCGCGACGTAAGGAATGCTGTTGACTCATCTGCTAAAAGTTTAACAGTGGTGGCCGAAACTGACCACTACGCCATAGTGGACAAACCTGCCCTATTGGATAGCCAGAACTCGCGCGCCGACCGCCCCTCGGTAGTTCAGTGGCTGGAGTCAAAGTACGGTTTTCCGGGCCTCGTGCACCGCCTCGACTTCGGCACGTCGGGACTGCTGGTTTGCGCGAAAACCGCAGCGGCCGCCAAAACCCTTACCCGTCAGCTGCAGGATGGAAAAATAAAACGTGTTTACCTAGCGGTGGTCATGGGGAAAATTCTGCCCGACACCGGCGTCTGGGAGGAACCCCTGGAAGAACAGGCGGCTCGCACCCATTTTCGCGTACTCGACCGCTTCAACAACGCCACACTCGTAGAGGTGACGTTGGATACAGGCCGCAAGCATCAGATTCGCCGGCACTTTGCGCAGGCAAATCATCCGCTTTTGGGCGATCACCTGTACGGCAAAGCCGGCTCGCAAAGGCTTTTTGAAAGGCCAGCTCTGCATGCGGCCCGGCTCACGGTTGACGGGCGCGAGTACCGGGCAGCACTGCCCGCAGATCTGACCGGCCTCATCAACCGTTTGAAAGCAGCCACGCGCTCTTAAGCGGATGGGGTGGACCGAAGTCGGCCGAAGCCGTGCCGCGCACGACCTTCAAAGAGTGCGCCCGCGCGAACTGCTCGAGCAGGGCATAATAAGCTTTCGCCTCCCAGCGGGCGTCATTGGTGGAAGCCAGCAGCGCGCCGCCTGGGCTCAGGCACTTCACCGCCTCTTCCAGCATCGGCAGCAAATCGTCTTGCACCTTGAAGGGCTTGCCCTTGCCCCGCGAGAAGGTGGGCGGATCAATGATGATCCAGCGATAGCGGGTGCCCTTTTTGGCCGCCCGTCGTAAAAAGTCACGGGAATCATCGCAGATCAGCCGATGCGAAAGCTGCTCCTGCCCCCCGAAGTTGGATTCAAAATTGGATTTTTCCCATTCCAGATAGCGCGAGCTGACATCGACGCTCGTCGTGCTGCGCACACCGGCACCCAGGGCCGCGATCGAAAAAGAGCCGGTAAAGCTGAACAGATTAAGCACACCATCGTCTTCACCAAACTGGCCCTTGGCCCGCTCGATAAACTGCTGCACCAGACTCTGCAAAACAATTCGATTTTCAGACTGGTCCAGAAACAAGCCCGGATTCAGGACTTTTCCGGTCTCGAGGCGATATTTGAGCCAGCCCTCGCGTGCCCACACCTCGTCCGCTATCGAAAGCCCGGGTTCGGCCACCGCTATGGGCGCCAGCGGCTCGGAATGCTTGTCGGTCTTGAGCGCTCGCGCAACCGCCAGCACTTCGCCACGAGTGAACTCAGCTGCCAGTCGCCTGAAATAGGCTTCGGCATCGGGCGCCCGGGCCAGACGTTCCTCTTTGAGGTAGGCGAAAAGCAGCCAACGACGGTCGGTAAGCAGGAAGGCATCGACATCCAGAGCAGCAGTGGTTTTCCAGCGATACGACGAGTCAAACATCGGACAGTCCTTCTACTTCGACAAAGTCGGGCAGTCCATACTCAAGAGCGCCGGGACAGGCCTTAAAGTCGATCTGAACCGCGCGCAGCGCGATTGCGCCGTCACGAAAGGGGCGCTTGGCACCATAAAGCTCATCGCCCAGGATAGGATGCCCATGCTTGGCCAGCTCAACGCGCAGCTGATGCGAACGCCCGGTAAGTGGTTCCAGCTGCCAGAGCTGGATAGGAGTGCCCTTGAAACGACGCTCTGCGAGCCACTGTGCGCGAGTACTGGATGGCTTGCCGTGCGGACTTTCAAACGTGCGTTTCTTTCCCCGCTGCAGCAAGGACTCCCAGAGCAGCATCTCGGTAGTGGCGGGCGCGGTGCCCTCGGTCCACGCCTGGTAGGTCTTGTGAATGTTACGCGCCTCGAACCAGGCATTAGCCGCGCGATGAGCCTGCGCATCTTTGGCAAAAAGCACCAGCCCCGAGACCTCCACATCCAGGCGATGCACCGGTAAAAGGTCAATTCCCGCCTGGGTCCTGAGAATAGTGACGAGGCAGGGGCGCGGATCGGCTGCGCCGGTCCGGCCAGGAATCGAGAGATACCCGGCTGGTTTATCGACGGCCAGAAAACGTTGATTCTCAAAAATAGTCTTAACCACGCCGCGACTATACTTGTGGAAAGCACTTGTTTCAACCCAGGCGAAGGGTTACTTTCATAAAGCCATGGCGTCCGACACCCAATCCCAGAGAACGATTACAGAAATTCTGAAAAACAAGCGCCCCACCCGTTCGGCTGAGATCATTCCGCCTCGCAACGGCACCGAGACCGACGTCATCTTAAGGCAGATTGACCGCCTTAAAACCGTGCCCGTGGACTTCATCAGCGTAACCAAGGGGGCTGGCGGAAGCCTGCGCGGCGGCACTCTGCCGATTGCGCAGATGGTGAAGACTCAGTTCGATATCTGCTCACTCGCTCATTTTACCTGCCGCGACTACACGATCGAAGAGATCGAAAACAACTTGATGGACCATCACTACTTTGGCGTGCGCAACATTCTGGCGCTGCGTGGCGATCCGCCCGACGGCAAGCCCGACCACTTTCAGGCGGCGACAAACCGGCATTCCTACGCCTGGCAGCTCGTCGAGCAGATTCGAAAGCTCAACAACGGCGAATATATCGTGCGTGACGGTTATGATGCCAAGACCGCAGCAGCGACACGCAAGGGCGCACCCACGAAGTTTTGCATCGGCGTGGCCGCACATCCCGACCATGAGCCGCACGAAGATGGCGTGGAGTATCTGCGGCGCAAGGTGGAAGTCGGTGCCGAGTTTGCCATTACCCAGATGATTTTTGATCATGTGCCGTACGCCCGTTTTCTGGAAAGCTGCGCTAAACGCGGCGTCACGATTCCCATCATTCCCGGGCTGCGCATCGTAACACAGGCAGCCACAGCCGAACGCATGGCTGCGAAGTTCGGCATCAAAATTCCCTCATCCTTCGTCGACAAGCTGGCGGCGGCCAAGAGCAAAGAAGATGGTCAGGCGCTGGGCCTGGAATTCACCAACAAGCTTTGTGAAAAAATGATGGCCGCGGGCGCGCCTGGCGTGCACATCTTCGTCATGAGCGACGAGGTCTCGGCGACAAATCTCTTGAAGGGCCTGAATTAGCCACTAGAACTGCAGCCATGGATGCAAAAATGGCGCTGCTGGCGGTATTGGGGTCAGGTCTCCTTCTAAACGGCTGCGCGAGCCAGTCGCTGGCCGAGCGGGCGCGGCTGCGCGCCTCGGTGGATCGCAATCACATCGCGGCCCAGCTCAAGCAGCAGCGAAGTCTCTTTGAGGGCTGCGAGCAGGCTTACGGCGACAGCAGTCTGACCGGCACGCTTAACGTGCGTTTCAAGATACGTTCAAACGGCAGCACGAGTAATCCGCACATTTTTGAATCCATCGGTCAGTCCGCAGCCCTGGATCACTGCCTGACCGACGCGGCATTACAATTGCTCTTCGACCCGATGCCCAAGGGCGTGGTGGCCGAAATCAAATACCCGCTGCAGTTTCACGGTGCGCGCTCGCCGGCCGGCTCAGCCGCGGAACCAACCCAGGATCCGCTTCCAGAATGACTTGGACGCGGCGGTATTGGCTGCCGGCACCGCATCGGGCTTCGTCAGCAAGTTCGCGCAGCTCATCGAAGCCTTCTGCTCGACAGCCAGCACGGCACCCTGACGGGCTTCTTCCATCTCCTGGTCGGTCAGCTGCACCAGCTTGCCACGAACCATGGCGGCAAAAGTCTTGCCGTCCATGTGCATGTCCTGGTTGTCTTGCAGTGCCTTGGCCACTTCCAGATGAATCGCTTCGTTCTTCTCCAGAATCTTGTTGGCGATCCAGCCAGCATATTCCATGATGAAGTCCGTCTTTTTCTCGAGCTCGCGCTTCTTGTCTTCCGACATCTCGATCTGACCGGTCGAAGGATTCGTGATCAGCGCGATTGGCGCGATATCCGGCATGCTGCCATCGATCAACATCGTCTGCGCAACCTGACGGGCCTGTTTGAAGTCCATGCTCGCGCCGTTGGCCGACTTGTGGATGTGCCGCATTTCGGCCAGATGTCCTGCGAGCGAGACGGCGATCTCCTTGATGCCGGCGCGGGTGTCGTAGTACATGTCCTGGCCTTCAACCGCGAAGTTCTTCTCCATCCAGCCGCCTTCGCCGCCGCCGAATGTATTGATTTCGGCGATGCTGTCTTCACCGTAAAGCACCGCGCGTACGATCGAGTGACCGCCTTCGTGAATGCTGGTCTTCCAGGCCGCCCGTTCTTTGGTGGCAGGATGATAATCCGTCTTCGTGCGGGGTACGTCGGCAAGCACGTGAGTCTCTTCAACCTCGGCGCCACGTTTTACGTCAACTTTCAGCTGCCGGCTGGCTTCGTCCCAGTATACGCTGAACTCCGCGCCCTTGTATTTGTCTTCACTGCCGATGACAAGCGCCACGAGGGCGTTTTCGACGTACAGCTTCAGGGTGTTCTTGATCCAACGACCACCTTCCATCGGAACGTATTCTTTGATGAAAAATTCCTTGGCCGAGTCGGTCAATACCGTCTTGATGCCAGAGGTGGTGATGATCTTGGTGTTCTCGGCAAACAGACGATCGCGCAGAATGGCGACTTCTTCGTCGGTCAGCGGCGAGAACAGCAAAGGCTTGCCCAGGCGGCTGCGAAAGGCCTCGCCAAATGACTTGGCAAACACGCCCAGAAAGGCGTCTGGGTGCCGGGCAAATAAACGAAACTGCGCCAGCAGCTCACGGTTGGTCATCGACGAAGCATGCGGCCCCAGGGCCTTGGCGGCCATATTGCCGGTGGCGATCACGATCGTGGCAGCCGGGAACTGGATCTTTTCCTTGGAGTCGGGACCCGCCGGAATTTCGCCTTCATCGAGTACCGAGAGCAAGGAGTTTTCGATCATCTGCTTGTATGGGCTGTCGGTCAAACGATGCAGCTCATCCCACAGCATGACCTGGGATTCCGGATTGGTCTTGATTGCGGCACCCATCGCTTCAACGCCGAACTTATAGAAGGTATTCATGTCGATGATGTCGTTAAAGTTGATGCGTGTCAGGCGTGAAGCGTCGTCGAACAAAGCCTCAGCAACCGCTTTGGCGATTTCGGTCTTACCAATACCTGGCGTACCGTCAAAGTAGACGATGACGGGCTTGCCCTGGCGCAGCGGATCGGCCACGGCGCGGGACAGCTCGGAGATGATCGCTTCGGTGAGCAGCTTGATCTCGCCGCGATGACCGATGATACGCGCTTCCAGAGTGGTCTTGAGACGTTCCTTGGCGCGGGCCAGAAGTTCGCGGGGACTTGGTGGCAACGGCTTGCCCACATTGTATTCGAGCAGCGCCGTCGACTCGCCGTTTTTCTGCAGCTTCATGATCGAGGCGATCGTGCTGCCGTTGCCGGCCTTCACGTCCACGACAATCTCGTCGCCGGGCGCGATCTTGCTCTTGCTCAGAATCGCATCGTTGAAGTTGCGGCTGATCCATTCGTTGATCTGGCGATCGATATTGCGGGCGCCAGCGCTCGGATCATAGGTTTCCTTGTCGAAGAACTTGCGGGCATCGGCCGTAAAGGTGAACGTGATGAGCTTCGAGGCAAACTTAGCCTCGACGTCCTGCATGCGCTGTTCGACGATGCGGACGTGATCTTTCGGCATCAGCTTCTTGAAAGGCAGAAAAGCGGTGATGCGGTTCAGGACCTCGGGCTTGTAGCCACGAGCCTTCATTTCCTTTTTGATCAGGTCGCCGGTAAAACGCTTGTTGGCCTGCGCGATATCCTGCTCTGACTTCAGCTCTTTGCCTTTGCCGCTGTCGCCGTAGTTTTCAGCTCCGGCATTGGTGCCCAAGCCGATGATGTGTTTGGAAGTAAGGCGCAGGGTGATCTCGGCCTTGACGTTGGCGCCATCATTAGTGGCTTCACGCAGGCTCTTGGGCCAGCTGTCCTTGGGAGTGTCGTCATAATATTTGCACAGGCTCTGCACCAGATACGGCGTCAACTTGATCTGGCCTTTTTCAAGAAACGTCATCAACTTTTCAAGTACGACGGGTGGCGCTTTTTCGATTTCGTCGAAAAGCAGACCGCCGCCATCCGGATTGTTGATCAGCCAAAGAATCAGGTTCGAAGGCGTATCCGCGCCGATGTACGGGGGCTTGGCGCCAAAAAGGGCCGACTCCAGCAAACGCTCGTCGGTGGTCTCGGCCAGGCTCATTTCGAAAACCGGCTGCTCGCTCCGAATATTATTGGCAAGATTGAAACCTTCGATGAAGGCATGAAAGCCCGAGGTCTTTCCCACGCCCGTGGGTCCGCCCAGGAGCAGCACGGCATGCGACTTCGCTTCAACTTGCTGCTGAGCAAAGGCCGCCAGGGTGTTGATGACTTCTTCCTGACCATAAACATTCTTCATCGCCAGGCGTACAAAGCCGTCCACGCTGCGCGCGCCTTCAATCTCTTCGTTGGCCTTCGCGATGGCTGCGGCACGAGCCTTGGGGTCGTTGGGATTGCCGCTCTTGAGCAGCTGCTGGGGCGTACCGTCCACGACCAGATGCTCGTGCGAGGCTTCGGCCTCATACATGCCGTCAAGCACGGACGTGTTATCTTTCTTCACCCAGCCTTTGACATGAATGCTGGGGGCCTCGATGGGCTGTGTGATCTTACCGGTCTTGAGATCGACGAGCGCTTCGGCTTTCACCGGCGACATCACCTTGGTTTTTTCTTCCTTGCCGTCTTTGGTCTCGGTCTTGATCACCGGCATCGCGTATTCGCCGGCAAACTTGATCACTTCGGGCGTCAGCATGCTCGTCGTCATCGAGATCGGTTCTTTATCGCCGCGAATCGGCAGCCAGCCCAGCGTATTGCCCCGGCTGTTGTAGATGAAAACAAGGGTTTGCGCACCGGCTTCGACGTCGGTTTTCAAAGTTGCCTTGCCCACGAAGGTGGCGATGAACGTGCCATCGGCCTGGTGCAGAATCTTGGTATAGGCCTGACCAACCGGCGAAGGCATGATCGGACCAATATTGGCCGCCACAACGAGGTCGGCAATCGGATCAAGCAAGGTGACCCAGCTGCCGTGACGAATGACAATCAGCGCCGCTTCACCGGCCTTTTTTTCGCGCAGAAAATCAGAGGCTAAAATTTCAACTTCGCTCGAGGACAGGCCGGGTATCGCGCCAAACGCCTTGATGTCGCGGCTGCCGCCCTTGCCATCTTTCATCTGAAGCACGCCGGTCGTGGGATTGTACTTGAAAAGGCCGTTCGCATCGCTTGTCGCCGCTGTTCGGCTGGCAGGAACCGCGAAAGGTTCAGCCGCTTTTGCGCCAGTTGCGATCATCCCCAGAAAGAGGACTCCTAGTATCAGGAGCTTGATATTGGCCTGTTTCATTGCCCATTTCGCCATCGTAGAATTCTCCATATTTCAGAATGGAGGGTGTAACATTGACGCGGCGCGGCGTCAACAAGGTGTGTAAATTTTTCATAGCTAAATCGCACTCTTGCAGATTTTCAGCCAGGCGCGTCAGGGCGAGGTCAGTTGACCAGGCCGACCGAAATAGCCAAGAAAGTCGCGCCTCCAACGATAAACCAGAGCGTAACTCCGTGAAGTAGTGGGCGAACTCCGACGTTTTTGAGGGTAGCCCGAGTCAGGGCGCTGCCAATAAGGAAAAGGGTCAGGACCAGGGACCGCTTGGCCACCTCGGCTATAATGTGACCGGCGGGCTGAACATAGGGAATCCAGGTCATCAAGGCTGCCATCAGCAGAAAGCCCAGGATAAACCAGGGTCTCTTGGCCTTCACCTGGCCGCCCTGACCTTTGTTTTTACGCGCCCAGAACAAGCCCAGCACAAAGGTGAGGGGCACGATCCATAAAGCCCGCGCCAGCTTTACCGTGGTCGCGATTTCGAGCGCCTTGGCGCCATACTGCATCGAGGCGCCAACCACCGAACTTGTGTCATGAATGGCCAGGGCACACCAAAGTCCGAACTGAGTTTGATCAAAGCCTGCCCAGTGCCCGATGGGCGGAAAGATGAAAAGCGCCGACGCATTCAAGAAAAAAACCGTCGCCAGCGATACCGAGACGTCGTCGTCATTGGCGCGCATCACAGGTGCGATCGCGGCAATGGCGCTGCCGCCACAGATGGCGGTGCCGGCCGAAAGTAAAATCGAGGTTGTCTGATTGGTGCCGAACACCTTGCCCAGAATAAGTCCCAGAGTAAGCGCGCAGACGATGCCCACCGCCGTATATACCGCACCATGCATCCCCACCGAGCCTACAGTAATCAGATTCATCGCCGCGCCCAGCGCAACAACTGAAATCTGCAACAGGGTGGACGTCCACTTGCGGGTCTGCGCCAGATAAGGATTCCCGATGGTCATGCCAAAAAACATTCCAAGCAGCAGGGCCACACCGGCCGATACCATGGGCAAAAGCGTGCAGAGACCGACAATGGGAAACAGGATTCGAACTATCATTTAAAACCGGTACCTTAATCAAGTGTCTAGAGCAACGGAAAGGACCCCTCTTGGCTATTTGACAAGTTAGGTCGGATTTTATAATCCCCTAGCATGAGAATTCGCGTACTAGTCTTGGTGAGCCTGCTCATGTTTTCGGCAGCAGCTGCTGCGGACACCGCAGACCAGGACAAGGCACAGGCCAAGTTCGAGGTGGCGGTGCGAGCTTCCGGCTATGCCGGACCGGCTTATGTTGGAAACACCGACGAGGACTAGCAAATGAACATTGTGCTGGCTCCCGCCGATCCGGCCCTGGCCGAATGGTGGTACGAGGATCGTAAAGACCACGACACGAGAAGGTTCAATCCGCTTGCGCCTTCAACCATCGAATCGTTGCGCGAGCGGCTCCTGAAAGCTTCATCTGACCTGGCGGAGTTCGAAAAGGCAGATTCCTTTTTTTGGAGTATCCGGTGCGGTAGCGAAGTTGCGGGGCACGTTACCCTGCACAACATCAATAAGATGATGTGCACCGCGGAAATCGGCTATGGCATTTCAGTCAATGCAAGAAAACGTGGCGTAGGCACGATGGCCGTAAGGCTACTCGCAAAAAATGTTTTCACCCTCACGCCTATACGTAAACTGATCGCCATTGTTCACGAAGACAACGCCGCCTCCAGAAAAGTCTTGGAGAAGGCCGGCTTCAAGCAGGAAGGGCTGCTGCGGGAGCACTTCGTAATTAACGGCGAAATCGCCAATGAGGCGATTTACGGACTTCTGCGCAGGGATTGCGAGCCAGAGAACAAATGAGTGAAGAAGCAATAACGACCAGGCGAACGCGGCTGCGGCGCATTTCAAAATCCGACTTGAGCAATATGTCCCTGATCGAGTCCGATGCGGAAATCATGAAATTCACTTCGATGAGAGTTCCGCAGACGCTTGAAGAAACCGCGCGGCGCATCGACTCCATCATCGAGAAGCAGGCCGAGACTGCGCCGCTGGGAGTGTGGATAGCGGAGTTAAAGGAAACCAATGAGTTCGTCGGCTGGTTCATGCTGCTGCGCACGCGTTTTGAGACGCCCGAGCTGGGTTTCATGCTACCGAGGCACCAATGGGGCAAAGGCCTGGCCACTGAAGTCGCGGCAGGGTTATTGAACTTTGCCTTCCATGAGCAAAAGCAGTCCAGCGTCGTCGCCCTAACCAATCTCGAAAATCTACCCTCGATTCGGGTACTGGAAAAATCGGGCCTCAAATTCGTCAAAGTCATATCCTTACCCGACAAAATCACGGGCCAGGAAGTGCCACTCAACTTCTATCAGATGGAGAATCCCCACCTTTGAAAACGCCGCAAAAAATCCGGCTCTACGGCTTCGTCCCCTACGACCGCAGCGCCAAAGAGCCCGAGGCTCCCGAATTTCTCAAGCTCAG
>JBBRLF010000148.1:0-11551 GCA_038231515.1 candidate division WWE3 bacterium
CCGTGAACGTATCGAGAAGGCGAAGTCAAAAAAGGATCTCGCCAAAGTTCTGCATGACATTCAAAATTTCAAGGTTCTCGACCCAGCCTGCGGAAGTGGAAACTTTTTATATATCGCCTTCAGAGAGCTTCGACGGCTTGAATTTGAAGTAATGGAACGGATGGAGAAGGACCCGGCGCAGATGAAGTTTGGTTGGATTTCACCGAAAAATTTTTACGGGATTGATACCAATCACTTTGGATTAGAGCTGGCCAAGATCGCGCTCAGCGTAGGGCGAAAACTTGCGGCTGATGAGTTCAAGCTCCCAGACAATGTTTTGCCATTCGAGGATTTAGACAAAAATTTCTCGTCGGAGGATGCGTTGTTTCATGAATGGCCAAAAACAAACGTCATCATCGGCAACCCGCCCTACTTGGGTTCTCGATATCTGGCAAAAGAGCATGGTTACGATTATGTAAAGCGCCTTTCCGAGCACTTTCCCGATGCGCCAAAGATGGCGGACTACTGCACTCATTGGTTTCGTAAGGCGCATGATCGACTTCCATCCGGCGGGCGGGCTGGATTGGTTGGAACCAATACTATTCGGCAAAATGAATCCAGAGAAGCCAGCCTCGACTTTATTGTCCAAAACGGTGGAACAATCATCGAGGCTGTCGCAACACAGGTCTGGAGCGGTGATGCCGCAGTCCACGTCAGTATCGTCAACTGGGTGAAAGGTACTCAAGCCGGTAAGAAAGCGATTTATACTCAGCTTGGCGACCGTGTTGATAGCCCGTGGAGAAAAGATGAGGTCGCCGATATCTCGCCGAGCCTTTCTGCGTCGCTCGACGTTACTCAGGCTAAAGAGTTGAAAGTAAACCAAGAACCTAAAGTGGTTTTCGTTGGGCAATACCCGTTCCATGACGGATTTTTGCTTTCTCAGGAAGAGGCGACGGAGTGGTTAAAGAAAGATCGCTCACTCTCCAAAATTTTATTTCCATATATGATTGGTCGAGACTTACTGGAGGCAGGCCATCCCACTCGATGGATTATCGACTTTGGCCAGAACGATCAGCTTTACGCGATGAAATTTGAAAGAGCCTTCAAGCGAGTAAAGGAACTGGTAATGCCTACAGTTCTCGAAAAGGCAAAGAAGGAGAAGGCCGCTACCGGTAAAGAAACCACTCGTTGGACAAGGATGGCGAATCGCTGGTGGCAGTTTCGTGATTGGCAGCCAGGAACCATGGCGGCAATTGCTAAGGTACCTCGATATATTGCTGTTTCCAGAGTCACAAAACGGACGATTTTTGAGTTTGTTGACAGCGCAATTCATCCAGACAACGCGCTGGTGGTGTTTCCATTTTCAGACGATTATTCGTTTGGAATTCTACAATCCGGACTGCATGGCCTTTGGTTTCAAACGAGGTGCTCGTCACTGAAGGGGGACAGCCGTTATACCTCGGAGACGGTATTTGACACTTTCCCTTGGCCCCAGAGCCCGACGCTGAAGCAGGTTCGAGCTGTCGCGGACGCTGCTATCAAATTGCGGAAGATGCGGAGCGAAGTCATGAAAGAAAATCAATGGAGCCTCCGGGATCTTTATCGATCCCTCGATACGCCGGGAGAAAACCCGCTGAGAGCGGCCCATGATGCACTAGATAAGACGGTAATGGCCGCGTATGGTTTTGGCTCGCGGGCCGAAATCTTAGAGCAGCTACTTCAACTGAATCTCGAATTGGCGTCGGCGGAAGCAGAAGGAAAGACCATTCAAGGCCCCGGGGCGCCGCCTTGCGTTAAGAACCTGAAATTATTCGTCACCAATGACTGCATTCGCAGCCAGGATGGCGCGTGAAGATTAATCTGGCCCAGGGATTGCTTAGAGCGGGGAAGTTGGTTACTTCTTTTAAAGATCGGAGCTCAAATTGAAGGTTCGCGGTAAAGTTTCTAAGATTAATACTGAACTGGGCTATGGGTTTGTTGTCTGCCCAAAGAATGGTGAAGTGTTTTTTTCTACGGAAACCGGATTTTCCGGTACTTCCTTCGAGCATTTGCGCCTCGACGACTCGGTTCAAGTCGAGATCGTGGAGACTGATCGCGGGCAGTTTGCCCAGTCTCTGGAAAAGGAACTTCCCAAGCATCGTGTTCCTGAACTCACGGTCTGACCACCTTCTCTATCAAGTCCGAAATCCAGACGCGTCTCACAATAAACCCAATTGATTGGCCGTGACCACTTACGTCAAGACTTGGTTTTCTTTGCCAGATTTCTTGCTAAAATGCCCCATGTCAGCTAAAAAAACTGCGGGGAAAAATAGTAGGAACGATGAGTTGTGATGCGCTTTCGCGGAAAGTGGCGAAGGTCGGAAAAATGTGCGCTTTGTCTGAAAGCATTTACCTGACGCTTGTCGTCGATTGAGGTCTCTCGCCAAATCCACTCCAAACTCTTTGTCCCTTATTTTGGAGGCTGTGATTGATGTACCAAGACCGTCCGGAGAGCACCGAAGTTAGATTTGGCCACAAGGTAGTGGCAAAGTGGCTTTGTGACCTTTTAACCAGAGTACAAACGCCATATCGACTTGGCATCACTGGTGGGTTGGGAACCGGTAAATCAACAATTCTCCACGAAGCACTTGAGCTATTCAAAAAAAGCCGTGGTCTTAAGTCAACCAAAATTGCTTATGTCGATGTTTGGAAACTGGATAAGGACTCCGTTCGCCGAAGCGCAATCTTGCGAATCGCCAAGGAGCTCAATACAAAAATAACCAGCGTTCAGCATTTAAAAGAGACGTTATACGGCACATTCTCGGACACGTCGTACACGCGACCATTTAGAAAAACTTTTGACAAGGCCGGCTTTGGCATCGCTGCAGCGGCGACGATCGGATCTACTGGCGTCGTTTATTATCTTGTCGGATTACTCTCAACAAGTGCTGGGTGGGGTGAAAAACTGGTAGTCGCCTTAGCAACGGGCCTAATTGCTTTGAGCACCCGATTGCTTGAAAAATCAATAGTTCATATTCAACGAACTTTTTCGCGTGCGCCCATAATTGGCGCGGAAGAGTTCGAGGAGTGTTTACAGGATATTCTAGAAACAGAAACGCCAGAAACCCTCGTGGTCCTTGTATTCGATAATATAGATCGTGCGGCACCTGATGCATCGAAGGCGATTCTTGCTGGTCTGTCCGCTTTCTTCGATTATTCACCACAAAATCGACCAAGAAATGTAATTATTGTTGTGCCATTTGATCAGGCGAGCGCTTGCGTAGAGGACTCCTCGAAGAGAACATTCCTTCAAGATTCTGAAAAAATGTTTGATGCCGTCGTTCCATTGCCAAGATTGGCCGATGAAGACTTATCCGCATATGTCGAAGACTTATTGAAAAAATCTCTTGATGATCGCTATCCAGATAAGACTTACAACGAAATGGCAACTCTGGCGACTTTTAGTCCGTACAGAAGTCCAAGAGAGTTAAAGCATCTGGTCAATGAGGTTATCAGCCAAATTACCTTGGCGAACACGATGGAAACGACATCCGACGAGAGACTCGACTCCGGGGCTTCACTCTTGCCGAAGGGAAGTGTGACCGAGCACCCCGTGACACTCTTGAAGCTCATCATTTGCAATAAGATATATCAAAACTTTACAACGGAAACTCTTGCACGAAACTTAGAGTTGTCCAGTGCCTTTGCGCCTGGAGATACGGGTATAGACCCTAAAGATCTCCGAATAAAATCCCTGTTGGATGGATTTATTAAAGCAACCACAGGCACTCCAGAAGTGATGCCCGTTTCTGCGGCCCCATTTCATTTTATGAAAGGGCCTGACGTGGTGCTTTCTATCCCTGCGGGTGCCGCTATCAGTGCGGCATTGCACATGGGGGATGGTGAAAAGCTTAAGAGCTTGATTGAAATTGAAAAAACGCCTGAAAACATTAACAACGTGATGCGAGTTTTCGAATATCACCGCACAAGATACAAAAATAACTCACAGGCGCTTAAAAATACCATCCGCGCCTTAATAGAACTCATTGGGGCTAGGCCAAGTATTTTATCCGTCGAACACTCTGTGTCGCTCGCCAGTAGCATCAATATCGTGCCAGATTACTTGGTGGGGATTTCTCCAAAACTGTTGTGTGAATTAACCGAGGGAGCCCTTCAGAGTGCCGAAGTGAAGCGCCTATGGCGCACCGTTGATGCATTGTATAAAGAAAATATTTCCACAAAAAATGATCAGATTTCCCAGAAAAATCCTGAATTATGGAGCTGGTGTGTCGACTATCTCGTGACAATCATTCAACAGCCGGGGGGCTCGGACAGAGCTGCGTTAAACTCCAGCTTAATTACTTTTGATCTTTTGACTTCACCTGCCCTGGTCACAACTTTGGGTGAAAGCTATCCCGGAACTTTTGCTTCATCTGAAAATATAGTGGAAGCGGCAGCGCGGCTCTGCAAAGTAGCGCCTAATTCCGAAGAAGCAAAAATTTTTCGCAAATGCGTAGAGGGTCGATTTGCTGAGACAAACGAGTTTCCAGATGCTGAAAATAAATTTCAGCTACTTGCCACTGATTGGCAAACCGCTGCAAATGCTTGGCTCGCTTCCTCAACCGCTCAAGACAATTTAGAGGCACTAGGCGTAATTGCGTTTAAATGGCCTCGTGAGAAGTCTTTCGCTACAGCAAGTTTTAATATAATTCGCCAATGGGTGAAATCTAAGCAAGCGCAGTTCGTCCAGCAAGCTGGGGCAGGGCGTGCCGGCCAGGTACTAGATTTTGCATTTACAATGCATTGTGCTGGCCCCGGCTCAGATCCAAACATCACTGCGATTCTTCAAAGCACCCTCCCGCAACTTACTAAAGAGGGATTTGAATTTGCTTACGACTATTGGCAACCGACATATTTCTGGAAAACGTTTAGAGAGTTGCTGCCGCAACCTACGCTTCAACTTATTGATCGACTTCAGCTATTTTCGAACGTCCTTGATTCGGATGATAAGGAGACTCATGTCTGGTTGTCCCAATCAATCGCCTCATTTAGCAATAAAGAGGGGTTCTTTATGGCGGCGGCTGAAGATCCAAACAAGTTCAAGGCCAATAGTGAACTATTGGCCGCCCTTGGGGGCTTTGCTGGCCTAAGCAATGATTCGCAGAGAATTGCTTTATTGCGGCTGCAAAAAGCCATGAGTGTTGACTTTTCTACTTTACGTACATGTATTGCTGAATTTATTTCGCGGCCTATTGATAAGACAGATGAGCTGCTGCTTGAGGTAAAATACTTAAGCGGAGCAAGTTTGATAGAAGTTATGGATATTGCCAAGGATGCTCTCGATGGTAGTCCGAATCCGTGGAATGCAAATCATGTGGCGCAATTTAAATGGGCCACTCTAGACTCGGCATTGTTGACAGGAGATAGAACTTCTCACCTTGTTGATATTGCCGTTGAGCGAGGTACTAATGCGCGCGTTCCTGGCGATGCAAAGATCGGAGCTCTCGCGGTTATTTTTAATCTTTGGTTAAACGGGTTTGGATTTAGCGAAAAGCACCTAAAAATCATCGAGAACCTCAAGATTCAGGACACCCAAGTCGACGCTTGGATTTCGGCGGCTAAGAGCAAATATAACGTCAAGATTGGCCTGCTAGAAAAAATATTGGGCTAATCCCGATTGCTGACCCCGCAAGAGAGACCGCGTTCCGACTCAGCCACCACTCAGCCAAAACTCAGTCAACCGCAGTTACGGTTGCTGATTCTGAGTGACGGTTCTTCGGGCGCGACACCGATAACCCCTTGAAGCCTTTGCTTTTGGGTTTTCGATGTTTAAGTGATTTGGGTGAGAGTCTTGAGTTGTAAAATGGTTGGAGTGATAGGGATTGAACCTACGACCCTCCCCGTGTGAAGGGGATGCTCTCCCGCTGAGCTACACTCCAACATGACATAAGACGCGGAAAGACGATTTCTATGGTAATGGGGGCTGTTTTGCAAATGAAAAGCTCGGAGTCAGGCGTGCTCTTGCCCATTCGCCCCAGCCTTCCCCCGCAGGGGTTGCCGCCTAGCGGCGTGCGTTGTCTGGATTTGTCCCTAGATTTTGCAGGCGATGGCATTGAGTGGCGGCTGGAACATCGAAACGTTTGCTCAGGAATTTGCGGCGTACCAAACGCCTGAAGTGCTTGTCTTAATTCTTTGCGAGGCGCTTGCCGCTTTGGAGCGGCAACACCGGTGCAATACTGCTCGCAATAACGACGAGCTAATGGCGTCCGCGATTCAAATCGACGCGGCAGGAGATATTTTATTGTCAGAGACCGGTCCCGCTGACGCGCGAGTCCTGCTAAAGCTATTTAGTAAATTTCTTCCCGAAGAGACGCGCATTCACCCCGGACTTCGGGATGTTTTTGCGCGTGTCAATTCCAAGGCAACTCAGGTGTGGACGGTGCGTGGTCTGTTTTTGGACTATCTCGCCGAGCTGGGGCTGGCCGGGCCAGGCTTTACCCTCATAAAATATCTGCAAGACCCCAAAGCGTACGTGCGGGCTGCTACGGTGGCGATCGTCGATAGCTCGTGCGAGCGCATACGCCGCCTGAATCGGTGGGGCCGGCGGCGCCGGGCCATTGCCGAGCTGCAGTTTCTGCTCGAGATTTCGCCGGTAAATCGTCAGGCGCTGGACCTGTGGCGCGACGTAAAGCAAGGGCGCGCCCATCAGCTGGTTCTGACGTTTTACTGGGTGCTGGCCGCTGGGATTTGTATTTTGTGCAGCTCGGTGATTGTCGAAAAGCTGCAGCTTCCGATGCTGATTGCCGGCCCGAAGCGGTTGGAGATTGAACCGGTTGCGCCTGCGGGCGAGACGGTCCGGGGTGGCAGCACCCGTGCCCCGGCAGAAGTTGTTGAGCTGGAAGAAATTTCCCGTAACACCGAGCCCCGGCCGGGCCTCAAGCGTGGTGCTGTTGAGCTCGACTTTGATGGCAGTACCCTGACCTATTTCGACGGCGCACCCGGCAGTGTGCCCGCCCATGGCAATCGCGAGACGATCTGGCTGCGCGAAGGCCCCCATGAAGTCACGGTGGTTAAGGTGGGGCAGCCACCTGTCATGGCGCATCTGAATGTGCAGCTCGATCGCGTGATTTTGCTGACCGATCACAGCCGACCACATTAAAGCCACATTAAAGCCACGTGCGTCGGATTCCGAAAAGCAGGTAGAGAAGGAGCTCAACCCGTGCCAAGGAATGCCCGGCAGATTTTACCGCGCCTCACGCCACTTAGGCGTGAAAAGCTGACCGCAGTGATACCCGCTTTTGAAGAAGCAGGAAATATCGCGTCCGTCGTGCTCGAGCTCCAATACCTATCAAAACAAAATCCCAATATCGACTTCGTCGTCGTGGATGACGGCTCTTCGGATGACACCCGTAAGGTGGCTCTGGCAGCAGGTGCTCGGGTAATCTCGCATCCCTACAACATGGGCATCGGCGTAACCGTGCAGACCGGTTTTCGTTACGCGCTCGCTCACGGTGCGCAGTACGTGGTGCAGGTCGATGGCGATGGCCAGCACATTCCCGAAGAGATCGAGAAACTCTTGCCACCGCTGCACGCCGGTACGGCCGACGTCGTCGTGGGCACGCGATTCGCGAAAAAAGGCGAAGGGCTGGAGGCCACGACGTGGACGCGTTGGCTCGCGGGTCGCGGCCTTTCGCTGGCTATTCAATTTCTAACGGGGCGTCGCATATCAGACACCACTAGCGGCTTTCGGGTCTTCAACCGCGAGGCTGCTGAGTTTATCGCCAATAACTACCCAGACGACTATCCGGAAGTTCAGGTGTTGGTGACACTGGCGCGCAACGGCTTTAGAATTGCTGAGGTGCCCGTACGTATGCGGTCGCGGGTAGCGGGCCGAAGTTCGATCAACTGGTGGCGTGCGATTTACTACGTCTTCAAAGTCATGTTTTCCTCTTTCATGGATAAGGTGCGGCGATGACGAATCCGGGCGGAGATTTTTCGAGACAGCAGCTGCTGCTGGGGCAAACCGCACCCGGCCCGGTCGTCGATGCTTCGGCTACGCCGCTGGTGCAGTTTTTTCAGGCCCATCGCATCGAGGTCGTGGCTGTGCTGGCCTGCGTGGTACTGATGGGATTGGTTTTCGAGCTGGTGCGCCGTCATCAGATCAAAGAAAAATATTCTTTTCTGTGGTTCATTACCTGCGCTTCGCTGCTCGCGCTTACGCTGAAGCGGGCCTGGCTTACGCATCTGGCTGATGCGCTGGGCGTGTACTATCCGCCCACCGCGCTGTTTCTGGTTTTGAGCTTTTTCATGATCGTCATCCTGGTGCATTTCAGCATGGTGGTGAGCAAGCTGCTGACTCAGAATCAGAAGCTTGCGCAAAAAATCGCGTTACTCGAAGCCGAGGTTGAGCATCAGAAAGAAAGCAATGACCGTAGCGCCGCCTAGCGGCACGCCGATCACGGTTTTGCTGCTCAATTACAACGGAGGCGAAACCGTCATGCGTTGCATTCGCTCGCTGCAAAAGCAGGCGCAGCCGCCCGAGCGCATCATCTTCATCGACAACGGCAGCGCCGATTACAACGAGGCCAGCTACCGCTTCGCCTTCGGGCCGCGCTTCAACAATATCGTGCGCTACGAACGGCTGGAGAAAAACGTGGGCTATGTGCGCGGCATGAATCACGGCTTACAGCTGGTGCTCGACGACGCAAGCTCGCCCGCCTGGGTTATGACCTTGAGCAATGACACCGAGCTTGATCCGGAATTTTTTCAAAATCTGGACCTCGCCTTCGAAGGGCTGACGCCGGAAGGCTCGGCAATGGGCACGACCAAGATGCTCGCACCCAAGCTGCGATCGGCTCACGATCGCGAGCTGCTTGACGGTGCGGGCATTGGCGTAAGTCTGGACGGCATGAGTACGGCACGGGGCCAGCGCGAGCGTGACGAGAACCAGTACGATTCCGACGCGCATATTTTGATTCCAAATGGCGCCGCGGCGATTTACCGCGTCGATCTGCTGAAAGAGATCGGCCTGTTCGACGAAAGCTTCGACGCCTATTGCGAAGACACCGACTTGGGTTTGCGTGCGTGGCTTGCAGGCTGGGACTGTCACTTTCTGGCCGAATGTATCGTCTATCACGCGCGTTCCAGCACGATGGGGGAGCATAGCTTGAACAAGCTCTATCTGGTCGAACGCAACCACTACTGGGTGGCGGTTAAGAACCTGCCTCTGCCGCTGCTGCTGCTTGTGCCCACGTTTTCAACCTATCGGTACCTGGTCCAGCTTTATGCGTTGCTGGCGCGCCAGGGGCAAGGCCAGGGCTATGGCGAAGGTCATTCCCCGGTGGCGCTGGCCATGACGACTCTCAAGGGAGTTACCCACGCCAGCCTGGGTTTGCCACGCGCTTTTCTGAATCGCTTTAAAAGCTATCCCCTTCGCCGCCGCACGATGATTGAAGCGCTATACACTCTCTGGCGTAAACGTCTGCCGTTTGCTCAGCTGATTCTTAAATAGCAGTACAAGTAAAGCGAGTAGCGTCAGCACCGAAAGCCACTTTGCCAGTACGCGCAGGCGCGTGTCTTCGAGCCGCCAGCGCACCGAGTGATTGCCCGGTGGCAGCTCTACTTGCAGCATGCCCCGGATTGCGTCGTGCTCAGTAGTGGCCGAAGGTTTGCCGTCAATCACGGCGTGCCACAGCGGATAATCAAGCACGTTAAAGCGAATCAGCGAGCGATGCACGGCCATGATTTCGCAGTCCAGCCGTGTGGGCCCCGGCCGGTCGCATTTTCCTTCGCCGCGTCCCTGCACAAAGCTCAAGGGAGCTTCGGCTGCGGCAGTGGGCGGCATCGTGGCAGTGATCGGGGTGGAGTGCTGAGTTACATTGCTTGGCGCCGGAACGTCGGGTGAGGGCCGCTCGAGGGCTAACGCGCCAGTTGCTGCAATGATCGTGGCAATGCCAGCCCATTGCCAGGCCTTGGTGCATTCCTTGGTCAGCGCAACAGTACCCAGTAGTGTGGCAAAGAAAAGATATAGCGGTAGAAAGGAATCGGGCCCGAGTACGCTGGGCAGCGCCGCATGCCATACGGCCGAAAGCCGACTCGTGAAGTAGCCGCTGATCAAGGTAAAGAGCAGCAAGGTCAGCGCGACCTTCCAGAACGCCTGCGTGCCGCGGCGCCAGGCCAGCGCCGGCGAGGTGCCCGACCAGCGCAGCAGGCCCCAGATCAGGCCCAGTACGCCAAGGGTGTTGCCGACGGAAAGTATTGCCAGCAGTGAGACAAAAACTGGCTCGGCTGCCAGCTCGACTGGCTTTACGAAATGTTTTTCTCCGAGGGCGGGGGCCCAGTGAAACGCAGCAGCGGCGGCGCCGGCCAGCAGCGCACCAGCCAGTAGCCGGCGATTGCGCAGCTCAGTTCGGTACACGAGTGCAGTTGCCACGAGAAAGGGCAATACCAGTATCGCCAGCGTCGTATTGGAAGCGGCAAGAGCGGCAAAGCTTAGAGCGGCTTGGGGAAAAGCCCGGGCTTGTCCGTCCCCCGCAAGCTCAACCAGAGTCAGCGCAAGCCAGGGTAGCAGCGCCAATGCCGCCAGGCTTTCAAAGCCAGTGCCCTGGCAAGCCACGCGTAAAAACCAGGGGTTCAGCACATACGATCCGGCAGCCAGACAGGCCATCTCTTCAGAGATGCGCCGCGCGAGCAGAAACATCCCGCAGCCTGCGAGTGCGATCAGCAGCACCCCGGTATAGGCCAAAGCACGTGCCGCATTGTGCGTGCCCGAAAAAAAAGCTTCGGCGATATATTCCGGAAGCGGGGCATGAAACTCAAACAGCGGTTCACCAAAGCCGTGTTTGAGGTGCTGGGCCCAGAGCGGCACGAAGTTTCCGGCTTTTATGTTTTCATGAAACTCCGCAAAGAGCTGCTCGTGCGGCGCAAGCTGCGCCGGGGCATGGGCTGGCAGCAGCATCGTTCGCGCAGAGGCCGCGACCATCACGAGCAAAAGTGCCAGCCGCAACCATTTCATAGCTTGTGCCTAAGCCACAGAAAGGGAATTAGTCCCAGCAGGCTTAGAAAAGTCAGTGTCAGTAAAATACGTTTCAGGGGCGCCACCTCGTAGGCGAAGCGTATGTCATGATTGCCCGGGCCCAGGTGTATCGCGGTAAACGCAGGTACGACCATCTGGGTTAGAATATCATGCCCATCCACCGTTGCGCGCCAGCCCGGATGGTAATTCATTTTGAAAAGTAATACGCCAGGCGCCGACATTCGAACCTTGGCCGTATGAATATCGCTGCTGGGGCCTGGTTCTTTTTTCGACTCCAGCACAATTCCAGGCAGCGGGCCGGAAAAACTTTTGGTGTCCAGCCGCGTAAGCAGCGCCTCGAGCGAGTTCGCTCCCGCACATTGCTTCGCAAGCGCGATGCCCGGATACACGTGGTCGTGTATCAGATGGGTCGAGAGATAAAAAACCACCGAACGTGACAGGCCTTCGTTATCAGCGCAGCCGGGTGCATCCGGAAGGTCGCGGCCTATCGCAAAATAACCGGCGCGATTGCCATTGTCGTAAAGTGTTCCGCCTTTGGCGCGAACCAGGGCTTTGTAG
>JBBRLF010000149.1:0-11547 GCA_038231515.1 candidate division WWE3 bacterium
GCCGCAGCCCGTAACCGAGAATGTGCGAAAAAAGCTGCTCGTGTTTCACGCGCTGGGTGCGAAGCTGCATTTTCATTCCAATCGCATCGGAATGGGCCTGGATATGTTGCTGGCCTATCTGGCCGACAAAATTTTGCCTGGCCGGCATCCGTATTATATTCCGCCAGGTGGCTCCAATCGCCTGGGCGACGTGGGTTATGTGAATGCGTTTCTGGAGCTGCGCGATCAGCTGGGCGTGGACGGCTTGCCCGACAAGATCGTGGTGCCCGTGGGCACGATGGGAACTTCGGCGGGCCTGCTCGTGGGCACCTGTCTGGCCGGTGTCTGGGAACGCGTCAAGATTGCGGGCGTAAACGTAGCCGATCCGCTGCTGACCAACGATGGGGCAACACGCAATGAAGCACGCAGACTCTATAATTTTTTGCGTCAGTCGGCTGACGCCGCCGATCGCGCGCGCATGCCCCGCTGCAACTTCAAGAGCCGCAAGGCGTTTGAGTTCATCGAGCAGTATTATGCACCAGGTTACGGGGCGGCCTATCCACCGGTATTTCGTGGCATGGAGCTCTTGAAGGCGACCGAGAATCTCGTTGTCGACTCCACGTATTCGGCAAAAGCGTTTATCTACTTCCTTGATGAGTCCCGGAAGGCGATTGCTTTAGGACGGCCCTTGCCGCGCACGCTGTTTTGGCTGACCTATAATGCGTATGACTTTGATCAGGTCATCAACGCTCACCACTGGACGAATACGGCGGAAAAATGGCGCGATTTACCAAAGCCATTTTGGCGGCTGTTTGTGGATGGCCGGCCTGGAAGTTGATGGGGCGCTTGGGGATAGAGTGTAGATCTCCGGGCTCCGATCTCCACTCTGTCCCCGTCCCCCGTCTAGAAGCGGTAGAGATCGCCGTGCAGGTAATCGATCGTGATCTTTCGAAAGTCCCGCGTTTCGTAGCTCGACTTGATATCGGCTGCCACGGCTTCACGCAGCGGTTTCGAAAAAGTGGTATCCACCAGCGAGTACTGGTGTAGTGCCTCGACGCGGGCATCCTTGGTGGCCAGGCTGTCGAGATAACGTCCGCGGAAAAGTCGGATGATGCTTTCCTGGTATTTGGAAGGGTTGCGGGTCGAAGCAGTGAGAAGAAGCTCATTGGCCCGCGCGGCCATGACTCGGCGTGCGGTTTCGTTCTTCAAGCCGGGGGCCGCGCGAAAGTAGCTGAGGGCGGTGAGCAGTACGTATTCGGCGTTGGAGGGCTCGAGCGCTGCGGCTTGGATTAGCAGGCCCGCGGCCTGGACGAATTTTGATTCTTCGGTGGCCAGCGCCGAGGCGTGGCGCCGAAGCGAATGCGCCTTCATGCGATTGAGCGCCAGCGGCTGTGAGCGCGGTAGATCGGGCATGGCATCGAACGTCTCGAAGTCGCCGTTTAAGGGCAAGGCCACGAAGTTGCCATTGGCCGGCTCGGTGTCTTCCAGGGCGGGCACGCCGACGAAGATGGCGTTCTGGCGTGGCATGAATACAACACTTTGAATGTTATTGAGCTTCGCGACCGGACCATTGGAGATGAGGTCGATGGCCGACTGCACATCGGTGCGTCCGGTTTGCGACATATCGTGAGCCAGGCGGTCGAGCAGCGTATAGCGTTCGTGCGTTTCCTGATACGAGCTGTAGTTGACGGAATATTCACGTTTCTTCATGAGCGCGGTAAAAACGTGGTTGGTCATGACCAGGTATTTACCGGTCATCTCGCGAATCTCGGCGCCCTCGGCCGAAACTTCCACGACGGCGGCGCGGTTTTCTTTGGCAGACGAGACGACAATGGCCCACGACCCGGCGTACTTGGCCGTCTTTAGTATTTGCATGGCCTCGTCGAAGTTGTGCGCGTCGCGAATCACCCGCTCGGTAGTGGCAATGATGGGTGTGCCCGTGCGTGATACCGCCGCGACAAACGTCTGATGCAGCTCGACGGTCAGGCCCGACTCGTTGGTGGCAGTAATGCCGGCGGTGTGAATGCCCAGCGACGAGATGCTGACGTAGTTTTGCTTGCCGGGCCGGTCGGGGTGAAAATAAATGACGGTAGGGTACCTGTCGAAAATTCCGTAGCTTTCGTAATCCAGATTTCGGGCGTGCACGAGGCCTGCGGGGCTGGGCAAGACGAAGCTTGAGCACCCAAACGCGCCATTACCGCCAAAGGCGCCGTCGAGCACCTTGTTCTTGTGAAATATCGTGGTCGTCAGCCACTGGCCGACATCGGGAACTACGCTGGCATTCAAAGCGAGGTTCACCGGATATTTGGCAGCGGCGGCAAATGCCTTCATGACTTCGCGATCTTCCTTAGGCAGCGCCCGGCGCAGAGGACGGGTGACCCAGAAGTCAATGGCGGCAAGGGCTGGCCCCGCAAGCGCCGGAAAATCCTTGATGATGTAAGTCTGCCTGATCGAGTTGTGAATCTTGTTGGCAAAAAAGGGCAGGGCGGTTTCAGCGAGGCGGTCGCGAATCAGCTTGCCGTGCTGGGCCGCCATTTCGGTGCGCGAGCCGTACAGGTTCATCACATACAGCCCATGATATTCCTGCAGCGTGCCCTCGCGCGCGAACGCGGTACTTGTGAGCAGTAGAGCTACGCTTGCGATGCCGGTAAGCAGCCTGATCATGGTGATTCCTCGTGGAATAAACGCTAGGACTCTCTATGCCAGGTGTCAAGGCAGGGAGCTTAATGGAGAGCGCGGCGCAACAGCTCCAGCGCACTTTGCGCAAAGAAGGTTTTCTGATAATCGCGCGTCCACACGCTGCGCCCGTGCAGCTCTTGCACCACGGTTGCTTTGCCAGGCGTGGCCAGGGCGATAAAGCACAGGCCGACGGGTTTGGTTGCGGTACCGCCGGCGGGCCCGGTAATGCCCGTGGTTGAAATGCACAGCGGCGTGCCCGTGGCGGTAACCCCGCCGTGTTCGAGCACTTTTTTCAGACCCTGCTCGGCAAGACACGTCGCGACTTCGCGGCTTACTGCGCCATGTGTTTTAAGCAGGGTGGCAGGTACCCCCAGCGCCTCTTTGGCCGAGTTGTCGTAGACGAGCGAGGAGCCCCAGAAAATTTTCGAGGCGCCTGCAACGTTGGTGAGACGATGTGCAATCAGCCCGCCCGTGCACGACTCGACGGTGGACACGCAGCAGTTTGCGGCAAGGGCGCGTTCGACGACAACCTGCTCAAGGGATTTGAGCGGTTCGTTGCCTTGGGCAACTGTGAAAACATGGTCGCCCAGCAGCCGCGAAATTTCGGCTGCCGACTGTTCAAACAGTGTCGCCGCTTGCGGCGTGGTATTGACCGCAACGAGCCCGATATGATTTTCCGGAAAACGGGTGCGGTAGGTGACCTCGAAGCCCGGGGGCAGATTTTTTTCGAGCGGCGTGAGCGTTTCTTGGAGTTGACCCTCTGAAACGAACTGAGTGGCCCACGTGCGCGCGAGTACGGGAATGGTCGCCAGCCGCGGCGCAATCTGCTCGCGCAGCATGCGAATCATTTCGCTGGGCACGCCTGGCATGAAATACCAGGCGGTCTGGCCCTGATCCAGGCCGAAGCCCGGTGCCGTGCCTTGTTTGTTCTCGAGGATGAAACAGGACTGCGGCACGAAGGCCTGCTTTTTTTGCACCTCAAGCAGCTCACGGCCCGCTCGTTTGAAATATGCGGTGATCTGATCCAGCGCCGGCTGATTGAGCACGAGCGGCTCACCCAAAAACTGCGCGAAGGCCTGCGCGGTCAGGTCATCTGACGTTGGGCCCAGGCCGCCGGTGACCAGTATCAGGTGGCTGCGCTGGCTTGCGATGAGGAAGGCATCGATGATGCGCTCGATGCTGTCATCGACGCGTTGGCCAAAGCGAGGCGTAAGGCCCAGCGGCCGTAGAATTTCAGCAATGGCCACCGAGTTGGTGTCGACGACACGTCCGTCCAGAATTTCGCGGCCAATGGTGATGATCTCGACGATGTTCATGCCTGGTTCTATTCCAAAAGCGAGCACAGCTCTTCCCAGCGGGACAGCTTCTGGCCCATTCCACTGGTGATTGCCTGCTGCTGCTGGACGCACTCCAGGGTTTTGGCTTTATCTTCGTAGGTGCCGGGTTCGGCCAAAACTCGATGCAGCTCGGCCTGCTTTTTTTCGAGCTGTGCGATTTCGCCTTCGAGCTTGTCGCGTTCTTTTTCCCAGTTGCGGCGCTGGTTGTTGGAGAGGCCGGGTTTTGGAGCGCCCGCCTGAGGCGCCGTATTATTGGACGCGGCTGGGGACGCTGCCGGGGGCGCGCCCTTGGCCTTTGCCGGGTTTTTGCCACCGGCGCCCGACGGCTTTTTGACCGACTGGGAAGCCTCGCGCACCTTGCGCGCCAGGTACTCGTCGTAACTTCCGAGCAGCGGAATCACACGCGAGCCTGCTTCGCCGGGTTCGATTTCGAGAACCGTATCGACGAGCGGGCCCACGAACTCGCGGTCATGGGAGATCAGGCAGAGCGTGCCTTCGTAATCCTGGAGCGCATCGAGCAGAACACCACGCGATTCGACGTCGAGATGGTTGGTGGGTTCGTCAAGAATCAGAAAATTTGCCGGCGTCAGCAGCAGCTTGGCCAGGGCCACGCGCGCTTTTTCGCCGCCCGACAGTACGCGGATTTTTTTCTCGATGGCGTCGCCCGAAAAAAGAAAGGCGCCGCCAATGGCGCGAACCTGCGTCAGCCCCATTTCCGGAGCCGTGGCGCGCAGCTCTTCGAAGATGGATTTGCTCAGGTCGAGGGCTTCGGCCTGCAGCTGGGCGTAGTAGCCCACCTGGACTTGGTGACCCAGTTTTACCTCGCCGCCCGTGGGGGCAAGCGCTCCGGCCAGCAGGCGCAGGAGCGTGGTTTTGCCGGCGCCATTCACGCCCACGATAGCCACGCGGGCACCGCGCGGCACGATCCAGTCCAGGTCGCGAAAGATAACCTTATTGCCGTACGCCATCTGCGCGTTCTTGACGGTGACCACTTCTTTTCCGCTATGGGGCGCAGGCGGGAAGCGAAACCGCACGTTGGAGCGCGCCTCGGGCAGCGCGATGCGTTCCATCTTGTCCAACTGCTTGAGCTTGCTCTGGGCCTGGCGGGCTTTGGTGGCTTTGGCGCCGAAACGTTCCACAAATGCTTCGATTTCGGCAATCTTGGCCTGCTGACCGGCGTACTGGCCGCGCAGGATTGTGAGACGCTCTTCTTTTTGTAGGACGTAAGAGTCGATATTGCCCTTGTAGGTCGTAAGCTTCATCTGGTCGATTTCGAGCACTTCGGTGACCATGCGATTCAAAAATGCCCGGTCATGCGAGACGAGCAACATGGCGCCCTGGTAAGCGCCCAAAAATTCTTCGAGCCACAAGAGTGATTCCAGATCCAGATGGTTGGTCGGCTCGTCAAGTAAGAGTAGATCCGGATCCATGAGCAGCACGCGCGAAAGTGCGACGCGCATGAGCCAGCCGCCGCTGAACTCGGTTAACTTGCGGTTGTAATCGGTGGGTTTGAAGCCCATGCCGGTGAGAATTTCTTTGGCTCGCGCCTCAAGCCGGTACTCGTCCAGGTGCTCAAGCTCTTCGAGCACGCGGCCATAGCGTTCGAGGTCAGACTCATGTCCAGAAGCGGCGCCTTCGTCAGCATGCCCCGGCTGGCCCATGGCTTCAAAACGCGCTTCAAGTTCCTGGCGCGCCTGGGTCAGCTCTTCGAGTCGACCATCGAGGCGCATGGCCTCCTGGAGCACCGAGCGTTCACTGCCTTTGGGAACTTCCTGCGCAAGATGACCAATGGCCATGTGCTTGGTTTTTGAAACCCGGCCGGTGTCGGGCGACTCCATTCCCAGCAAGATTCGGATCAGCGTCGTTTTGCCCGCACCGTTTGGACCGATAAGGGCCACGCGTGACCGGCTTCCGATAAACGCTGAAGCGCCTTGGAAAAGAATTTTTGAGCCGTATTGCTTGGAGACATCGATGAGGTTGAGCACGCCACCACCTTATATATGGTGGTGGCGTGTCTGAACAGCAGCAAAGGTGAGGGGGAGTCAGCCTTGCTTTTTGTGGGCCGCGTGGGCTTGGCTCCGGGCCTGCTCAAGCTTCATACGATCGTTGCGCAGCTGAGTGCGGTCGGCTTTGGCCTGCTCGCTGTGCTTGCCGTAGGCGGTGACGTCGGATTTGAGCTTTTCGCGGTCGGAGTGGACTACCTGTTTCTGCGCTTTAACGGCTTGGCGGCTCTCTTCGAGAGTTTGTGCGAAGGCACAGCTTGCGCCAAGCGAGAGAGACACCAAGAGAAATCTAAAGACGAACGATGCCGTTTTCGTGATGGTTTTCATAACCTCACCTCCATTGGACAGGGGAGTTACAACAAAAGTGCCATGCGAAAAGCATGAGTTTTCGGGGTATTAGCGCGCCTCAAGCTGTGGCACTGCTGCAGCCCGCGCCGCATTCTGCGACAGGATTGCGCTCGATCTTTGGCCGGGAATATGGGAACTCCATTGTTCAATGTTGCCTATCTTGCACCGCACTCCTGATTTCGTGGCCATAGACAAGCCCAGCGGGCTGCTGGTTCATCGCAGCACGCTTTCGACCGAGCGCGAGAGCTGTGTGTCGCTGTTGCGCGCGCAGCTGGACCAGTGGGTGCATCCCATTCATCGCCTCGACCGCGCCACCTCGGGAATCGTGCTTTTCGCTTTTAATCCAACAACGGCTGGCGAGCTCGCGAAACTCTTTCGCGATAGGGCAGTGACAAAAACTTACATTGCGCTGGTACGCGGGCATACGCCGGAAGCTGGAGAAATTGATAAGCCCCTGCGTAAAAACTTCGAAAACAACGCCAGCCCGTACTGCGAGGCTCACACCCGCTACCGTAGGCTGGCCACGGCCGAGCTGCCTTTTGCCGTCGGCAAGTATGCCTCGGCCCGCTACTCCTTGGTAGAGGTGACACCACTCACCGGACGCCGGCACCAGATTCGGCGCCACATGGCTTCCATTTCCCATCCGATTATTGGCGATACGACCCACGGCGATGGACGACATAACCTTTTTATCCGCCAAAAATATGGCATTTTTCGCCTGCTACTTCATGCTGCGCGTATAGACCTGGTTGTGGGCAATTCAGAAACAAAGACGTCCATCATCTCGAATTCACTTCAAGAATTCCGGAAAACAATCTCGCCAATAATACCTGACTAAATCAATAGTCTATTGAGATTAAGTGTTTACGACTGACCTGCTCGTTTTTTTTCATTAAGATTCCCCACCCAATACCGAACTAAAAGACATTGGAAGTCACAGGCAGACGTCACCCGAACGACGAAGATCTGGAATAGATCATCTGGCTGGGGCTTCTAGGAACAGGACGCCGAAAACCATACTTCATTGGATGAAGTAAACGACCCACGTTTTAGTTTTGGAGGATAGGGGTATGGGTTTCAGAATTGCTACTAACGTGCAGAGCTTAGCGGCTCAGCGCACGTTGAATCTTAATCGTGAAGCACAGAATAAATCACTCGAAAAATTATCGGCCGGTGAACGCATCACTCGCGCTGGGGACGATGCCGCAGGGCTCGCGATTTCCGAAAAGTTAAAAGCGGAAATCCGGTCATTGCGTCAGGCTAACCGCAACGCGAACGATGGTATTTCACTCATTCAAACTGCTGAAGGCGGCTTGAATGAAATTCAGAACATCCTGATTCGCTTGCGCGAACTCTCGATGCAAGCTGCATCAGATACCGTCGGCGATGTTGAAAGAGGTTTTTCCAACAAAGAAGTTCAAAACCTCGTTCAGGAAATGGGACGCATCTCGGAAGTTACCCGGTTCAACGGCAAAGATCTGTTGAACGGAACCGGAGGCGCGCTCGAGTTCCAGGTCGGCACCAAGAATAATCCGGAGCAGGACCGGATGGTGTATGACACGACCAAGGCAGACGCAACGGTTGGCAAGCTCGGTTTGACGGGCTTGACGGTGACCACGAAGCTTGATGCACAGACCAATCTGAGCAAGCTCGACGACGCGATCCGCATGGTCAACGACAACCGCGCCGAATTCGGCGCGTTGCAAAACCGGCTCCAGTCCACGATCAACAACTTGGCAATCGCTGATGAGAACTTGTCAGCAGCCAATAGCCGTATCCGCGACGTTGACGTCGCATCGGAATCGTCCGAACTTGCGAAGCGTAACATCCTCATGCAGGCTGGTACCGCGATGCTCGCTCAGGCGAATTCGAACGGCATGATGGCTCTGAAGTTGATCGCGTAAAAGCAATTGCACTGCATTCCTCCAAATTAAAGGGTGACGGGGGCGCCGGCGGGGTTCGTGTTCTAATTGGAACGCAGAGTTCTGCCGGCGCTCACAGTGCCTTTTGAATTGCCGCACGAAGTGCGGTCCAGTCGTCGGTCAGCAGATGGGCCAGCGACGAGAGGAAAGGGCCTTGTCCGTCTTTACCCGTGTGGGGCGTAGCTACGGCCAGGGCCGCCAGCAGAAATGTTGAGCGGTCGGTGGCGCGTACGAGGTCCCAGGCCTTGGCGGTTTTGCCGTCGCTGGCCAGCTTGTCACTCAGCAGCAGCGCGAACTTCATATCGTCAAAATAGGCGTGCAGCCCCGAGCATTGCTTTTCCACAAGCTGCTCGGTGTCTGACGTCTGTTGGCAGTTGCCCTCGATAATCGGATGAAACGAAAACAGCTTCATCAGATTCACCCGCACATGAATGCCTTCTTCGGAATAGCTGTTGGACTGCAGCGCCACCTCGGGCAGCAGCGCGTCGGCCACATTGCGTCCGATACGCGCGTACTCGCGGCACGACTCGAGCTGGCGAGTCGCTGACGAATCCGACCTGGCTCCTGGTACATAGCCCACGGAGTTCCAAATTTCAAAAACATCGAAGTCCGTCGCGCTGCCGCGCATCTGGCCCGCGGCCACGCTTTGCTCGCAAGTGACGGGTGCGCTGTTGCGCGGCTGGCAGATCGCCTGTAAGGCGGTGAGCAGAAATTCTTCAGACTGGTAGCGCGCCAGAAAATGCAGACCGGCGTTGACCAGAGGATAGTTCGTGGTGGTTTGCGGAATGCGGACGCCGTGAAAATCGATAAATTTGACGGAGCCATCTTGCAGAGGCTCCGCGCAGCCGCGGTTGCTGCAGACCTGAATCGCAGGGCAGGCGCCGGGGTCGAGGGTGGGCAGTACCGCAGTTGAGGACGAGCCTGCAGCCGTCAGCAACGGCACGAAAAGCAGGGATAAAGCAGACAAAATGAGCTGAGGGGTAGGCATGGCGGCCGCCAACATAGCCCGCGTGACGCAGTATGTCAAATAAAGAATAGATTCAATAACTTGCTGAAGTTGCGCTAACTTCAACTCATGGAAATTTCAGCTGACGATGTCGCCACCGCGCGCGCGCGAATTGCACCGTATCTTTTGAAGACACCGCTGGTGCGCTCGGACCACCTGAAAGTGTGGCTGAAACTCGAGACCCAGCAGCCCACAGGGGCTTTCAAGGTGCGCCCGGCATTCAATGGCCTGATCGCCCATCTTGACGAGGCCCGCGCCAAAGGCGTGATTGCGTCGTCTTCCGGAAATTTTGCGCAGGCCGTGGCCTATGCCGCTCGTACCTTTGGCGTGAGTGCCCAAATTGTGATGCCGTCGCACACCTCGCCGTACAAGATTGAACGCACCAGGCTTTTTGGTGGCGAGGTTGTATTGAGCGAGCCCAGCTTCGAAGCGCGCTGGGAGCTGACCCATAAGCTGCAACGCGAGACCGGCCGGGTTTTGCTCCATCCCTACGACAGCCTTGAAACCATCGCGGGCGACGCCACGCTGGCCGAAGAGCTGCTCGAGCAGCTCCCAGGAAATTTTCGCGTTGTCGTTGGCGGCAGCGGCGGCGGCATGCTGGCCGGTATTTCAGCCGTTCTTAAACGCGCGCGCCCGGGCTGCCGCGTTGTGGGAGTGCAGCCCGCAGGAAATGGTTCGCTTAGCCGCTCGTTTCAGGCGGGCAAGCTTGTGAAGGCAGAATCGATTGCCACGATTGCCGATGCGCTAACGGCGTCGGCGCCGGGCGAAAATACGTTTTCGCTCATCAGGCGTTTTGTTGATGAGGTGGTGAATGTTGAAGAAGATGAGATTCGCACGGCGGTGCGAACCTTGGCGCTGGAGCAAAAGCTCGTGGTGGAGCCGGGTGGCGCAGTGGGGGTTGCCGCACTGCTGGCGGGCAAGCTTGGGCCCTGGGCGGGCGATACGATTTGCATTTTGAGTGGCGGGAATATTGAACCGGCGAAGTTCGCGGCGATGATTGTGAGTTAGCAAGCCGAGCCTTTCGGTTGCCGGGGTTATCCTTTTTTAAGGAGCAGCTTGCCTTCGCCCTCGAGTTTTTGGCCACGCCCATGATTTCATCCTGCGCCGCCTGAACATCCGCCAATCTTTTGGGGGTTTGCGCCGCCAGCTCATCTTTCAAAATCACCGCCGCCCGCTGCGACATGTTTGCAAACAGATGTTCTTTCAAAGCACCCGAGGCATTGCGCAGAGCAAGTAAGAGCGTGGGCTGCGAAACCTCGCGCAGCAAGGTTTGCGTCATCATCGGTGACAGGCAAATCAGATCTTCAAAAGAAAAAAGATCGGCCTCGATTTTCTGAGCCAGGCCGGGATCGCGCTGGGCGATGTTGAGCAGAATTTTTTTGCGCGCGGCCGGCTCCAGCAGCTGCAACATTTCAACGACTGAGGGAATTCCCCCGACTGGTTTTCTGGTATTGTTCATAGCAGGACAAGATTACCGCCTGTTTGCGTTGCTGTCTCGACACAATGCGCTGGTCTGGGAACTGCATTCCCAAGTGGGTTATGTTGACCTGGATTTTGGTTGCCCATCGCACGGGAGCCCGATTGTTTCAAAGCCGTGGGCCGGGCGCGCCATTGGATTTGGCGCAGAGCTATTCATTTGCTGAAGCACGGCTGCCCGACCGCGAGCTGGAAAGTGACAAAGCTGGCCGGGTTTTTAAAGTAAGTGCTCGGGGGGGCGCGCGCGCCGCAACGGATTCCGAGCGAACCGCTCACGATCATTTGGCTGAAAACTTTGCCCGCACTCTGGCCACGACCCTGGAGCAGGGTCGCAATCAAGACAAGTTCGACGCGCTGATTCTGGTGGCGGAGCCAAAATTCCTGGGCATGCTGCGCGGGGTGCTGGGCAAGCAGCTGCAAAAAAAAATCATCGGCACGTTGAGTAAAGATCTGACCGCGATTTCAGAATTCGAGCTGCCGCAGCATTTAGGAGAGCTGCTGGATGTTTGGACTGACGCGATGTTAGCGATGTGAGCGCACGGGCGCAGTAGTCTTGCCAGGGGCCGTCACACCCGGCGGCGGAGCCAGCGGCGGCTCGATACGAATCGAGCGCAGCCAGGCATAGCCAAGGCGCCCGGGTTTCACCGCCAGCCTTACATTGGTCTCATTGGGGATGAGGGCGCGAAAGACGTGCTCTTCATCGACGCTCAGAGTTTCGCTGGCGTGCCCGATATCCCAGGAGTCCACCGTGATTCGGTGTCTCAGGGCGCTGGCGGCTGAATCTTTGCCAAGCACCC
>JBBRLF010000150.1:0-11535 GCA_038231515.1 candidate division WWE3 bacterium
AGATTCGGCCCAGAGTCCACCCATAATCAAAGACAGCGGGCAAAATCTGACCGAGCCTTCCAAACATCTGGCGCGCCAAAGAATTGAAAGCGAGATGGCGCAGGTTGCGCAGGAGTCCAAGGGAAGGCCGGATAAAGATGCGTTAAGCGCTGTGCAGCAGACTGCGCAGGCGATGGAGCTACTCGATAAGAATGATGCCAAGCAGGCCAAGACGGTGCTCGAAGGCGCGTTGAGCAAGCTGGATCTGGTGCTGTCGGGCCATCCTTCGGTTGCGTTAGTGCCGCTCTCGGCTGACGTGCGTATTATCGACTTGAATGTCGAACCCGCAACCTTGAGCAAAATTACCGGGGCCATCAAGGACTTCGTCAAGACGGGGCGTTATCAGCCGGCGCGTCTGTTACTGCGCGACTTCGCCAGCGAAATCGATCTGAGTATGGTTAACATTCCCGTGGCAAGTTATCCCCCTGCAATTCGCAAGACGATGACGCTGATTGACCAGGGCAAGACGGCCGATGCGCGAACCCAGCTTCTGGGTGCGCTCAACAGCCTGGTGCTCACCGAACGCGTGATTCCGCTGCCCGTTATTCGGGCCGAAGCTTTGGTTGCCGAGGTAAGTCGGCAGGCTCAGGAAAAGAAGATCGACAAAAAACAGGCGAATCAGCTGCTCAACGACGCCAATAGCCAGCTGGTGCTGGCCGAAAAACTTGGCTACGGCACACGCAAGCAGGATTTTGAAAACGTGCTCAGCTCAATCAAGGACGTGCGCAGTCAGATCAATAGCGGGGGCGAAACACAGGGCATGCTGGCCAAGCTGCAAAGCGGGTTGCAGGTGATCAAGCTGAGGTTCTCGCGGGCCCCGGCTTCGCTTTGACCTGTCCGGCCCCGTCTCGTTCCCTTTTTATTGGTCAAGCCAGGCCTTGGGTGCTAATTTTCGCTTACTTACAGGAGCCTTTCTCATGAAAATCAAAAACACGTTTTGCCTTCTCGCACTCTCCAGTCTTGTCCTTTCGGCCTCGGCCCTGGCTGCCAAGTCTTATCAAGTTACCGGCCAGGTTTTGGAAGCCACTGATTCCAAGATTACGGTCATGAAAGGCAAAGAGAAGTTTGAAATTGCGCGCGATAAAGACACCAAGGTCACGGGCGACCCGAAGGTAGGCTCAAAGGCCACGGTGGAGTACCAGATGAGTGCAGCGACCATCACGGCCAAGGAAGAATCGGCTGGTAAGAAAAAAGCAAAGTAGCTACACTCCAGGCTTGATGCAAAACAAGCTGGCGGAGCTAAAAGCCGCCATTCAAAAAAATATTCGGGGCTCTGAAAAAACCATCGAGCTTACGCTGTCGGCGTTTCTGGCCGGTGGTCATGTTTTGCTCGAAGGCTTGCCGGGCACGGGTAAAACTGAACTTGCCAAAACTTTTGCGCGTGCGTTTGGCGGGGAGTTTCGACGCATCCAGATGACCAGCGATCTGCTGCCCAGCGATATCGTGGGCGTCATGCGTCTGGTACCTGGCGCTACTGAGTTTGAATTTCGCAAGGGCCCCATTTTTGCCAATGTGGTTTTGGCTGACGAGCTCAATCGCACGCCGCCCAAAACCCAGTCGGCCCTGCTTGAAGCCATGGCCGAGGCCACGGTTACCGTCGATGGTCACACGCATGTGGTGCCCGATCCCTTTTTCGTGCTGGCCACCCAAAACCCATTTGAGTCGCGCGGCGTGTATCGGCTTACCGAAAGTCAGCTCGATCGGTTCATGCTCAAGCTGCACATCCAGCGGCCGGGCGTAAGTGAAGAGCTTGAAATTTATAAGAACTCGTCAGCAGATCGAACAGGTGCCGGTAAAGCCGCGGTGCTCGAACCCGGCCAGGCCGTGGCCTTGCGCACGCTGGCTGCCAAAACCCACGTCGAAAAAAGCGTTATCGAATTTGTCGCGGCGTTGGTGCGCAAGACTGTTGAGCACCCGCGGGTTTCGGCTGGGGCCTCGGTACGTGCGGGCCTGCAGCTGCTGGCCTGCGCCCGCGCCCTGGCCTTGGTGCGTGGACGTGAGTTCGTCACGCCACTTGAGATCACCGATCTGGCCGAACCCGCCTTGGGCCATCGTCTGTTTTTTTACGAAGAAGATATCTCGATTGCAGATCGAAGCACCGTGCTCAAAGAAGTGGTCGCCTCAACCCCCGCGCCGGTTTAAGGAAGCTCCGAACGCATGCGCCGCTTATACGTCACCAAGTCGGGCTACTGGTACATCGTACTGACGATCGCGCTTGGCGTGGTGTCAATCGCCAGTGGCAACAACGTGCTCTATCTCATCGAGTGCCTGCTGCTGGGCGGAATGATTCTTTCGGGCGTGCTGTCTGAAAAGGCGATCTCGTCCATCGAGGTAACGCTGGTGCGTCGCCAGGCCATTGCCGCCCATGGTGTGCGTGACGAGCTACGGGTACGAAACCACAGTCGGTTGCCATTTTTCTGTATCGAGATATTGGAATATTCCGGGGGCGAGTTTCTACCCCTGGCACTGGTGCCCAAGGTTGAAGCCGAATCCAACAGTGCGCTGGTCAGCACGCGCGTCTTCGTCGCGCGGGGCGTGCACGAATGGCAGGGGCTGGGCGTAGCTACGGCCGGCCCTTTTGGTTTTGCGCGCAAGGTGCGCATTTTGCCCCAGAGCGGAGTTCGCATGGTGTGGCCCGCCAGGGGCGCAGCTTTGCGAGCGACCAACGCAGAGGCGTTGCGACTGGGCACTGCTGCGGCCGACGCCGAGGTGCGACTATACAACTCCGACGACGACGCGCGCTTGATCGTGTGGACGCTGAGCGGCAAGGGCACTGAGCCCGTTGTTCGAAAAAAAGTTGAGGAAAATCCCGACACGCTGCTGCGCCTCGATTTGCGCGTACCCGGTAGCGAGGCCTTTGAAAAAGAAATCTGCCGGCTGGCCACCTCGGTCTATCGCAGTGGAAGAGCTGCCGAAGGCGACGTGCGGCTGGTGGCAGTAAGCCACGCAAACACCACACGAGTCAGCGGCTACAAGGCAGTGTTGGACTACCTGGCTGGGGCGCGGGCCGAGGGTAAATCATGACAGCCTCAAGCCTGGGGCGCCGCACGCTATGGTGTTTGGATGTTTTAAGCCTGCTTGCCCTTTTTGGCACGGGCGAAGTCAATCCACAGTTTTTCGCAGTGCTGGCCGTGGCCGTGGGGCTTCGCCTGCTGCGCGTACGCATCGGGGCGCGCTGGGCGCTGCTTTCGTGCATCGTGGCTGCCTTGGGCTGTGCGGTGTTTGCGACGTTGCACTACCGTTACCATCCCTTGCTTTCAGCAGCTCACGTGGCCATTGTTGTACACGCCTTGCTTTGGCTTGGCCCCGAAAATGTGCGCGACCGAGTTCTGCGGCTGGCGATGAGCTTTATAAATGTGGTGCTGGCCGCCGCGCTGACTACTGACTTTTATCTTTTTCCGATGATTCTGCTGGTTTTCGTCATCACCTCGATTTACATCGCCACGGCTTTTCTCGAGGCAAAGTTTCTGGAGCAATATCCCGAGCGCCGCGAGGTGGATATTCCGCCCGGGTTTCTCAAAAACATGATCGGAGTTTCGCTCGCGGTTTTTGTCGTAAGCCTGGCCCTGTTTCCGCTGCTTCCGCGCAGCACCTGGCGCCAGAACAGCGACGACGCGGGATTTTCCTCAATCGGGTATCGCAACAACGTCGAGGTCACGCCCAGCGCGGCGGCAAATGCGCTGCATAAAACTTATCGTCCGGCGCTGAGTATCACCTCGCTTCGTGCTGACGCCCCCGACCCGGGTTCGGTCATGCCACTGCATCTTCTCAGAGGCAGTGATCTGGAGTTGTTCGACGGCAGCCGCTGGGTGCCACGTTCAAGCAAGCTGCGAGCGGCGCGCTCCACCACACGTGGCGGGCGGGGCGATTACGAGATTGCCGTACAGCCGCATCTCAGGAATCAGCTGCTGTTACCCTATACCGGCCGCATAACCCAGGTTTCAGATTCCGAGCACTATCAGCTTGCCCTTGATTCAGGCTATCGGAGTCCTAATGCGTCTGAGCCGCCGCTGGAGCTGCACGTGCGGGTGCCGGCTGAGCTGCGGTCGTCGAAGCTGTTGCCGCTGGCGCAGAAGATTTTCAGGAATGCCACTACGCCCAGTCAGAAAGTGCAAGCACTGCTGCGTTTCTACTCCACCGGGTTTCGTGGCTCACTTGAGCCGCAGCCTGCCGCCGCCGATACCAGCGGTGTAATTTCAAACTTTCTGCTCAACGAGCAAAAAGGCAGCTGCGAGCTGTTCTCGACCTCGGCGGCACTCCTGCTAAGATTAGCCAACGTGCCCACGCGGCTGGTGGCGGGTTATCGCGTAACCCGTTATGCCAGTCAGGGCGTGCTTACCATTTTAGACAGCGATGCACATGCTTGGGTTGAGTTCTGGGAACCTTCACGTGGCTGGACGCCCTTTGATCCCACGCCGTTGGTTTTGGTCGAGTCGGGCTGGTTTGACTCGGTACGCGAGAGCTACTGGTCGGCGTCAGTGTTTTGGGATCGCTGGATTTTGGGATACGGCAAAGCTAACGGCTTTGGCAGTACGTTGAATGCATCGGCACGGACCTTGTCTGAAACATTAAAGGCCAGTACCGGATTTATGGAAAATATCTCTGGCAAAGTTGTAACCGACAACGCGGGCGTAATCCTAATGCTGGCTTTGGCCACGGGCGGTTCTATTTTTGGCGGGCTTTGGGTTTTTCGCATTCGGCGTTTTGCGGGCAATCGCGTGCTGCGCCGGGAATATCTGCGCATGATTAAGCTCAGTCGCGGACGGACGTTGGATACGGCGGCAGCGGCGGTCTTTTTGACCTGGCAGCAGGAGTATCAGCGCCTGCGTTTTGGTGCCGAGTCTGAAACACCGAAGGCCCACGACACGCGGGAGCTAAAGCGACTGCGCCTGGAGCTGGGCGCGCAGCTCGAGGTGAAGCGCTTATGAGCAACGACGAGTCTGGGAGCAACGACGAGTCCTACAAGTTAGTCGGTCGCGTCAGCACCGAGTCGGTTTTCAAAGCCACGGGCAAGCACTGGGTGAAGTGGATCGAGCTGCTCGATAAGGCCGGGGCGAGGTCGTGGACCCACGCCGAGATCGTGGCGTACCTCAAAAAGAAGTATCGCCTGGGCCCCTGGTGGCAGCAGGGTGTAACCCTTGGCTTTGAGCTGGCCATTGGCCGGCGCATCGAGGGTCAGAACCTCAAAGGGCAGTATACGACGACGATCACCAAGTCGTTCACCGTGAGTGTGGCCAAGCTATGGACTTACCTAGTCTCAGCTGCAGGCCAGGCCATCTGGTTTCAGCCCTTGTCGCCCGTCGAAATCAAAGCGGGCGCGCAGTTCGAAACCCAAGATGGGTTTTACGGCGAGATTCGGACCCTGAAAAAAAAACCGGCGTATCCGAATGACGTGGCAGGATCCCAACTGGGAAAAGAAAACAGTGGTGCAGCTCACTCTTGTCTTGAGAGCCAACGGCAAGTCGATGCTGGTTATCGACCATCAAGAGATTGTAGCTTTTAAAACCAAGGGGCTGCTTCATGCACGCTGGCGTGCAGCGGCAGATGCGCTGCAGCCGCAGCGCTAGCGGTCCAGTAACGAAAACAGCACGCTGGCCACGGCCGCGCGCTCAGAGACGAGCAGCACCTTGACGTGTTCGCCGGGCAGAAAGCTTGCGGCAAACTTTTCGTGCGACACATCCACGCGCAGGCCCAGCACCCGTTCGGAGTGGTGAAACAGCGTGGCTTCGCAGGTGCGATAAAAACGTTCGGTACACTCGTTGGGAATGATCAGTAAACGCGAGACGCGGTAGGCGGGCTCGGTGTGCTCTTTTTCGCGGATGATCATCTGGCCTTTTTGCTCGGCATTCAAAAGAACATCTATGTGCTCAAGGCCACGCTCGAGCTGCTTGGTGCCGAAGGCGAACTTCAAGGCCTTCTCCAGCGCCGGCGTGAACATCAGGTGGGGAATGGCCAGGGTGCCATCGGCCCACAGCGGTTGCAGCGACTGGGCAAGCAGGTTTTCGATATCTTTGCAGCGAGGGTCGGCTTCGACCTGGCGAGGCAGTCTTAATGGTGTTGGCATTGCGCTTTTCGATTACCCCGGTTGGGGTACAAAGCGCAAGTCTGGGCTGAAAAGCGTCTAAGCGGCAGTCACCCCGGAAAAAATGTCGGTGATCTTGTTTGTCGCGAGAGCGTGCATCTTTGGTCTTCTTGTAAGACTACTGCGGCTGAAAGGGCCTTGTTTTCAAGGCAGTGCGCGGTCCAGTATGCAGGGCCGATTGGCTGTGGCGTGGCTCCTGGCTTGCATTTGGCGGAAGCAGGAGAATCTTACTTTGACCCCCGTGCGTCCCAACTGGCTTGTCGTTGTTGTCCTGGTTTTTGCGCTTTCGACCTCGTTTGCGGCCGTTTTGCCGTTGCAAGGCGGCGATGACTGGTTCGACAGCCGCGCCCTTGGGGGGCATGCGCTGAAGCTGCTGCCCGACGGAATAAGTCTTACGGCCTCGCGCCTGGAGACGATTGCCCATGCCCAACGCTCAATCTATATCTCGGCATTTTCCTATCATGATGATGCGGCCGCGCGTGAGATCACAGGGCTGCTCTGTACCAAAGCACGGGCAGGTGTGGAGGTGCGGCTGCTGCTCGATCATCGCGCGGCCAAGCCCTTTCTCAAACACGCAAAGGCGCTGCGGGCCTGTGGCGCGCGCGTGCTTTCGTACAACCCCTGGAACTGGGGCATTACCTATTTTCGCGAGTCGCTTCATGAAAAGCTGCTGATTGTCGACGGCGAGCACGTCATTCTGGGCGGCAGCGGCTATGCCAACTGGTACGCCAAAGCCTCGCGCGATTCGCTGCGCTGGCACGACCTGGACGTCAAGGTGAGCGGCCCCGCGGCCTGCTGGTACCATCATCGCTTTATTAAAAACTGGCGCAACACCGCGAACATGGAAATTCGTCCATTTCGCAAAATCTATCAGGGTAAGCACGGCGCCGAAATTCTGGAGCGCCTTTACGGTCTCGCAAAATTTGAAAGCTGCAAGTACGTCGCGTATGGCAAGTCGCGCGTCTATCCGCTGCAGCAGAATCCCATGTTCGAAGATGGTCACTGGCTGCTCAGTGCGCATCTGGCGGCCGTGCACGCCAGTAAGCATACGGTTACGCTTTACTCACCCTATTTTGTGCCCGACGTTTCGTTGATGCGTGCCCTGCTCGATGCACGTGCGCGCGGCGTGCAGGTGACCGTGCTGACCAACTCTGGCGTGTCCTCCGACGAGCGCGCCACTTTTGAGGGCATGGCCGTGAAGGTGGATGTGCTGCTGCGAGCCGGGGTTGATCTTCGAGCCTGGGGCCATCCGGGTATGCTGCATCGTAAAGGCGGAGTCTTCGATGGACGCTGGGCCTTTTTTGGCAGCGACAATCTGGATCGTGCCGCCTCATTTTACAATTCCGAGGCAATCTCCTATACGGATGATCCGGTGTTTGTGCGCGAGCTAAGTGCCAACCTGGACGAAGATCTGCGTGGCAGCACGCCGTTCACCACCAAGATGCTCAAAGACATCCGGCGCAAGAAATCATTTTTTTACGGCATCTATGTCTCAATTATTGGGCGCTATCTGTAAATGAATCGCCTACTAGAGTCACTAATCTGGCTTTTCCTGCTCGTTTGGGACTGCGTTCAATACCTATGGCAGCAAGGCCCAGGCTATTGGCTGCGGCAAGCACGCTACCGTGGCCGCAAAACGGCGCCACTATCGTGCGGGTCGACGTGTGATCCATTACAAAGCGACAGGCGGCCAGACAGGCCTGACTACCCATGCCACGCTTCCACGTCGTATCACCCGGCTCGGGTAGTACATCGGTTTTTGATTTATCCAGATTCATACGCACGCCCTTTGAAATACAAAGCAGATGCGAATAACCCGGCCGGCCCCACGTCACTATACCGGGTTGGCTGCGACAAACGATTTTGTGCCAAAGCAAAGTGTGGCCGACCTGCTCGGCGGCCTTTTGGACGAGGTAAGCCTTGTCGACCCACGCGCCTTCCACCTTGATATCGGATTGATAAAAGATCGAAACGCCGTCGTCGGGGCAGCGGGACATGATCAGCGCGGTGGCAGCGGTGAACCAGGCTTTCCATTCGTCGAGCGACAGCTGTGGAAATTCTGAAAAATCAGGCATCGAGGTAATGATCGAGCAGCCCGCGAGCGTTTCTTGGGCTTCGAGCCACCCTAAGGCGTCCTTGCAATGTACGATGCGTTGGGGTTCGGGGGCGGCTGTCATGGTTACTGTCGTAAGCTAGTTGTCGTAACGAATCAACGGGCAGTCCGCTTTAAGGCGGATGATGTAGATGTCGCCACGGGCTATGGGTTGCTGGTCAATCCTTTGGCAGGAATGCTCGTAGAGTGGCCGTTCGTAGGCCTTTACCGTGTTTACGGCCACGCCCGCTGCTTCAAGCGTGTTGATCGTGCCGTCTTTGGCGTTAAACGCGTCGACCATCACGATGTGACCGTCTTTGACAACGATGTCGGTAGGCTGGGGCGCCTCGCCGCGTTCGAAGTGCACGGGCTCGAAGCACTTATTCATGCCGGGCCAGCCGTCGATCTTGGGTGGGCGTTCGCCCAGGGCAAGTGCCCGGGCCAGCGCTACCAGTTCGGCCGTCGCGGGTGCTTTTGCCGAACCCACCTTGGAGTTGTTCATCGTAAGCTGCGTAATGAAGTCCGAGCAGTCCACGCCGTTGCCCGACTTTATGCCGCCCATTCGGCTGCCGCCCAGCACGTAGCCGTTGTGTAGCTCGTAGTGCTCAAAGTCGTTGCGCCGCACGTAGCTGAGCTGGCCTGCCGTGGGCGTTGCGGTGCGCGAGTTGGGCACAAGACTTTCCCGTTCCTTTTCTGGCAGCCCGTCAAAAAGCAGCTGCCGCAAAGCCAGACCTGCAAAGCTCAGTGGCGATTCACTGGAGTCCAGAGTGTGATTCGGATCAGGCTTGGTCGCCGCCGCAATGCTTTTGACCATCTCATCGATCGCAAGAAATGAATTTTCAAGGTCCTGGCCTTCGCCAGACTTTATCCGTCGCGCGATACGTTTAATCTTGTCAGGATCGTAAGCGGCATAGACACGGTTGGATTGGGTGGCTAGATCGCGCAGCCGAATTCCGGCGGCCAGGCGTTCCTGCTCGGTGGTGGGCGCGGGAGTCGCCACTAACTTGATGTAGCGTTCGATCATCATCTTTTCGGCCAGCATCTGTCGGCAGGTTCGTCCGGCCCGGTCGAGGTCGGAGTTGCTGTCGAGGGTGCGCCCCTTTACGGGCTTGTTCAGACTATCGCGATCGCAGTTTTCGCCCACCTCGCGCGTTGTCGCCTTGTAGTTGCTCACGGCAGCGGCCCGGGCCCGCTCAAAGGCCGGGTAGAGCTGCTCGGGCGGCAGCGCTTCATATTTGGCCAGGATCAGCTTGTTGTCTTCGTGCGCCTTGCGATGAATTTCCTTAATCTTGGCTTTGGCGCGCCTCATGACTGCGCGATGAAGTTCGTCTGCCGCTTTCTGAGAAGCGGCCTTGGCAACAAGCGCCGCAGGGCTAAGAATGGGGGGCGAGTCTGCCAGACAGCTCGCGCTTGCGTTCGGGCCACCGAAATGTGTCCGCGGGTTTTGATTGCACGCCAGGTAGTCGAGGTTTACCAGAAAAGTCGAAGTCGGCTTGCCCTTGCAGTACGCCGTGGCTTGATTCGTGTTCGCATTGATCGAGGTCAGAATAATTTGAGGGCAGCTGCCTTGAGTCAGGTCCAGGCGCTGAGTGCTGGTGTCGTCTTCGCTGGTGTCCCAGGGATGTGAACGGTTTTGCTTTAAAAAGTAGGTCGAGTAATCGAACTCGGACTGAGAAACGGGGGCGCTCTCACTACGCCAGGCGGTGGCGCAAGCCAGGCTTGAGCGAATACTGGTACCCTGCGGTCCAACATGGCAGCCCATAGGTCCAGCGTGTGACAAAGCCGCGCCAGCTACGGCGAGTATCGCTAAACCGAACATTGAAATATCCCCCAAAAGCTATTGTATCAAGACCCTGCCTGTTGCCACCAGCTGCGTTAAAGACCAGTGTTTTCATGGATTTACAACGCGGTGCAGTAAAATCTTGCAAGTTATTGATCTTTTAAGCTATAGATGGCCGACTGATTTGGTCAACAAATGAAGTTCCGCTCTGCTCTACGTTAACAGAATATATTTATATGGAGACGTTATGCCGAAAAACCACTGGAAACTTTCAATCTTGATCCTTGCCGCAGCTTTCTCACAAGGGTGCTCAGGCTCCAAAGACTCAGGAATGGGCGGGCCAGGCGCCGTGCAGGCCAGTCCGGTGGCCGCAGGCCCCACGCAGTCGGCGGTAATGCTCTCTGACCTGGCTTTCAAAAATTCCGATGCCGAGCTTAATCAGGCGCAGGCCTTCGACGCCGCCCTGGCCGCCGACAGGGGCTGCGGGCTTGTCCCAGCTTACGTTGCGATTTTCGCCAACAACGATCTTCCGGCAAGCATCGACGCTTACTGCGCCTCGCTGGTTGCCCAGAACGTCGCGGTTCGCAGCTGCATGAAAGCTCAGCGTGCCGCGTTTGCCTTGGCCAAAGATGTTCGCAGGCTGGCCAAAGCCTGTGCCAACCCTCATCCCGAGCACGCAAGAATTGATACCTCGCCTTTGGTCATCAACATCATCAGCGATGGCAATATCTATCGCCGCGAGCTGGGTTTGCCCTCAGCCGTACGCCTGCACTGATTTTATCAGTCTGACTAGCATGTGATTTCAGTGGCTTATAGTGAGGCAGGTCTTTCTGGTATAATTACCGGTGGGGGACCTCGATCATGCGTAATCGTTCCATACTGCTTTTTGGCGCGTTTCTCTTTTGTATTTCAGCCCAGCCTGCGCAAGCGTATAGCGACACGTCAGCCTGCGACCATACTTATGCCAGCGCACGCGACCTCAGTGCTGCGTCTTTTGACTACCAGACTTCAACCCAGCGCATGAATCTCAGGACGTGGCTTATCGCCTCGCAGTCTTCGTCACCTCAAGCATTCTGGGACACCAATGCCGCTGGCTTCGACATGGGTCCAGGCATTGATTTGTCGGGTCGAATGGATATGGATGGAAATTCGCCAGAGCCCCTGGCCGATGGCACGCCAACTCAGTATCGACCTATTCAGTTTGTTCGCACGTGTTTAAAGGGCGCTAATTTTAGCGGCGCCAAGCTTAATGGCGTGGCCTTTAATGGCGCCGATTTGCGAGGTGCCAATCTTGCGCAAGCCGAGCTGGCTCATGCCGACCTGTGTGCGGCCGATTTGCGCGATACGCAGCTCGGCGCGGCCGCCACGTTGGTGGGGGCGATGTTCAATCGCCTGACCAAATTTCCAAGTGGCTGGGGTAGTACCCCAAAAGAGATCTGCGAAAAAGCAGTCGAGGCCGGAATGGTCCTGGATCCCGACACGCGTACGGGCGGCCCAAGCTGCGAGAGCATCGATGGATTTATCGCCAAGGGCGGCTACGAG
>JBBRLF010000151.1:0-11524 GCA_038231515.1 candidate division WWE3 bacterium
GACGACTGGAATCAAGGTTCTGAAAAACATCGACCGCGCCGATATGATGATTCAGAATCTGCTCGATGCAAATCGCATCCGCGCCGGCGAGCTTTTGCCATTGGTGGTGAGCAGCTGCGACCTGCGAACGATTACGCAGGAGCTGCTCGAAGACCTGACCGCCGTACACGGCAATCGCTTCTTGCTAAGAGCCACCAAACCAATCCCAGGCCTCTGGAGCGCTGGCCAGCTACGGCGGGTCATTGAAAACCTGGCTAACAACGCCATCAAATATGGTTCGGATTACACCCCGGTTACGGTGAAGATTTTAGCTGAAAAGATGCTGGTCACGATTTCGGTCCACAACCAGGGTTCGTATCTCACGAAAGACGAGCAGGACGGATTGTTCCGCCCCTACTCCCGCACCGCCCAGGCCATTGCCAGCGGTGAACGGGGCTGGGGGCTCGGGCTTACCCTGGTTTGCGGCGTGGTGGAAGCTCACGGCGGCAAGGTGCAGGTCGAAAGTACTCGTACTCAGGGAACCACTTTCATCGTGACGCTCCCGCAGAAGGCGCCATGAATTCACTTCTCATCATTGATGACGACGAGGATATTGGCGACGCCCTGCTCACCCTTTTGAAAGACGAAGGCTATCAGGTTCGCCTGGCTTTATCCGGCAAGGAAGGACTCGTTTTGGCAAAGGCCCGTCCGCCGAAGGCTATCTTGCTGGACTGGCAGATGCCTCAGATGGGTGGCGATCAAGTGCTTCTGGAACTCGCCTCGAACCCCAAGCTCAAGGATGTGCCGGTGATCTTGATGAGCGCCAACATTGCCAATATCCCAGCCAGTATATTAAAAGACCACCATCACCTGGGCAAGCCCTTTGACGTGGGCGCGCTGATCGACCTGGTCACGCACGTACTGACGGCAAAAGCGCGCTAGCCTGACTTCAAGAGTGTCGTTTTTCGGGAGTTGACGAGACACGCTTTAATATATAAGCATATGTACATATATGAATTTGAACGTCAGCCCCCAGCCCACTTCCAAATCGCAAAACTCCGTCAATCCGCGCCTGATCGCGCAGATGAAGCAGAAAAAAATATTTCTGCTTCTGGCCGAGACCTTTCAAGCCCTGGGCGACTCCTCGCGCATTCAAATCGTGTGGACGCTTTCGCAGGGTGAGCTCTGCGTGGGCGACATCGCACAGCTGCTCAAGATGAGCCAGCCCTCGGTAAGCCACCATCTCAGGACGCTGCGCAATTTGAAACTCGTCAAGGTTCGCAAAGACGGACGAACCTCTTATTACTCGCTCGACGACGAGCACATTGAGCGGCTGCTGCACGAAGGCATCAAACACGTCGAAGATCTGATTCAGGACTAAAAGATATGAACATTATGCGCGGCTTTGCAATTCTATCGGTTTTCTTCATTCTAGGTGCCGCGGGCGCTGACGCTGCCCCCGCCCTGGCCGAGCCAGTCGAGCAGTCTCCCCGCCTGCTCGTGCATCTGCTCGATTATCTTGCCAAGGATTATGGCGGCGCCGTGGCCCACGGCAAGGTCATCAGCCAATCCGAATATAAAGAGCAGCTCGAATTCAGCGCCTCGACGCTTGAAACCAATGCCGCTCTTGCCGAAACCAAAGGTACTCCCGAAATCCAGACCAAGCTGCAGCAGCTCAGCCGACTGATTGGCTCCAAGGCCGAGGCGGTGGCCGTGGCCAAGCTTGCCCGCGAAATTCAGGCACAGCTGATCAAGCTCACCGGCCTTGAAATCTCGCCATCGAAATGGCCCAGCCTGGCCCGTGGCAAGCAGCTGTTTGAGCAAAACTGCATCAGCTGCCACGGCGCCACCGGGCATGGTGACGGTCCTGCCGCCGCCGCCCTGAGTCCCAAGCCGGCAAACTTTCATGACGAAACCCGCATGAAAGAGCTGTCTCCGTTTCAGGCGTTCAATACGGTGCGACTGGGCGTGCCCGGCACGTCCATGGCGCCGTTTCATAATCTATCTGATAAAGAAGCGTGGTTTCTCGCATTCTACGTCGTTTCGCTGCGCCATGCCGTCAAGCCCGTTACCGGGGCAGATATCGACGTTTCAGCGGGGAACTTGAAAATCGTCGCCACCACTTCCGACGAGAAGTTGAAATTTTTGCTGCCCGGCGATGACCAGCAGCAGTCGCTCGCGCTGGCCGCCCTCAGACTTCATTCCGAAGACGACGACTCGGGCAACTCCCTGGCCATTGCCCGGGGCAATCTTCAAGGCGCCGAAGTTGAATATCACGCAGGTCGCTTTGATTCAGCCAAAACCAAGGCTTTAAAAGCCTATCTGGAAGGTATCGAGCCAATCGAACCCCGGCTCAAAGCCAACGACCCTGGCGCCGTTATCGAATTAGAGACTCGCATGGGGTTGGTGCGTAGCCTGATCGAGGGTCGCAAACCCCTGCCCGAGCTGCACGTTGCGATTCAAGCCGCCATAAAACAGATCGATGCGGCCGAGCAGATCATTACCCATCAGGAAATGTCGCCGCTCCTTTCATTCATGGCCGCCGGCGCTATCTTGCTTCGCGAAGGCTTCGAAGCCGTATTCATCATCATTGCTTTACTTGGTGTCATCCGAGCTTCGGGCTCGCGCCGGGCGGCGTTGTGGGTACAGGCCGGCTGGATCGCCGCGCTTGGCTGCGGCGGCCTGGCCTGGATATTTTCAGGCTGGCTCATGGGAATCAGCGGCGCGCAGCGCGAGATGATGGAGGCGGTAACCTCACTTTTCGCGGTGGTCGTGTTATTGTACGTCGGCTTCTGGCTACACAGCCGCACCGAGATCGGCCGCTGGAAGTCGTTTATTGACGGCAAGCTCAAGGCCGCGCTCGAAGGCAGGAATCTCTGGGGGCTGGCCGCGATATCCTTTATGGCCGTCTTTCGCGAGGCGTTTGAAACAGTGCTTTTTTTACGGGCAGTCTGGCTCGAGGGTGGCGAAAGCTCAAGAGCTGCGATGGCAGCCGGTGTGTTCACGTCGCTGGCGTTCGTGCTGATTTTTGCCTGGGCCATTCTCAAGTACAGTGCCCGGCTTCCGATACGCAAAATCTTCGCGATTTCGGCACTACTCATGGCTGTCATGGCAATGGTGCTGACGGGCAAGGGCCTGCACAGTCTTCAAGAGTCCGGGGCGCTTTCGATTACGGCCGCTCCGTTTCAATTTCGGTCAGACATCTTTGGCCTGTATCCGACCTTTGAAACCGTGTTTTCTCAGGTGCTGGTGCTGGGCCTGCTGGCGGCACTTTGGATTTATGGCAAGCGGCCCAGCACTGGTGGCTCAACGTTGCGCATATCATAAAAAAAGGCCGGGTCGACATGACCCGGCCTTTATGTACTGCAATGTGTTCGAAAAAATTAAATATCGAAAGAAATGCGAGCAATGAAACGGCGGTCTTCGATGCGCCCCGTATTGGCGCCCAGCTCTTCGCCGTAAGTCGCGACATCAAACTTGAACAGCGGCAGATCCAAACCCAGCCCACCGCTGATATAGCCTTCGTTGAAGCCAGCGCGCACGCTGAGCATCTTGACGAGCAGATGAGTCTCGCCGCCAAGGTGCAGCTTCTTCCAAAACGAAGCAAGTCGACGCGTGGTGCCGATATCCTGAAACTCGATGGCAAACAGCGAATCAGAAGTCACGAGAAAGTCCGGCAGATCGGCACGCACGCCGAGACTGCCCGTTCGGTCGTTGCCGAAAGGCGAAGTGGTAACTGCTTTAACGATCGTCTTGCCCGCAACACGGTAGGTGCTTTGCATCAGGCTGTTGAGCGAGCCGCCAACCGACACCTTCTTGAAAAAAGGTAGGGCCCACGGCAACTTGTAATAGGCACCCAGATCGAAGTCCACACCAATGCCCTGACCCGCGACGCTATTCAACGTCACCTTCTGGCCGGCGAGAAAGGCCGTGGAGCTGAGCGTGGGGTCACCCGAAAGACGATACAGGACGTGGGCATTCATGCCGACGTTCAGCGCGCCATCGAGAAACTTGTGCGCTACACCGACATTGGGGCCGATATCCACGAGCGCCTGCGCGTCAACATCCGAATTTCCGCGCAGCATGAGATCGGTTTGTTCGTCTATAAGCAGGCCGAAAGCCAAGCCAGTGTTCTCACCGAAAAAATGTGGTGAGTAAAAGCCTGGCGCTATGATGCTTACCCGCGTGTGCTCATTTCTGCCCACAAGGCCGGAATCGGCGATCTTTTGAATCGCGCCGCTTCCGGAGCTGCTTTTCACGGCACTGACTTTGGAGGCATCAGAGATGAAGTTGGTATTCACTTCACCAGTGATACTTAGAATCGAGAGCTTCCAGGCTTCAGCTTCGATCTGGGTCGCCGGATTTGCGAACAGCGCTTCGTCATAACGACCGGTCGTGGTGACCACGCCGCCCATACCCAGACTGCGCACGCCCTTATAAATCCGCATGACCTCTTCGGTGGCAAAGGCCTGTGTTGCCTGGCTTACGATAAAAAGTGCCAAAATCGATAGAATCTTATAACGCATTGTTTGCATCCTTATATCGAAAGAAAATTATTGACCGCAGTGCACCGGGCACCATTCGCAGTCTGGGCCTGGGTAGCACCGAGCTTCGTGGCCAGATCTTTTGCGGCACCAATCGAGCTGGCTGATCCGACGGCAGTTGAGGCTGCGATCAGGGCGGTGATAAGGTTGTTGGCATCGAGCGTGGACATATTGCCAGAGGTGGCCGCCGGGCACGAAGCAACGTCAGTCGTGCAGGGGGCGCCAACACAGCCCAAGCCGCTGGTAACATCAGCGCGTTTCACCGTATTTTTATCCGCGCTGGATTTTGCCAGCAGGCCCGCCGCACGCACGATATTGGCGTAGGCCAGCCAAACCGATTTTTCGTCAGTCTGAACCATGTTCTGGAAGGCCGTAATCGCGGCTACAATCTTATCGTCGGTATCCGACTTAATCAGAGGAACCAGCTTATTGGCGAGAGTCCCGACCACTGTGAAGTTCTGGCTTGAGGTATCGTAACTTGCCAGTGCGCCTTCGACGACCGTTACCGTGGCGCCAGCGCGGCACAGGTGGGCGGTACCGGTCATCTGAAGCACGCGATTGTCTTGCGGCGTGATGCCCGTCAGAATGGTAATTGCGCTATCGCAGTCGCCCGTATCGATCTTGCCTTGAGCATCCAATACCAGCTCATCGTGCCCCTTGGCATTGTCGACGCCACCGGTTAAATTACAGCCCATTCCAGCTAAACTCGTCGCGATAAGTGCGGCAAGCAGTACACGTTTGGTTTTGCCCGTCAAAGAAGCCTCCTGATTAAAATGATGAAATTGAATCTTCCATCTTTGTGCGGACTGCCTTGTCCCACAAGTAATGAATCGTATTGACTGTCATTTGTTTTTCTTGCACTCGCCCGGGGAGTTGTTACTATCGCGCGCCTTGGCCCATACTATGATGATCAACACCGCAAGTTCGGATCTTTTAACCCTGACCGGAGCGCCCCTGGGCTGGCGCTTAGCCACGACCGTGCAAAAGATGCTAACCGCATTACGCGCCGAGAAGCTGATTGCGCCGCGGTCGCGGGTGGTGCTGTCGATCTCCTGCGTCAATGCATCCCGCATGACCGCACTCAACTTCAAATACCGGCGCAAACGGCGCCCAACGGACGTCTTGAGCTTTGAGCAGCCTGGTGCCGAACAAGGAAACCTTGTTTTTTTAGGCGACCTGGTTGTTTGTACGCCGGTTGTGAAGGCGCAGGCCCGCGAGCATGGCCACGGTGTGCGCTGCGAAGCGGCAATCCTCGTTGCTCATGGCTTGCTCCATCTGCTGGGTTTTGACCACGAACGCTCAACCCGCGAAGCCACTCGCATGGCCAAAGCCGAAGAGCAGCTTCTGCGCCGAGTGGGATTAAGTCGAAAGAGTTCCACTGGACTGATTTCGCGCAGCAAGGTAATACCGTAAACATATGAGCATGAACACGTCAGAAATTCGCGAAGCCCTCAAATCCATCGGAGACAAGCTCCACTTCCTACGAGGTTCACTTTGACGTCGCTGCTAAAACTGCCCGCTTAAGCGAAATCGCCGACCTCGCTTCACGACCTGAATTTTGGACGGAAAATCAAAAGGCCCAGGTCATCTTGAAAGAGAAAGGCCGCCTTGAAAACGAACTGACTCAGTTCGACAAAAATTTCCGCGCCTTCGACGACCTGAAAACGCTCTACGAGCTTTCGCAGGAGCTGGGTGACGAGTCGGCGTTGCAGGAAGTCGGCACAGGACTGGAGGCGCTCGTCTCTCAAATCGAAGATCTTGAGTTGCAAAAGATGCTGTCGGGCGAGCAAGACGGTTTGAATGCCATTATCAACATCAACGCTGGCGCAGGCGGTACGGAATCGCAGGACTGGGCCTCGATGCTCTTTCGCATGTACCTGCGCTACTGCCAGGCGGCTGGCTTCAAAACCGAAGTCATCGATGTCAGCGACGGTGAAACCGCGGGCATCAAGAGCGCAACGGTTATCGTCAGCGGCACCAACGCCTTTGGCTTTCTGAAAGCGGAAGTGGGTGTGCATCGCCTGGTGCGCATCTCGCCGTTTGACTCCAATGCGCGCCGGCACACCTCGTTCTCGTCGGTTTTCGTCACGCCTGAAATCGACGACACGATCGTCGTCGAAATCAAAGACGCCGACCTGCGCGTCGACACCTATCGTTCGGGCGGCAAGGGCGGTCAGGGCGTCAACACTACCGACTCCGCCGTGCGACTCACCCACTATCCGACGGGCCTCGTAGTGACCTGCCAGAACGAACGTTCGCAGATCAAAAATAAAGCCACGGCCATGAAGATTCTGAAATCACGAATCTACGACAAGCTCATGGCAGCCGAGATGGCCAAGCAGGACGTAGTCGAAGCCGGAAAGAAAGACATCGCCTGGGGCAGTCAGATTCGTTCGTACGTGCTGCATCCGTATAAGATGGTGAAAGACCATCGGACCGGTTTCGTCTCATCACAAGCCGAAAAAGTTCTCGAAGGCGACCTCGAGCCCTTCATCAAGGCTTTTCTGAAATGCAAGCTTACGGGACAGTGGGCCCGCGGCGGCTCCGATGACGTGGATAAAGATTAGTGGTTGTTTTAAGTCAGACTTGACCCTAATCTTAAAGGATGGGGTCTCCGCGCGTAGGAACAGTCGGGTACAGCTATCGAGACTGGGCTGGAATTTTTTATCCGCCAGGTACGCCGCCACGCCGTCAGTTCAATATTTACGCGCAGAACTTTGACGTCTGCGAGCTGACGCAGTTCACCCACCAGATGCCCGACGTCGAGCGCATGACGCACTTTGCAGCGCAGATCAAAACCGATCTCAAGCTCTTCGTGCGCATCCACAACACCTTCACGCATTGTGGCGACATCGGCCTGGCGCTGACTGTAGCCAAGCACTTTCGCAAGGCAATCGAGCCGCTGGCCAATGAAGGCAAGCTTGCCGGCCTGGTTGCCACGTTTCCGTACGCCTTCAAAAATACGCCCGACAACCGCGAATATATTCAGCAGCTCGCAAGTGCCTTTAGCTTTACCGACGAAAACCCCATGCAGCTCGATTTTCGGCACACCAGCTGGTTTACCGAAGAGGCCATGCAGTGGATCACGGCCAACGCCCTGGGTTTCGTCTGCGTGGACGAGCCCAGTCTTCCAGGGTTAGTGCCGCCGGCGGTGGTTGCCACGGGCAGCCGCGTGCTGGTGCGCCTGCACGGACGCAACGCCGAAGCCTGGTGGTCGGGCAACACGGCCACGCGCTACGATTATTCCTATTCGGCCGCCGAGCTGGCCGAGCTGCGCACGCGTTACGCGCGGCTGTTGAATCGCGCGGCCGAGGTCAACTTTTTATTTCACAACAACTGGCAGGCGCAGTCGGTGCTCAATGCCAAACAGTGGCGCCGGCTAGTTACTGACGTGGCTCCGCAGCCGCTGGTGGAAGTGGACGAAGACCTTTTGCCACCGCCGCTGAGCTTGCCTCTTTCCGAGGTAAAGTCGCGGGTGAGTCGCGTATTTCTGTCCTTGCAGGGCTCGCTGGACCTGCCACCGCGTGAAGGCTGAGCACGACCCCGAGCTCTTCCGGGGCATAGACCCGGAATTTCGCCGGCGCATCACGCCGTTTTTAAAAGGCCTGTGGGACCATTACTTCCGCTGCGAAATCGACGGCTGGGAAAACGTACCCGAGCAGCAGGCCCTGTACGTGGGCAACCACAACGGGCTGCTAACCTTCGAAGTGCTGATGGTTTTTTACGCGTGGCTCGAGCGCTACGGCCAGAGCAGAAAAGTCGCCGGCCTGGCCCACGGCCTGATCCTGAACAACGCCGTCTTTCGCTGGGCGCTGCCTCGCATGGGTGCCATTCCCGCCGATCCAGAGGTCGCTGACGAAGCCTTCCGCCGTGAATTTTCGCTGCTCGTTTATCCGGGCGGAGAAAAAGAATCGATGCGCCCCTATTCCGAGCGGGCCAAAATCGAATTCTTTGGCCGCAAAGGCTTCATCAAGCTGGCCTTGCGCAATGGGGTGCCCATCGTTCCCATTGTCAGCATCGGCGCCCACGAAAGTTACGTGATCTTGCACCGGGGCGAAGAGCTCGCCGAAGCGCTGGGCTTGAAAAAGAAGTACCGCCTGCATGGAATGCCCGTTACCTTTCGCACCATTTTTTTCGCCTGGTGCCTGGCCACCGGAATGCTCACCTTTTTTCCACTACTCCTGGCGCCCTGGGCCGGCCTTGCCGCCTTAATTCCCCTACCCGCCAAGATGACCTTCAAGATCCTCGAGCCCATCGATCCGGCCACCCTTTACGATAAATCCCGGAGTGAAGAGCAAAATCTTGACCATATCTATCGGATTATTGTCGACCGGATGCAAGAGGTTCTGACCGAAGAATACGCCAAACGAAAGCTTCCCATTCTGGGCTGAATCTGCTTTAACTCACCCCATCATTATAAAAATCATATTTAGGAGACTGTTTATGAAGAAGTTACTCGCTTTGATGGCTGTGCTTGGTTTGATGTCGTCTGTTGCTTTCGCTGCTGATGCTGCTCCAGTTGCTGCTGCTCCTGCTGCCACGACTCCAGTTGCCAAGGTCGAAAAGGCCGGCAAAAAGACTGCAAAGAAGGCAAAGCATGCTGCAAAGCACGCCAAAAAGGCCGCTTCTGACGCCACCAAGGCTCAGTAATCGCTCGCAGACTTTTTAGTCCAAAACGGCCGATTCCTGATAAAGGAGTCGGCCTTTTTTTTGGTTTGACACCCGAGGCCCGCGTCTTATACAAGAGTCTCTCATTCGCCTAAATGAGTTCTACATCCGCGGGGGTGTAGTTGAGTTGGTTACAACGCCGCCCTGTCACGGCGGAGGCCGAGGGTTCGAGTCCCTTCACTCCCGCCACTTTTCTTCTACAAAAATATAAAATTTAACGAGTAAATTTCAATCCCACGCAGATGTACATCTACGCTGGCGGGAGTGAAGGGACTCGAACGCGAAGGCGCGACCCGCGATGGGTCGCGAAGCGACCTAGCGCGGGGCAGCTGCGCAGGATGCGCAGCTGAGCAACTGAGGGGAGCCTACGCAGGGAGCGGCAGGAGCCGCGACCGAAGTAGGTCGAGTCCCATGACACCCAAAAGTTCAGCCGCCATTCTTCCGTTTTCTGTATTCCGCCCAATATGAAATTTAGCGAAAACGCGTGAACTGCTTTCCAAACTCTTCGGACCTCAACCATCTACCCCACCCCAAACCGCCTGATAAATAAAATAAAGCGACAACACCAACAAAGTAAGCCCCATCCCGAGCTGTATCCGCGCAGTAGCCTTCTTCGAAAATGAACTCTTAAGGTGATTCAAAATCACCGCCAAAACCACATGACAGCTGCCTAACCCCAGCGCGCCCCCCGCGATAAAGACCGCCTTCGACGTACCCGGAAACGGCGAGGCCAGACCCAGCTGTTTGGCGAACGTCACACCCAGCAGCCAGCTGAGCAGCATCGTGGGGTTGCTGATGCCCACCGAAAAACCCGTCACGAAGTCCCAGCGCCTGGGAGTGCTGCGCCAAAACTTCAGAGACCACCCTTTGGGTTTACGAGCTTCTTTTATTGTCAAAAAGCCGAGCAGACAAAGCAACACGGCCCCCAGCGCGTGAAACGCGGTAAACACCCATTTCGTTTCAAGGAACTGCGCAAGACCATAGAGCGCCAAAACGCCGTACAAAATATCGGAGCTGACTGACCCGGCAATGACCAGCCACGCCGCTTTCAGCCGACCACTGATGGCACGTTTAGCCATTTCAATCTGAACTCCACCTGGTGGAATTGCCGAAACAAAACCAAGGCCCAACGCGAAGGCAAAGAGCGGAATATTATTCACGTCGCGCGTCCGAATCCGAATCCATGAATTTTTCCATATCGCAGATATTGCACTTTCCAAGCCGCTTCCTTCCCAGGGGCGCGACACACTTCTGCCCGGGGCGTCCTGCCCCGAAAAGTCTCCTCGTCGAAGCCGCGAGGGTACGGCACGGGTCATGCAATGTATTCCTCGAGAAAAGGAGATCTCAAAATGAGCATTCAACGCATGCCGGATAATTACCGTAAATATCCCCAGACCTATCGACAAAGTAAGGTGCCTGCTTTTATTTCCGACGAGCCAAAAAAAGAAAATGCGCCAGGCCCCGGCGACACGCCGCCCCGCGTTCCCGAAAAACGCGAAGAGATCGACCTTCCGCCGCGCACACCCACGGGCGATCCACTCCGGCCTTCCTAAAAAAAATCGCTTCGGCGGATTTTCGGCCCACTTCAACATAGCAGGCCCGCAGCTCGCGGCTTAGAAATTCCGAGAATTGAATCCCGATGCGCAAGGTGACTGGCGCTCGGACTGCGCCGCGGCCCGCGCGAATTCCGGCGGCACAGACCACCGCATTCAACGAACCCGAGCTTGCAGCAACCAGACGATCGACGGGAACTTCGCATTCAGCCAGAACACTGAGCACTCCCGCCTCGTATGCCCCCTTGGCCACAACCTCCGGAAGAATCAACGCAGTTCCCGACGTCGCCATAAGACCTGCCCTTACTTCTTCAGTATAACCAGGGCAACTGCAGTTGAAGGCTTGCCCTTGTCCCGAAATATTCCGAACTCCTCGCGCGACATCGGCTCGGATCCGCCATGACCAATCTCAGACTTCAGCTCCGCCTCGACCGTATCGAACATACGAGCCAGCCAGCTGGCGCGTTCAGCCATATTGTACGAGTCGATATCCGAAATTCGCAACGGACGCTTCAGATAGTTCCGAATCGCGTCGCCGCGCTTGGCGGCCAGCGTACGATCCGGCTTCGAAAGTTGCTCACCGTCTCGCGGCACCGGGTTGTCTGACCACACCGCCACCTGAATCTCAGCTATCTTTCCTTCGGCCCTGGCCTTGGCCACGAGCTCTTTGAGCTGGTTTCGGGAACTTTGGGTCAGGACCGCCCTGCCTGTCTCGAAGGAAATCACGGCAGCGGGCCCAACCGTAAGATTTCGCGATTCGGAAGCCTGTGCCAGCCCCGA
>JBBRLF010000152.1:0-11513 GCA_038231515.1 candidate division WWE3 bacterium
GGATTTACCCTGCAGCTCAGCAACAAGCTGCGACTTCTCTTCGACACTATATGATTTTTTTCGCTCCTTGTTTTCACGCTCAAAAAAAGACTGCAACGTGCTGGCCGTAGTGAGCGACAACTTTCCATCTTCAATCGCAGACTTTGCAACCGGCAGCTCCCGGGCAAGTTTCATCGCCGAAATCCGACGGTAAGCCGCACCATCGCTATAACCCAGTTCACGGACACAGAATTCATGAAGCGAACTGAATCCCGTACTGGCAAACAATAATCGATTCTGAATCTCGAAAAGAAAGTCCAAAATATCACACGTTGCCGCCCGCTCTTCGGCGACGCGAAGTTTCACTGCCTGAATAAGTTCATGATCAGAATAATTTTTAAAGTTTTTCATAATCAATCGATAGCACGGGTTTTCAGAGCTATAAAAACAGCCCTGGAAGCCGCAAGACGAACATGTAATGAAAAAATTTCGCGCGCACAGCAACCGGGACTCGATCGCCCGACCTGAATCAAGCCAGAAGTATTTACGAAGAAACTACAGCCAGCAGCAAAGGATCGAACGAAATTCATCAAAAGTCCGTCAATAGTAATTCAAATAATTCCTGGATTTCTTCATTTATTTTCAACGCACAAACCACTACCAAGCCAACCACTCCACCAAGTCGCAGAAAGGAAACCAGCCAGTTGCCTACACTCCGCGCTAAATAAAAATACAGACGACTGCACTGGGAATCTCCGAACACCGCCAAGTCCGGTGCGCTCAATACACGCACCACCACCCCTCGCTTCAAGCAAGAGCAACCGAAGCAAGGAACCACCAGACCGGTCGAAGCCCAAACCCCCACGCACCTCATCCGCCCTATTTAAAGCCTGAACATCCTCCTAGCCAGCCGGCCCCCTCTTCGGCCCTGCTGCCATCCTTTGGCGCCGACTTAACCGATTCAGTGAACTGGGATTGGGATTGGGACCGAAGCGGGGACTGGGACTGGGACTGGGACCGAGACTGGAACCGAGACTGGAACCGCGCCCGACCGACCGAAACTGGCGCAGGTCACAGTGCACCGCTCACCGCTCACCGCTCATAGGACCCCGATTCCCGAACAAAAACCGGCCCCCGAAACCACTAGCTTCCCGCCGCCACCCGGTCTAAAAAGACCCCCACCTATGGAACAAGCCCCACCTTTCCACTACCACGTGGTCCTCGTTGAACCCGAAATCCCGCCCAATACCGGCAATGCCGGTCGCCTGTGCGTGGCGACCCAGGGGTCCCTGCATCTGGTCGGAAAGCTTGGCTTTTCAATTGACGACAAGCAGGTGCGCCGCGCGGGTCTGGACTACTGGAAGCACGTCAAATTGTACCAGCACGCCACCTTTGAAGACTGGCTCCAGTGGCACATATCCAATGAATCCGAGGCCCCGTTTTATTTGCTCTCAAAAAAGGCTTCCAAGAGCATCTATGATATAAAGTTCCCTAGCCGGGCGGCTTTTGTATTTGGGAAGGAAACGCTGGGACTGCCCGAAGAGTTACTCGAAAAGTACGAAGATCAGGCATTTACCATTCCCATGTTCTCAGAGAAGATCAGAAGCCTGAATCTTTCAAACGCGATTTCGGTAGCCGTCTACGAAGCCATTCGTCAACAACTATGACCAGAGCCCATATTCTTTACTCCGTTGCCGTGACCCTGCTTATTACGGCGGCCCTTACCATGAGCTATCGTGGCGGCCGCGCGGTTACCAACTTTTATCACCAGATCTTTCCGGATATCTCGGTGATGAAGACGCAGTACCCCATCGCGGTTTCCAAGGTGGGGCCCCACATCAACTATAAATTTCAAAAGCAACGTCCCGTCCACTGGGTGAATCTGAGTCAGATTTCCAAACAGGCCGTGGCGGCAATTCTCATGTCTGAAGACTCCGGTTTTTTTCAGCACCATGGTTATGAGCCCGAAGCGATCCGAGCGGCCATTGAACACAACACCAAACCCGGCGTTAAGGTCAAACGCGGTGGCAGCACGATTACCCAACAGCTCGTCAAAAACCTGTTTCTCTCAAACGAAAAAACCATCACGCGCAAGGTGCGCGAGCTGCTGTTGTCGATGGAAGTCGAACGCAAATACTCCAAGAAAAAGATTCTCGAGACCTATCTGAACATCGCCGAATGGGGCCCCGGCGTGTACGGCATCGAAGAGGCCAGCCAGCGCTACTTCAAAAAGAGCCCGGCAGATCTTACCGCCCACGATGCAGCGGTGCTGGCTTTCATGTTACCAAATCCTACAAAGTATCAGCACAGCGTGCGTGACGGTGAACTGACAGCATTTGCCCAGAAGCGAGTCGAAACAATCCTCGAACGTATGTGGAAAACCGGGCATATTTCCGATGAGGAATACACTTCCTCTGAAGTGCAGGAAGAGATACCATCTAATTTATGAACCGTACGGTCTACTCTGTTAAGAAAAAGTCCAAATTCAAGATACTTTTCCCGGTTTTAGGACTGCTTACGGCTGGCGCTGTTTTTTTTGCTGCCACCGAAATTCGACCAGGACGGTTTCCGGCCGCGAGCACTTCGACGAAAGCCGATGTTGCGCGCGTGCTTGGCAAGCGTCTGGTCACCGCGTCTCGCATCGAGGAAAACGACCTGACCGTCGATTACTCCGTCGATCAACGCCTGCAGCAAGCCGTCGAACAGACTTTGAAACGCGGCAAGGTGCCTTACGGTGCTTTCGTAGCGATGGATGCCCGCACCGGCCAGGTACTGGCAATGGTGAGTCACGGCATGAAGGGCGAAAATCTGGGACTGCGCGCCTCGTACCCCGCGGCCAGTATTTTCAAAATCATCACTGCGGCAGCTGCGCTTGAAAGCCACAAGTTCACGCACGACAGCATGATTCCCGTGCTCGGAAGTTTTCACACGCTCTACAAACGCAACGTGCTCAAGGGCGGCGGCATTTACGCTGCTGATTCACCTCGCTACGCACGCCTGATCAGCTTCGAAGACGCGCTGGCCAAGTCGGTGAATTCGGTTTTCGGCAAGGTCGGCCTTTTCGGCGTCGGCACCGATGGCCTGCGCAAAATCGCGGCGCGGTTTCAGTTCGGCAAGGACATTCCATTTGAGCTGCCACTTGACCAGGACACTGTCATGGTGCCCGAGGCCAGCGACCAGTTTGGCATCGCCGAAAGCGCGTCGGGCTACACGCGCCACAACACCCTCAATCCGCTGCACGGCGCGCTTATCGCGGCGGCCGTGGCCAACGACGGCGTGATGATGGAGCCCTCAATCGTGAACCGTGCCCTCTCAAAAGACGGCAAGCTCGACTATACCTTTCAGCCAAAGCCGCTGCTGTCGATTCTTGAAAAGCCAACAGCCGATGAGCTTTCAATGATGATGCACCGGACGATCGTGATGGGAACCTCGCGTCGCGCGTTTCGTAACGTTAGCAGCACCGGCGCGCTCAATGAAGTTTACATCGCCGGCAAGACGGGCACGCTCAACGGCTGGAGCCCGCCAGGGCGTTATGACTGGTTCGTGGGCTTCGGACAACGCGACGGCGTGAAAATCGCGGTCTCGGCACTTTGCATTCATGGCTCACGGCGCGGTGTGAAAGCCTCGCAGGTTGCGCGCGCGGCGTTCGAAGCTTATTTCGGCACACCAGTCACGGTCGACACGGCTAAGAACTCGACGCTGCCCGTCCTCAAGCCTGCTGAGGCCATTCAGCATGTGCGGCACATACGCCGCCATCGCAGGCACCACCACACGACCGTCTGATTACCGGGTTTCCGATCTGGCCCACCACCCGAGTCCCAACATTTTCTTCACGCCGCCTTCTTTGACAGGCCATAAAAATAACCGTCTCATGCCGCCCTGGAGGCCGCATGAGAACATCGTTATTAATATTCGCGCTACTCGGAGTCTGGGCCCTGAGCTCCCCGGCCTGCGAAGTGACCACGCAACAGATCCAGTTTCCCGAACTGGGCACCCATACCGCTTACTACTGCAAAGCCAACCCGGGTGAACTCAAGAAGGCCATCGAAGCCGTCAAACTCGAAAAATGCATTGCGGGAAAGCTGCGGGAATTCAAAAAAGGGCCCGTCGCCGTGGATGCCAACGAGGTCATTCCCTTTGGACTGACTCGCGCCGAGGCCATTAGAACCGGCCCGATCATCGATGTTCGCCTGGTGCTCGACGAAACCGGCGAGCACCGCGCGGGCTACCGAGCGCTGGCCCAGGGCAAACGCACGGGCACGCCCCAGCGCATGGAGTTCGAGGTCACCGACGCCTTGTACTTTGAACGGGAGTGCCCGGTTACTGGTTGTGGCGACCGCGTGCTGACTCTTTGCGAGACCGCACATTTCCCCTGACATTTGACAGCGTGCAATCCCAAAGTCTACAGTGCTAATCCATGAGCACTTTCCGGCTTCGCAAACAGATGATTCTGTACTCGCACCGCTTTGATACCAAGGGTTTTGTCGCAAACCACGACGGCAATCTCTCGGCGCGCCTGGCAAGTGAGAATCGGTTTCTGGCGACGCCCACGGGCCGTGGAAAATTTGACCTGAAAGAGGCCGACCTCATTGTCGTCGATGCCAGCGGCAAAACCAGGGCCGGCGGCGCCAAAGTTTTTGGCGAGTGGACCTCGCACTCCGAAATATACAAAGCCTGGCCCGCGCTGACCGCGGTCGTACATGCGCACCCGCCACATGCCTCGAGCCTGGGACTTGCCGGCCAGGCACTGTCCCTTGATTTCTGGCCAGAGGGATTAGTTTCGCTCGGACGCCTGATTCCCTGCGTGCCTAACGAACCCGCCGCGCTGGGTGGGGCGGCCCGGCGTGCCAGCGCATGTCTCGTGCAAGGCAATGGCGTGTTCGCCTGGGGCACGACGTTGGAACAAGCTTATCTTCGTATCGAGCTTGTCGAGCACCTGGCGCAGATCCACTCCCTTGCAAAAGCGGCAGGAACGCTGCGGAATCTACCGTTGGATACCGTGGCCCTGTTGATGGACAAACGAAAAAAAGCGGGCCTGCTGTCGCCCGACGAAATCTAATGACGCCTAATAAGGAAACGTGATGAAGAGCTCAACCCTCGTGTCGGAGTCGATTGGCATTATTGGCGGAAGCGGCCTGTATGAAATGGACGGCTTTCAGTCGAAAAAAACGCATCGTATTTCCACGCCCTTCGGACGTCCCAGCGACGCCATCGTGGAAGGGCGGCTGCACAAGCGACCCGTCTTTTTCCTGCCACGCCATGGCGTCGGCCATCGCCTGTTGCCCAGCGAGATCAACTTTCGCGCGAACATTTACGCGCTGAAAAAGCTGGGCGTGCGCAACATTTTTTCGGTCAGTGCCGTGGGCTCTCTTCAAGAAGCGCTCAAGCCCGGCCACTTCGTGTTGGTCGATCAGTTTGTCGATCGTACGAAAGGTATACGCAAGAGCAGCTTTTTTGGCGAAGGCTGCGTGGGCCATGTTTCCATGGCGCAGCCCATCTGCGCGGGGCTCGCCAGCCGGGTAACCACAGTGGCGGCTGATCTTCCGCTATCGCTGCACAAGAGCGGAACCTACGTTTGCATGGAAGGCCCGAACTTTTCGACCCGGGCCGAAAGCCGTGCCAACCACCAGGCGGGTTTTTCGATTATCGGCATGACCAACGTTCCCGAAGCGTATCTCGCGCGCGAAGCCGGCATCTGCTACTGCACCATTGCGATGGTCACCGACTACGACAGCTGGAACGAGCATGAAGAAGCCGTGAGTGTCGAAACCGTAGTGACCGTCATGAAGGAAAACGTGGCGCGTGCCAAGCAGCTGCTGTCCAAGGTCATCGCCGGCCTCGACAATCAACCCGAGTGCTCGTGCCGCAAAGCCAGTCAGTTTGCGATCATGACCTCGCCAAAGCTGATTCCCGGAAAAACCAAAACTGCGCTCAAGATCGTTCTTGGCAACTGATGGAAAATCGCCACGTTCCCGTACTCCTGAGCGAGGTTCTCGACGCGTTCAGCAGCCTTAAAACCGGGGTCATCGTCGATGGCACCCTGGGCGGGGCGGGCCATACGGCGGCGATTCTTGGCAAATTTTCCGACCTAAAAGTTCTGGGCTGCGATCGGGATCCCGCGGCCATTGCCGCGGCAACCGAAAAACTCGCCAGCTTTATCGAGCAGAATCGCTTTGAGCCTTTCAACTCCAACTTCTCCAATCTCATCGACGACGGCGTACCCGAACAGCTGCCAGACAGCTTTAAGCCCCCCTGGGCCGGCGTGCTGCTTGACCTGGGCTACTCCTCAAATCAGCTCGAAGACCCCGAATATGGCATGAGCTTCATGGCCGACGGCCCGCTCGATATGCGCTTGTCCCGAACGGGTCAGACGGCCTGGGAGCTGCTCATGGAGTGTTCGGATCAGGAGCTGGGCGACATTCTGAAAGCTTACGGGGAGATCTTTGGCGCTCATAAATTGGCGCGTCGCATCAAGGCCGCGATTGACGATCACGAGGTCGTCGACTCCACGTTAAGCTTGGGCGGCTTTCTGGAACGCATCCACGGCCGACGCGACAAAGACTCGATTCACCCGGCAACTCTGGTATTTCAGGCTTTGAGAATCGCCGTAAATGATGAGCTGCGCGCGCTGGATCATTTCCTGGAAGGTGTTATCCTAAAGATGAGCAAATCCGGACGCATTGCGGTGATTACTTTCCACTCTCTCGAAGACCGACTGGTAAAACGGTGGGGAGTAAAGCACGCGGCAACGCTACGGGCACTGACAAAAAAGCCGATCGTTGCCGGTACTGAAGAGGTGAATTCCAATCCTCGTGCCCGCAGCGCGAAGCTTCGAATATACGAGGTCACATGAAGGGCCGTCATTTCGCCGCCATCATTTTCGCCACCGTTCTAACCTGCGCGTTCGTCTGGGTTCGCCTGCAAATCGTCAGCATCAGCTACGAGATTGGGGAGCTGGGCAAGCAGGAACGCCTGTCGCGCGACGAGTGCAACAAGCTCACGCTGCAGATCAACACGGCGAAGTCGCCGCAAAAACTTGAACAGATCGCCCGGACCAAGCTGGGAATGCAGCCGCCGCGCTCGGACCAGAACGTTTTACTCACGACGAAATGACGCGAATCAACGCCCTCAAAGCGGTTTTCATCCTCTTCTCGCTGGCCATCGTGGCGCGTGCGGTGCAGCTGCAGCTTTTCGCCGACCCGCGACTCGAGCGCATGGCCCAGCGCCAGTTCAGCTCCAAGCTCACCGCCCTGCCCCGTCGCGGCCTGATCTTTGATCGTAACGGCGAAGGTCTGGCGATCAGCCTTAAAGTTCACTCGCTCTTTTTTCGGCCCGAGCTGGCAAAAAAAGAAATGTCCAAGAGCGAACGCACGCGAGTCGTCTACAATCTTTCGCGCGCAATTCACATGCCGACCAAAGAGCTTGCCGCAAAGCTGCACTCCGAGCGGGGCTTTGTGTGGGTGAAACGCCAGCTTACCACCTCTGAAGAGCAGCAGATTCGCGACTATGGCACCTTGGACTATGGCGACGCCATTGGGCTGGCCGAAGAAACCAAACGCTTCTATCCCAGCCGCGAGCTGGCGGCGCATGTGCTGGGCAGCGTGAACGTGGACGGACAGGGGCTGGAAGGACTCGAGCTTTTTTATGACGGAATCCTGACCGGCGAACGCGTGCGTGTGACTTCGAACAAAGATGCGATGGGCCGCAAAATTTTTGCCGATGATCACGGCCTGCTGGCCTTCAAAGACGGACAGTCCCTGGTGCTGACCATCGACAAAGCCGTACAGTACGAAGCCGAAAAGAATCTGCGGATGGCCATTGAGGAGCATCAGGCAAAAGCGGGCACGGTAATCGTGGCCGAGGTTAGCACGGGCGAAATTCTGGCTATGGCCAACTATCCGACGTTCAACCCCAATGACGCAAAAATTCCGTCTTCTGAAAATCGCCGCAATCGCGCCATCACCGACACTTATGAGCCGGGCAGCACGTTCAAGCCGTTTCTGGTGGGGCTGGCGCTCGAAAAGGGCCGCACGCCCGCGACCAAGCTCTACTGCGAAAAAGGCAGCTTCAAGGTGGGCAAGTACAAGATCTCCGAGGCCGAGGCCCATGAAAAATACGAGTGGCTCACGCTGGGCGAGATCATCCAGCACTCCAGCAATATTGGCGCCGCCAAGCTGGCCCTCGAGCTCGGCCCCGCGAATCTGGAGCAGATCATGTCGCGCATGGGGGTGGGCCAGCGGACTGACATTGATCTGCCCGGCGAAGTTTCGGGCAACTTCAGCGTGAAAGGCCTCAATACGCCGGTGCGGCTGGCCAACACGGGCTTTGGCCATGGCTTCACGGTAACGCCCCTGCAAATCCTGACCTATTACCTGGCAATCGCCAACGGGGGCCGCTGGGTGCAGCCCAAGCTGGTAAAGGCCGTGCTGTCTGAAGACCCCGACTCGCTTGAGCGCGGCTCGATTCGCTGGAAGCTGGGGCATCGCTTCGACACGATTCGCACGAAAAATATTTTCTCACCCGAAATTGCCCGCCAGCTCACCACCATGCTCGAATCCGTCGTGGATGACAAAGGCACCGCACCGCAGGCCCAGCTGACCGACTGGCCCGTGGCCGGCAAGACGGGAACCGCGCAAAAAGTGGACGCCGCCACTCATCGTTACTCGCGAACCCGGCACATCGCCTCTTTTGCCGGCTTTGCGCCATCGCGCGCCCCAAAGCTGGTTGCGCTGGTCGTGCTGGACGAGCCACAGAAACATTTTTACGCGGGCGAAACGGCAGCACCTGCTTTTCGCGAAGTCATGCGCGCCAGCCTGCTGCGTGAGCAGATACCCGCCGTCGATAGCGGCGCGCGCATTCAGCAGCTGGCCAACCGCACCAGCGTAAGCCAGCTCACAGAAGCCTTATCGGCCATGAAAAAGACCCCCGTCACACAAGATCTTTCCGCGGCTACCGCGGCGCTCAGCAGCCGGCCAGTCCACAATGAGCGCTCGCAGATTCGGCTACCTGACCTGCGTGGCCAAACCCTGCGCGAGGTTCTGCGCGTGGTGGGCGATCAAAATCTGGATTACGAAATCACCGGCACTGGAATTCTTAGCGGCCAGACGCCCGCTGCCGAACAATGGCTTGAACCCGGCTCAAAAGTTCGCCTAATCTTTCAGCAGACGGACTGACTGAAATGAAATTATCCGAACTCCTGCCGGCTGCGCCACCCGCGCTTGCCGCTACTGAAATCACGAGGCTTACGCAGGACAGCCGCGAAGCCAGTCCAGGCACGCTCTTCTTCGCGATCGAAGGCAGCAGGCGTGATGGTCACGACTTCGTGCCCGACGTCGTCATCAAAGGTTCGCTGGCGGTCGTGCGCGGAAACCATGAACGCATTCGCAACCTCGGCGTCCACGAGCGCACCCGGCTTCTCGAAGTTGCCGAACCCAGCAAGGCCTTTGGCGAAGCGGCTTCAAAGTTCCACGGCGAGCCCTCACAGCAGCTGCTCGTTTGCGGAGTTACCGGCACCAATGGCAAAACCACCTCAACCTACCTGCTCGAAGCGCTACTGGGCGCCTGGGGGCAGCGCGCCGCCGTGATTGGCACGGTTGAAAACCGCTTTGGCGACTATCGGCTTGAGTCGGCGCACACCACCCCCGACGCACCGGTACTGCAGCAAACTTTTCGCGACTTCGCCAGTCGCGGCGCCACTGCCGTGTGCATGGAAGTGTCGAGCCACGCGCTGGACCAGGACCGGGTCTGGGGCACCCGATTTACGGCCGCGCTTTTCACGAACCTCACCCAGGACCATCTCGATTACCATCATGACATGGAAGAATACTTCCAGGCCAAGGCCCGCCTGTTTCTCGAATATCCGGTCCAGGTGCGCGCCATTCATCAGGACGACGCGTACGGCAAACGGCTAGCCGCGCTTTGCGTTGCGCAGGGGCATGACGTGATCACGTTCGGCGCAAGCCACTGCAACGTCAACCACGGCGAGCTTCGAGTTTCAGCCGCTGGCATCGAGGGTAAGCTCTCCATCAACCACGCAGGCAAATCATTCGCGTTTGAGATTAAATCTCCAATGATCGGTGCCTTTAACGTTCAAAATCTGGCCGGCGCAGTGGCGGTAAGTATTGGTCTGGGCATTCCCCCGACCGTAATTTCGGCCGCCCTGGCCAGCGCCGGGCAGGTGCCGGGACGCATGGAAAAGGTGCCCAACACCCACGGCGTCACCGTGGTGGTCGATTACGCGCACACGCCCGACGCTCTCGAAAAAGCCCTGTCCACCTTGAAGAAGCTTGGCCCCAAGCGCCTGCTTTGCGTCTTCGGATGTGGCGGCGACCGCGACCCCGGCAAACGCCCGCAGATGGGTGCCATCGCAGAACGCCTGGCGGACGTTGTCTTCGTCACCTCGGACAACCCGCGCACCGAAAACGCCGACGCCATCATTGATGCCGTGCTGAGCGGCTTCACCGAGCCTGCCAGGGCTCGGCGGATCAATGACCGCCGGGCAGCAATTGCCGAGGCCATCTCGATTCTGCGCAAAGGTGAAATACTCTTGATCGCCGGCAAGGGGCACGAGGACTATCAAATCATAGGCACGCAGAAACTGCCGTTTGACGACCGGCTCGTTGCACTGGAAAATCTACGTAATGGATAGCCTCAACCTGACCTTGCAAGAAGTTCTCGCAGCCGTTCCCAGTGGACGCCTTTTGCACGCCGAAGGACCGCTGCTGCATGCCGAAGAAAACGGGCCTTACACCGAGATGGTTTTTGACTCGCGCAAGGTCGTCCCCGGCTGCATTTTTCTTTGCATCAAGGGCGAACGTTCCGATGCGCACGACCATATTCCCGATGCGGTTCGCCTGGGCGCGCGCCTGATTATTGGCCAGGACGAATCCAAGCTGTGGAATTACGCTCGCGATTATACCAATCAATTTTTCATCGTCTCGGATCCCCTGATCGCGCTTTCGCGCATTGCGACCTTTTATCGTCGCAAGTTTCAGATACCGGTCATCGCGCTTACGGGATCATCCGGTAAAACCACGACCAAGGATCTGATGGCGTCGATTCTCAGCTCGACCGGCCCCGCGCTGGTTACCGAGGGCAGCTTGAACAACCACTGGGGCGTGCCTCAGATGGTCATGCGTCTCAAAAGCACGCATCGGGCAGCGGTTTTTGAGCTGGGCACCAGCGGGTTCGGCGAGATCGCCGCGCTGTCGGCGATCTGCCAGCCCGACATCGGCTACATCACCACGATTGGCGCCAGCCATCTGCAAAATCTGAAAGACGAGCAGGGAGTGCTGCGAGCCAAACGCGAGCTCTTCGATTGGATCATCGAGCACGGCACGAATCGCGTGCTGATTTTCAACCTCGACAGTCCCCATCTCGAAAAGCTCTATGCCGAGTTTCTCGCGCTCAAGCAGAAAACACTTCAGCTCTTCACCCTTGCTCAGCACAAAGCCGGTGCCGATATCAGACTGGTCAGCAAAAAAGCGCTGGGCATGGAGCATCGGTACGGCTGGGAGTATGAGTTCGCAACACCC
>JBBRLF010000153.1:0-11505 GCA_038231515.1 candidate division WWE3 bacterium
CCAGCACGCTCTTCAAGCTGATGGGCGAGCCCACGCTGGAGGCCTACGCCAAGCAAAAGAAGCTTGATCCCAAGGCCGATGATACCCGCAAGTTTTTCGTGGCCGAGATGTCCGACCAGCTCAACCAGCTCTTCGTGCTGAAGTCGATCGCCAACATTCTCGATACCGAAGCGCAGCTGAAGACGACCAAGAAGTCGCCCAGTCCGTTTGAAGTGCCGTTTGAACGCGTGGAGTATGCCGTTCGCAAAATCTTGCTGCTCGACAACAAGCAGATGAACGACGTGATATTCGAGGATTACGTTCAGAATCTCATCACCACGGCAATCGCCGCGGGCCCCGAGGCCATTGCTCGTTTGGCCGACGTGGGCATTCCGCAGTCGGTCGTCGACATCATTCAGCAAAAGACTCCAGAGGGGACTGACCCCCGGGTGATCTTCGAAAAGTTCAAAGTGCGCTTCGATGCCGATCTCAAAAAGCTCGCGCAGAGCCCCGGCCACAGCGTGCCCGGCTTGAAAGTTCCGGCCTACAAAAATCTTTCGCCAGCCATGATCGCTCGTTTGGATGACCTCGCGAACCCTACCAGCGATCAGTCCCAGCTCTTCAGCCGGCTCAAGACCAAAGTAGGCAAAGATCCGTTCTTCTTTGGCGTCGCCTGGAACGAAGGCAAAGACGACGCAAGTCTTGCTGCCATCGCCAGCAAGTTTACCGAGGGCTGGCAGCCCGTCGTCATCGCCGGTCAGAACCCGGCCTATGGCGCAGCTGACCTTTTTCCGGAAGATCTCGATGCCTTTTACAAGTACGTCACCACGAAGCTGGCGCCCCGGCAGAAGACTATTGCCCGTCAGCGCGTGGCCAACACCTGGCTGTTCGGCTTCTGGCGCAATCGCGATATCCTGAACCCGCGCCCGCCCAAGAACAGCAAGCATGCTTCTGACATGTTCAACCCGCTTAGCTCAATCATGCTTTCGATCACCAGCACCGAGATCAATGAAGCTTATAATGATCTCAAGTTCGAAGTCGCGGCCAAGCCGTCCAATGACTTTTCCATGATTGAGGTAAAGCTGGGCGACTCCACCGAAGTCGCCAAGTCCGACACCACCGATGTGTGTGCCGTGCTTTTCAACAAGGCCTTTGAAAAACCCTATACTGAGCTGCAGAAGGCCGTGCTCAAGAGCTTGGCAGATCCCAAGCTCACCACCCATCTCTTTGATCAGCTGATTGCCCAGGCTCGCAGCGAAATTCCGTTGAGCTCGTTTGAGACGGCAAAGGCAGCCGTCAGGGCTGAACCCGCCTGCGCCGGCTATGCCATCGAATACAAGCCGATCAATCTGCATGTCGACGAACAGGCCAAAAACTTAACCGACGACGAAAGCGCCCGCGTGCGTTTCGTGGGCATGCTGCTCCAGAACGAACAGTTGCAGCGCATGATGATTCCAAAACGCTCACGTCGCGACAGCAAGGGCAATGTGTACCATTACTTCTTTCAGTCGCGCCACGTAGACTACCTTTCGTCCGACAACGACACCGTGCACGCCAACCTGCTCGATGCCGTGGTGATGCGCCGGCTTGCCGAGCGCATGCAGGAAGCCGTGGCTAACGTCATCGAGCCTCGCTACGTGTTGAAAGCGACGACGAATCCATTTTCTTACAACGGTGTCGAGGGTTTTCAGCTCAAGGCCGCAGTGGCAGACCCCGTGAAATGGCTGGCGCAGATCTTCGTCGTGGCCCGCATGCAGAAAAATCCGGAGCTCGTGACCGAGCGCCGCATTATCGAGCCCGGGACGAAAACGTTTGAAAAGGCTTACGACCTTCCATAATGGCCGCAGCTGGAGCCGTAATGACTCCAATGGTGTCATCGCTGCAAGGCGTTCGGTTCCACTTTGCCTGTCTGGCCGCGTCTGAAGCGCAGCTCTAGGGGCGACTTGGCCAGAAACCAGCGATTCTACGCGTTCTCAAGGCCGTTTGAGTGTTGGTACGGAGGCTGCAATACATGTCTGCGTGGTTCACAACAGCGCCAAGGGCGGCGCTGAACAACTCATGGAATGAGTAGGTTGTGAGCAACAAAACATATCTCGATGGCCCAAGTCTGGGGACGGGTGAGAAACAAGGCTGTATCAGGGAAGTGTGAGCCCGGATACAAAAGCAGCATGGATGCGGCGGCCGGACACAGGGACAGTGGGTTTCTTATTTGTTTTGGGTTTCATGGGATTCTCTTCTCCTCTTAGAACAGAATGGGTCGTTTCTTCGGTGTGGTTGCCGAGGAAGCGGCCCTTTCTGCTTTTGGGGAAGGGGGAACAGTTCTCAGAGTGGCTCCTGGCTCCTGGCTACTGCCTACGATCTCCGATCTGAAAACTGTTCTTCCCTCACATGTATCCCCACTTCATCTTAATATTACGCCAAGTGCGCCGAAGTTTAGTAGCCACCGACGCTACTCCCGCACTAGGGTCGCGCTTCCATTTCTTCATAAAATAATCCCGATTGTGAGCTGCGTGCTTGTCGCCGCGCTTTTTGAACTCGCCTAACGTCTGACTTCCGAAATGGTGGATGAAAGACGCGCCGGTCACACCGTACCGGATTCCCGCTTCGCGCATGCGCAGGGCATAATCCTGGTCTTCATAACCGCCGACCAGATATTTCTCATCGAACAGCCCGATGGTGTCGTAAGTTTTACGGGTCAGCACGACCGCGCAGAAATCGTAGTCGTGCCAGAGCCGGCCCAGATTTCTTTTGGAAAACTCGCGGGACCGCGTCTCGAGCTCATAGTCGAGCGCACCACCCGCCGCGAACGGCGAAATCATGCCCAGGCGATGGTGGTCCATGGCCCAAAGCAGCGAGCGATACCAGCCGTGCGGCACGACGATGTCGTTGTTGAGGATGCCGATCGTTTTTCCGGTGGCGGCCTTCAAACCCTGGTTCCAGGCGGGTGCGACACCCAAATTGGTTTCGTTGCAGATCGTGACCAGGCGGTCGCGCGAACGGTCAAGCTCGCGCGATTTGCCTTCCAGATACTGACGAGTCTCATCGGTCGAGCCATTGTCGATGACGATGATCTCGTAGGGCTGCCGGTCGGAGTCACGCAAGATGGACTCCAGACAAGCCTGCGTGAATTTTACCTGATTGAAGACGGGAATGATCAGGCTGGCCAGGGGGCTCAAACCGAAGCCTCGGGCGGGCGATCCCGTTTGGCCGGGGTGCAGAAGCTCGACATGGTTTCCTGGCACTCGCGAATGATGTCGTCGACGATGAACTGGACCGACTCCACCGAGTCAATCAGGCCCACGCCCTGGCCCGCGCTCCAGACTTCCTTCCAGGTCGCTTTGGCTGCCGAATTTCTCAGCAATAAGGCGCCGCGGGCATTGACCAGCAGCTTGAACCATTTTTTGGTGGAGCCATTTTTGAGCAGAATTCTTTCGACGGCGTTGAGCTCGAGCCCAAGCTTTTCGACAAAGGCCGTGCGAATGACTGCCGCCGGTGTGCCGGTAAGCTTGGGGGTCAGCACAATGTCTTCGGGCGCCGAGCGCACGATGGCATTCTTGTACCCTTCGTCAGCGCAGCACTCGGTAGAGGCGATGAAGCGCGTGCCGATTTGTACGGCGGACGCGCCCAGGGCCAGGGCGGCGGCAAGCCCGCGGCCCGTGGCAACACCGCCCGCGAGCACGACGGGAATTTGCAGATGTTTGACCAGATAGGGCACCAGCACCATGGGCGAGATAGGACCGGCATGGCCGCCGGCGCCGGCACTGACGGCGATAACGCCGTCGGCACCCATGTCCTGAACTTTTTTGGCGTAGTCCAGCGTGGTGACGTCGCAGAAAACCTTGGCGCCATATTTTTTTGCTTCGGTGATGACGTCTTTGGGGCTGCCCAGCGAGGTGACAAACATGGGGACACCTTCCTCGACGCAAACTTTAAGATCGGCTTTGGCCCGGATATTTGATTTATTTACGATGATGTTCACGGCGAACGGGTGGCCATTGGAGTCGGCTTTGACTTTTCGCACTGCTTCGCGAAATCTTTCAGACGTGCGCCAATTGAGCGAGGGAAACCCACCGACGATGCCCGCGCGACAGGCCGCCGCGGTCAGTTTTTCGTCGCTGACCAGAAACATCGGGCCTGCGATAATCGGGTACTTCGACCCGGTCATTCGGGTGAAGGCCGTAGAAAGATCAATTGAACTCTGGTTTTTAGGAGATTTTGGTTTCATAGTATTTATGCGAGAGTAAATGGTAACGGGGAGGTAATTCAACATGGAAATCCAGTGCAACGGCACAGCCGCTGAGATTTATCAGAAGATTAAGACTAAATTCCTCAGCTACAAGGATTCGGGCAAGCTGAAATCGATTTCGGATATTGCATGGGATGATGGCAAGTCCTTTGCGCTGGCTACCGGTACGGGCTTCAAGGCGAAGATTCAGTGCCACAACGGAAAGGTGCAGGTTGACCTCGATCTGAATTTTCTTTTGAAAGCCATGCGTGGCCAGATCGAAGAAGGCATTCAGAAAACCATCTCTAAAGCCCTGGCTTGATGGCGACCGAGTCCGTGTCCGAGAGCAGTACCGGAAGTGCCGTGGCGCGTGGCGCGAGCCATATGGGTCTGGCGACATTGATGAGCCGGGTGCTGGGCCTGGTGCGCGAGCAGGTCTTTGCCTTTCTGTTCGGGGCAAGCAATGCCATGGATGCGTTTAATATCGCTTTTCGCATTCCCAATTTGCTGCGTGACCTGTTTGCCGAAGGCGCCATGAGTGCGGCCTTCGTGCCCAACTTCACGCGAGCGCTGGTGGATTCGAAAAAAACCGCGTTTGAGCTGCTGGCCGGGGTGCTTTCATTTCTGGTGGTTACCGTGGGCCTGATTGCGGTGCTGGGCATGGTTTTCAGCGAGCAGCTCGTGGGTTTTTACGCAGGCTCGTATCATGCCGTGCCGGGCAAGTTCGAACTTAGCGTGGCGCTGACCCGGGTGATGTTTCCGTTTTTTCCGCTCGTGGCCATGGCCGCGGTGCTCATGGGGGCGCTCAATGCTCTGGGATTCTTTTTTCTCCCGGCGTTTGCCCCGGCCATGTTTAATATCTCTTCGATATTGGCGGGCATCATCGTTTGTCCGCTCCTGGGCCGGTATACGTCGATTGAGCCGATTTTTGGAATGGCGTTTGGCGTCGTGGTCGGCGGATTTTTGCAGTTCTACTTGCAGTGGCGCCAGATTCGGCGCCAGGGGCTGGTACTGCGCGATCACACCCAGGCTTTTCTGCATCCGTTTCGAGTCAGCGGCGTAAAAAAAGTGCTCTGGCTGATTATTCCCGGCACCATCGGGCTGGCTGCGACCCAGCTCAATATCCTGATCAACTCCATCTATGCCACCAGTGCAGGCGTGGGGGCGGTGAGCTGGTTAAACTATGCGTTTCGGCTGATGCAGTTTCCCATCGGAATCTTTGGCGTCTCGCTGGCGGCGGCGGCTCTGCCGCAAGTTGCCCGGCGCCTGGCCCAGAACGACCATGCCGGGGCGGGGGCCGAGGTGGCCAGCGCCCTGCGCATGACCTTTGCCGTGAACGGCCCGGCTGCCGCCGGGCTCATGGCCATTGGCCTGCCCATCGTGCAGCTGCTGTTTCAGCACGGCAGGTTTGCGCTGTCCGATTCCCAGCAGACGGCCGCGGCGGTGTTCTGGTACGCCGTCGGCCTGCCGGGCTACTCGGCGGTCAAGGTGCTGGTGCCGGTTTTCTATGCGCTGGGTACGACCCGAATTCCGGTTGCCGCAAGCTTCGTCATGGTCGCTCTCAATGCGGCCCTGAATTATATTTTTCAAAATGTGCTGCACTACCCATTCTGGTGTCTGGCTGCGGCCACCTCGACCACGGCCACGCTCAACGCCCTGGCGCTGTCTGCCTTTTTGTGGCGGCGCCTGCCCGGGTCAATCGATGGTGGTGTTGCCCGGTCGCTCGTCGCTCAAGGGGCGGTCAGCGGCGCAATCGGCCTGTCTGCCATGGGAGCCATTCGGCTGCTGGCGCCGGCTGAGCCGCTCATTGCCGAAGCGATTGGGGCGGGAGCGGGCCATTTCATTTTCTGGGGATCTGAGGTCGCCGTGGCCATGATCGTTGCGCTTTTGTTGTGGTGGGGACTGGGCGAGCTTTTCAAAATTCCCGAAAATCAGCGGGCTCGCAAGTTCTTCGTGAACTTTCTGGAAAAAAGACTTCGCCGAACCGGCTAAAGTATGGATATAATTTGCCCATGAACGCAAACACCGCCTCTGCTTCTGCAGCCTCCACGACGCACACTTCGCTGCGCGTCCTGGCCAAAAGCATTCTCAACAAGCTTGAGAACAATAAATTTATCGTATTCAATCCCAAAGAGCGCGGCGAGCTGCAGGAAGACCTCTTCCGGAAGCTCTCAAAATTTATCCTGACCGAAGAAGACATCAACAATCAGGTGCGCTCCGCCGTCACTGCCAACTCCGATGCCCTGAGCGATCAGAACATCGCCGAAGGCGACGCCTTCCAGAGCCAAAAACGGGCACTCAAGAGCAGAATGGGCGACAACCAGCTGCACGGCTTCTACTTCCAGGACAGCCTGCGTGGGATCTGCATCAAAGTTTGCAAGTTCCTGTTCGAGTCGCCGTTCGTCGAAGACGTATTTGAATCCGACGAGGCGATTCAGAAGCTCGTCATGGACACGATTCAGGCATTTGACGAGTCCAAGGCCCACTAGTCGTTTCCGGGCTCAGGTACAGTCACAGAATCCGTCACCGGTACCGTTCACCGTTCACCGTGAGCTGTGAACCGTACCTGCTTCTGATTCGGATTCAGATTCAGTCGCCGTTACCGGTCCGTAGGATAGAGTAAAGTTCAGAGTTTGGAGTGGGGCTAGTCTGAAAAAAGGGGAGCGGCTTCCCCCGTTACCGCTCCCCACAGATGGCTCCCAGGAACTTCGAAGCTTTGCAGCTCCAGAAGCAACCCCCGGTTCCCACCTAACTTGCTTACATTTTTACAGTGTCGAATGCGGCAGTGACTGCGCGGCACTCGGTGGAATCGCCGCCAAAGTGCTGCGCGCATTCCTTTTCAGTTTCATCGCGGGCGTCTTTGAAGGTCGACGTGGCCGAGAGGCGCTGGGTCAGAACCTTGTAGTAGAGCTTTTCCGCGTTTTCCTTGCCGATGGCTTGCACGATCAGCACGGCAGCCCGGCTCGGGATACCGCTGTTGGTGTGCACGCCACAACGGTCGTTGGCGCGAGTGCAGGGCACGTTCGTTGGAATGCGAAACTTGCTGTCGTTGGAGCCCGGCTGTTTGAACTCTTCCGGATTTTCCATGTTGCGCAAGGCCCGACGAGTCCACTTCGGCGACATGATGCGGGCGCCGATGTCCCAGTTGCCGTTGTAATCAACCATCTTGCCGAAAAAGTCGGAGTAAGATTCATTTAGAGCACCTGACTCCGCGGCGTACACCAGCTTGGCGGTCATCGCCGTCACACCGTGGGTGAGTTCGTGAGCCGCGACGTCCAACCCATAGGTCAGGTCGGTCATGCGTTCGCCGTCGCCATCACCGTAGGCCATGAGATGAAACTCATTGGTCCAGAAGGCGTTGTTCATCTTTTTGCCCATGTGCACGACGCTTACGAGCCGGGCGTCATGGTCGTCATACGAGTGACGGTTGAAGTTATCGCGGTAATACGCGTAAACCAGACCGGCGCTGCGATAGGCATTGAGGGCCGAGCGATCGGCCTCGTCGGTTTTCTGGCTGTCTTCGATGACCTTGCTGTACCACTCGGTATTGATGTCGGTCGGATAGCCGCGTTCGTCGACGTGGTCGTGGGCCTTGTCGGTGTCGGCGCTGTAAACCGTACGGTCATTGGCATCATACGCGCGGTCGAATTCGAGAACCACCGCGCCGTTGTGGGCGTCGAGGTAAACTTCCTGGCCGTTGTGCGTGGCAGTCGAGCGCGTCAGCATGTGATAAACCAGATGCGTCTTGCCGCCGAAGTCCTTGAAGACTTTAAGGCTGGCAGGCTCGCTCAGCGTAACCGTCTGCTGAAAGCGGTCATTCAAGAGCAAGCGGGCCTGCGCAAGAGTAACCGTGGGCTCGATGCTGAGTGCGATTTCGAGCGCGTGACCACTGACGTCGTGAATGTCGCCGTTGGCATTGAAGTGCACCATGGCTTCGTTGCCGACCACTTCGAGGCCCTTGTAGCTTTGGTCGAAGCGAACAGTCGTGGAGTAGGAGTCGCTGGCCGCGCGCTTGGCCACGAACTGAGTGGCTCCGTCGTCAAACAAACTCTTGAAGCTGGCCGAAAAATCCGTGTTGCCGGAAAGGGCCTGTTCGGCTCTTGCCACGAGGGTGCTGAGATCCAGCTGGGTGTTGAGCTGCTGCCAGCCGGTAGCTTTGGTGAAAATGTTGGTTATGGCCAGGTCAGGAATTGGCGCTGCAATCGCGGCCGTGGTACAAATTCCCAAAATTCCGAAGACCATCTGGAAGCCCGCTGCGAGTCTCAAAAACTTCTTACTACCTGGTTCTCTCATTCCCATGAACCAAATCCCCCTAAAGTGTGAGTTCTCAAACATCCCACCGCCTCAGCCTCGTACAAAACCATCCTTAGCAACCTATGGCTGAACGTCCGTATGTGACAGTGTGGCACTTGAGCAAGTAGGGTGCCATGAAAAATGACGCTAAGCGTTCATTGATTGCTACATGTTTTCAGTCACGTAGGTGATCGGCTGTGCCCACTGACAACGCGGCGCGTTTAGACATATTTCCTGATTTGGAGAAATCGATCCTATAAAAAAAACTTGGGGAAAGTAGTCGGACATATGTAAAAAATTTTTTGTGCTGCGTTGGGCGGGGGGATCGAGGGGGGAGATCAATGACAGACCTCAGTTCGATGAACTGAGGCTTTGATCTTTCCTCTGCCCCAACTCTGCCCCCAACTCTGTCCAAGAGTTGGTCACCGTCGACAAAATCGACGGAAAAAAAAACAGCCCATTTCGAGACCGGTAAATTAACCAAGCGTTTCAATCAGGTACAGTCTTAAGACTGTTAACACGCCGGGTCCTTTGTTTGCATGTCCTTGACAGGTATGCGGGGGCATCTTCAGGCAGGCTTTTTTCTCCTTTTTCTACCTCTTCTTCCACTGCTCGTGAAATTTGCCGCCGAGGCTTCTGTCGCGGGCGCAAGCCGTGTTGTCGTGACCGAATCCCGGTCTGTTGCCGCCGAAATTCCTGCGTCCGAGTACCGCATTGAGCTGCTGATGGCGCTGGATTTATTAGTAAGGGCCGAACGGGTCTTGCGAGTGGAATCTTCGATGTTCACGCGCTCCGTGGGGCGCGTGCCGGACGTGCTGGGCTCACTGACGCACTATTACCGCATCGACATTGCCCGCGCGACACGCAATCAGCTGCTGGTCGTGGCTACGGGCGAGGGGCGCCGCACCGGCGTGGCTGATGCCTCGGCCGTCGTCGGCGATCGTGTTGCGATCGACGAAGGTTTTCGGGTGAATTCAAACTTTCCACTGCCCGTGCCGCCGCGCGACTACCTGCATACGCTGGCCCGGACGGTGATGAACCGGATTTACAACAGTCAGTTCAAAATTCCCGAGACGCCCGAGCTGGACCTCTGGGAGGGCGTCTTTCGCGGGCACTTTCGGTATGAGGTAAGGCCGATCTCGGCTGGCGGCAAGACGATCGTGGCCGTGGGCCTGCGCGGGCCTGTGAAAGGCGATGTCGTCGAGATGGCTCCGGGTGCCGATCTTTACGCCTGGGTTTACCAGCACCGCAATGCAGCCTGGGTGGAGCGCGAGCTCTATGGCCAGCTGGAAAAAATCTATTTCGCGGAAAGAATCCATCAGGAACACACCGGCAATTACTCCCCCAACTTTCAGAGCCTGCTTTCGAACTGGAACGGCCTGGTGGGACTGAGCAGCGACCAGTCGCCGCTGGTAGTTCAGGATTTTCAGCTCGACCAAACTTTTGGTTTTCATGCTGAGCTTGCGCAAAGATCGCCGGCCACCCGAAGCTGGTCTATTAATGGTTATGGCCAGGTTGCCGAAGTTGCCACCGTCGAGCGCATCGTCGGGCAGTTCGAGCAGGCCCGCAAAGAGGTGGCCACCCACGGCAATGCCATCTCGGCGCTCAATTCTGGTGGCGTGGACGCCGACACCGAGACCTATCACAAGCTGACTACTGGCTTTGTCGTGGATTCCGAAAATCCGCTTAAAGACCTGTCCAATTCTGAGGCCGGCAATTTGCTCCCAGCCAAGAGCGACGGGCGCCCTGGCGCTTCGGCGGGATCGCTCCCAGTGTCTGCGAATGAGGAGAAGGGGCGGAAACCTTTGCTTATTGATGCCGTCGACGGCGACAAATAAACCGCCGAAGCTGTTGAAACGTTTGACAGCCTTGCGCTCGTTTCCTACACTGATAGGGTAGGCCTCATTTAGGATATCTTAATTTTTCCAAACTCAGGTGCGAGCATATTTATCTGCTGAAAGGGATTCACTCCATGGACGGACGTGGCCATAAGAACGTAATTGTCGCCGGACTTGTAGGCCTTGCCATGTTTGCGTCAGCTGGCTGCGCAACCAAGGGCATCAAGCCTGACGGCGGCGCTGTGGGGCAGGTCATTCGGGATTCCAATGGGCAGGCCTTGGGAGTGACGGATGCTCCGGCTCATGCCAGTACAGCCCGCGTCGGCGCCCCGTTGGCCACCAGTGGCCACCTGGAAGTGTGGGGACATACTCTCAAAAACTCCAAGTTTGATTATCCGGTCATGGTGAACTCGGCGGTCGAGCACTGGCTCACTTATTTCACGGGTAAAGGCCGCAGTTATTTCGCGAAATACCTGGAACGGGGCCGCTACTTCATTCCCACCATTTCCAAAGTTCTGAAGGCGCACAACATGCCACAAGATTTGGTCTATCTGGCGATGATTGAAAGTGGTTTTAACAACTCGGCCAAGTCACGTGCGCGTGCCGTGGGCCCTTGGCAGTTCATTCGCCAAACGGGTGCCCGTTATGGCCTGACGATTGACTACTGGTTGGATGAGCGCCGCGACACTCGCAAGAGCACGCTGGCTGCCATCGCTTACCTTAAAGAGCTGTATCAGGAGTTCGGAAGCTGGGAACTTTCGGCGGCAGGTTATAATGCCGGCGAAAACAAGGTCCGGCGCGCCCTTGCCAAATATCACACCAGTGATTTCTGGGAAATCTCGAAGCACAAGTTTTTCAAGCGTGAGACCCGTGATTACGTGCCGAAAATCATGGCCGCGGCCATCATCACGAAGAACCCCGAGCAGTTCGGTTTCGTGAATCCGTTCGATCCGCACAAAGGCGTGAGAAATCCGACTCTGCTCAACACGCCGGCGGAAGACAAGGAAGAGGCCGCTGCGGGTGTGACCCTCGTCGACGAGGAGCCGACGCCCAAAGAGTTAGGCGAGTCAGTGGCTAAAGACGACGCGACTGATGACCCCAATGACAAGGAAGAGGTTGCCAGTGCCGATGACGACGACGAAGATGCGGACACCGACAGCGCCGCTATCG
>JBBRLF010000154.1:0-11411 GCA_038231515.1 candidate division WWE3 bacterium
ACGCTCTTGGGCGTGACTTCAACCCACTCGTCTTCATCGATCCACTCCAGGCTTTCCTCGAGCGACATAATGCGAAGACCGCGCAGGCGGACCAGAAACTCGGCACCGGCCGAACGAATATTGGTCAGCTTCTTTTCGCGGCAGGCGTTCACGTTCAAATCGTTATCGCGCTTGTTTTCGCCAATAACCATGCCTTCGTAAACCGGAACGCCGGGACCGACAAAAAGCACGCCGCTGTCTTCAAGCCCCAAAAGCGCGTATTCGATGCTGTCGCCCAGGCGATCAGCCACAAGCGCGCCGTTCTGGCGGTGTACGAGATTTCCCGACCAGGGACGATAGTCTTCAAACTGCGTGTTGAACAAGCCTTCGCCACGCGTCTTGGTAAGATACTTCGAACGCATGCCAATGAGTCCACGCACCGGAATTACGAATTCCAAACGCACGCGACCTTCGTGCTCGGACTTATATTCGAGCAGCTGGCCCTTACGTGTCTGAAAGAGGTCGGTGACTTCACCGACGTAAGCATTGGGCAGATCCAGAATCGCGCGTTCGCACGGCTCCATGGTCTGGCCATTTTCCGTCTTGAGAACCACCTGGGGCTTGCCCACCATGAACTCGTAACCTTCGCGGCGCATCTGTTCGATCAGAATGGCCAGCTGTAGCTCGCCACGTCCCAGCACGCGGTACTGCTCGCTGCTTTCGGTCGACTCCATGCGAAGCGCCACGTTGCCGCGGGTTTCACGCTCGAGGCGTTCCTTCAACTTACGGGACTGAATCGGCTCGCCTTCTTTACCAGCCAGGGGGCTCGTATTGACCGAGAACACCATGCTGATCGTTGGTGGATCAACCTTGATGCGCGCAAGCGGCTCACTCGGCACCGCGCCACTTTCAGGATTGATGATGATCGTATCACCAATATTCATGTTCTCGTTGCCGGCGATCACACCGATGTCGCCCGCGTTAATTTCCTGCACCTCGGTTTGCTTCAGGCCTTCAAACGTATAAAGAGCCGTGGCATTGAAAGAATCCGTCTTGCCGCCATCGCCCTGACGCATCAGGCGCTGGCCTTTTTTAACCATCCCGCGCGTAACGCGGCCAATGCCCAGACGACCCACGTATTCGCTGTAGGCCAGATTGCTGATCAGCAGCTGGAAGGTACCGTTGGCATCTGCCTTAGGGGGCGACACGTCTTTAAGAATCGTGTCGAAAAGGGGCTTGAGCGTCGAGCCTTTACCCTTCGATTCCAGAAGTGCGGGAACCTGATCGAAGTCCGGCGTGCACCAGCCTTGGCGGGCACAGGCATAGATAATCGTGAAGTCAGCCTGGCTTTCGGAGGCACCCAGATCCATGAACAAATCAAACGTGGAGTTCACCACGTAATCAATGCGCGCATCCGGACGGTCGACTTTATTGATGACGAGAATAATTTTAAGCCCCTGCGCCAATGCTTTTGAGAGCACGAAGCGCGTCTGCGGCAAAGGCCCTTCAGCCGCGTCCACCAACAGAAGTGCGCCGTCGACCATTCCCATGATACGTTCAACTTCGCCGCCGAAGTCGGCGTGGCCTGGTGTATCAACAATATTTAATTTGTTCTCGCCGATGCGCACCGAAGTGTTCTTGGACAAGATCGTAATGCCGCGCTCTTTTTCAAGATCGCCGGAATCCATGACGCGCTCAACTATAGCCTCATGGCTTTGGAACGCGCCTGCCTGTTTTAAAAGGCCGTCGACTAGTGTGGTTTTACCATGATCGACGTGAGCAATAATGGCGACATTACGGATATTTTCGGGTTTTAACATTGACGCAATCTACTCAGGCTTTGGCCGAGAAGCAAGAAATACCTGGGAATACAAGTTGACGGCCTTAAGAAAGCCCACTATAAACGGTCGCTCTATCAATAGCTTAGAGTCCTCTTTAGCGTCCCCATCGTCTAGAGGCCTAGGACACTCCCCTTTCACGGGAGTAACCGGGGTTCGAATCCCCGTGGGGACGCCACTTTTAAAAGCCTGAGTTGCAGAAGCAATTCGGGCTTTTACAGTTTCAGTGGCTTCGATTGAGGCTCCAGTGGCGGCACTTGCCGACCGGCCCGCGTAGCAATTGCGTAGCAGCGCTGGGTTTTCCGCAGTCGTTGTCGAATCGGGCGATTCATTGGCGTTGGTTAGCGCAGTTGGGCTCAAAAGCCCGGGAGCCACGCCAGACATGGCTCTTACCATGGTCTCCCGCAGAGCCTCGTCTGAAGTCACAGCAAGTCTTGAAATCATCTCAGTTAGAATTTCTGACATCTCCGCGCTCTTTAAGTTTTCATCATTGGGCGAAGCCCCGTGGAAGTCAAAAGCAAACTCGTCTCTAATCTTAAGGTCTCCGTCGAGAAGATGCGAGTAAACCTTCGCAGTAATCTTAATATCTGCGTGGCCCAGGATCATCGAAACTTTCTTCATGCCCCAGCCTTGACGCAGCTTATTGCTTCCGTAACTGTGCCGTAGGGTATGAAGGTCAATCCGTTTGGTGATCTTAGCGTCAATGCCCGCGCGTTTAAGCGGTTTAAGCAGGTAACGGTCGTTGTACCTCTCGCCGTTGGGCTTCGTAAAAACGTGCCCATGAGACCTAGCCAAGGACTGAAGGGCATCCCGGGCTGACTGTTCATATGGAACAATACGCGCGCGGCCGCTCTTGCTCTGCCGGATATGGATAAAACCGCTTCCTTCGTCGATATCTGTCCACTTCAAGGCCAGCGCCTCGCCACGCCGCAGCCCGGTATTGGCCAGAAACTTGGTAAAGGGATAGAGCAGCTTGCATTTCGAGACTCGGGCAGCTGCGAACAGCTGCTCAAGTTCCTCGATCGTCAGAAAATTGATATCTCGGCTTGATGCCTGATCGGGGAATAACTTTTTGTAGTCCCGAATCTTACGTACGGAATTCTCCACGCCCGACTTTTCTGAGAAAACATCTCCCAAAGTGCAAAGCAGCACATGGTACTTTTGGATGGAAGCATGCGAAAGCTTTCGGCCTTTTAGCTCAAGGTAGAACTTTAAGACGTGATCTCTCGTAAGGGCCGCAAATTTCTGGCTGCCGAAGTAGGGCAGGATATCCTTCGTAAGAAGTCGTCGTCTCTCGGCCTGCCATAGTGGCTTTCCGGCGAGGAACTTCGGGCTTTGATAGAAGCATTCCGCAACCTGAGCAAGCGACAAGGGCTCAGTGATCACAGCTTCCTCTGGGAACGGCTCACGCCCCACGGCCAGGTTCTCCCGAATCCGAGCTTCGATCAGCGCCGCCTCGTCTTCGGTCTTACCCGCCGTCCTGGCAACCCAGCGCGCGGTTTGAGGATCTTTCCAACGCACCATCCAGGCGACTTTGCCGCTCCGGTGCTTACGCCTGTAGATATTCGTCAAAATGCGACGGGTAGAAATCCTCATGTTTTGGCCTTTCCGTTTCAGCGTGCTTGTGTCGGCACGCCTGCTCGCATCTGCTCTTCAGTCAGCCACCGAACGAATTCCCGAGTCGGGAACCTCAAACCTTTGCCAACTACTATTCGAGGTGGCTGGCGCCTGCAGTCCGTGCGCTTCACCCAATTGTAAACCGTTTGCCTGTCACATTCCAAAAACTTACAAATTTCTTCAACGGTCAGCATGCCTTTGTCAGGAAAACAGCGATTCACCTCTGCCAACAATGTCTCGAACATGTGCCCACCTTACTTTTTGAACTGGATTGTTTCGTTGAAGACCACCCTTGGGCGACCTGGGACTTTTTGATTTATGAAGCCCAGGAGGTACGAGCTGGGTGCTTCACTGGGAGAGAAGCTCAGGTAGGACTCGAAGCCGCCAGAAACAGAGCTGTAATCTTTCCAATCGCGCCAGTTCTGCCAGCGGCACCAATCGCGATGCTGGCCCATGCAGTTGTGACAGTTTTGTCCTACGTTTCCAGGTGTGCCGCCGCAATCGATACAGTCGCGGCCCCATTTACCCAAGTCATTCCAATCGCCCTCGGCTCCGCTCTGGCACTGAGCAGTGCAGCGAATCGGAACGGTTTGACTCACCATCCTGTCGTCGGGCAGAGCAAACGTCATTGCGTCGGTCGTGTAGACGCCGATTTGGACCACGTCGCCTGGGCCGACGTCTGTCTTCACAAACTCGGCATCTTTCGATTCACGAGCGGCCCGGTGGAAGTCGGCCGTCAAAGGCAACAGCCGAACCTCAGACGGAGTCTTTGTCTCGTTTGCAGTCTTACTCAAACCGTAGGAACATTCGGCAATATTCACCTGGGTCTGGGCATCAACACGGGTGAGGACATGCGCTAGCTTGCTCGGCAGTGCTACTTCGATCGCGTCAGCCTCTGCATTCGCCAGTTCGAGCACTCCGACAAGATCGAGCTGAAGTTCGGCAGAGACCACGACCTTCTTAAAAGCCTCTGGAATCGAAATCTGCTTCTGCTTCTCAAAGCGCCCGTAGGGCAGGTACAGCTTGACGCTGGTTTTCGACGGTGGGGTACTGAGTGCGAATTCAATCGTATCAATACTCTTGCCCTTGATGTCGAGAACACTTACCACGATTTCAATACGGGCCTGAGCATCGGCAGGCAGCAAGCTTTTCAATTCCGTAACGGTAAATTCAACTTCGGCGGAATTTCCCGCCTTAACCGCGAATGCAGCCGCTGGGATTTCTCGAACAAAGCGTGCGCCGCTTCGAATCTCGCCTTTGAACCCAGCTCGATCACTAGAAACACCAGAGACGTTCAGATCAACAACCAGAATGTCTGGCACGACGAGCGGGGCCACCAGCGGACCTTCGCTGCGCAGGGCGCGCGTCGATGGATCGCGAAACAGCGACGTAGTGGCAATGACTTCACTTAAAGCCGGCTTGCCGGGGCCCTTGTCTATTGGAAGACGGTAGCTAACCGAATTTTCGCTCTGGTGAGAGTTCAAACCGCTATCTACTGTATCAGCTCCCCCAGATTTCGCCTGAGGCTCACTCTGTTTGAACGCACACCCCGTCGTAAAAACCGTCAAAAATATTACGAATACTGCCTTCACACTTCCCCCTCTTTCACTGATTCGACTAATAAATATGAGTTTCTTGGCTTTTCGACAGGCGCTGACTCGATAAGGTCAGCCGAAAAAGTCGCGCGCTCTGATCTGCTGACATGCCCCAGGCCGCGCTCTTGGACTTCAAGAAGTGTCTTCGTCTGGTTGGTTTTCAGCGCGATTGGCTTGGGTACTCGAATTGTCCGAATGATGCCCTTGTCCTTCATGACGAAGACACACTGGCCGGTCTTAAGACGCTTGATTTCATCGGGGTGCACCCGAAACTCTTGGGCAACGCGATTGCTGGCCGTGCCGGTCGCCATGCCACCAGCTGTTTGATAGGTGCTGCTGACCACCGATTTGGTGCCAAAGCTGCGCGCCAATTTTTCACAGTCGTCGGCACTGTTGAGCCGAAAGACGATCTGGGTATTGATGTTGCCGGTGACTTGTCCCTCAAATGTCGGGCTCACCTTAATTAGGTCCGAAAGAGTCTGGTGCGCCAGCGTTACAAGAAAACCGCTCGACCTGCCTTTATTAAGAAACGAGATGAAGCTCTCGGTGCCAAAGGCGTCGAACTCGTCAATAAACACGGAATAAAAGCCTTTAGTCTTCAATTCGGGACTGCGCTTCCGAAGTCCCGATATCAGGATAATCTCCTGCGTTAGGAGTCGACCGATCCGAGAGCTCTGAACAAGCTTTCCCTCTGTCGGTAGGTCAACGAAGAGAATCTTCCCACTTTGAACAACGTCAAGAATCGAAACCGGCTTACGCGATTTGCTTTCGTCGCAGCCAAGAACCTCGCGCCACTCGCCGTGCGCAAGATTGAAAAGATCGTAAAACAGACCTTCGATATTCTTTTCCTTACTTTCAGCAGCGATGCGTTTCAGCTCTTCGACTAAATGCGTAACAGAAAACCCGTCAGGATGAATCCGGGTGAGCGATTCGAACGCCCTAAGCAGCGCCGCTTCGCACGCCTTCGCGTAATGAGGCTCGCTATAGATTGCCGAGTTAAAAAACTTGGTCTGGAGCTCCGAGACATTGCCCAGGCCGCAGGGGTTCCAAATGATGCTTTCATTGGGATAGGTCGCCGACAAAAGATGCAAATCGGCCTCACGGCCGATCTTGGCGCAATACGAGCGCACTCGTTCATAGAATTGCCGTTCACCCTTCGGGTCTACAATGAGTGCGCCCATTCCACGCCTGAGGTCGCCCCAAAGGATGTGCTCCATACAGACCGTCTTGCCGGAGCCTGTGGTTCCCATAATCTGGGTGGGCATTGTACGTGAGTTATCGGTCAAAGAGATTGGGCCCAGCCGAATCGAGTCTTCGCGATGCCGTAACGCGCCGGCACAGTCGCGCAGACCTCGATAGATGGACGGCCCTGCTTTGACGACTCCTGCCGTCAGCAGAACCAGACCCAACGTTCCGCCCAGCAAAAGTTGCTCGGGTGTCGCCGATTTGAACAATTGAGGTAAACCGCTCGCATGGTAAATGGTGGCCTTCGGCTTCATCACAGAATCCTTTTCGAAAATATATCGAGCTGACCACGTGGTGAGTGAACGTGAGGTGCGTCACTCATTAGCGACTCAAGTTGAACCAGACCAAACGTAGGTATTGGCGGCGCGTGCACGAGTCGGGTTTTGATTGCCTCGAAGAGCTTCCGATTCGTCGCAATAAATAGGACGACCGGCACACCTTCGACGCGCTGCCACTCTTTTAGAATCGACGTGAATCGCCCCTTACCCTTAAGGCTGTTTTCGATCTCAATAGCGAAGGACGTTCCAGTCGTTTCGAATTGAAAAATGCCGTCTGGAACCTGAGGATATTTATCTTTCAGCGCTTTCTCGGGGATCCAAACCCCATCCCAGAGTTGCTGCAGCTGTAGCCGAACATCTGTCACTATTCGGTCGTGCACCAGAGTGGCAGGGTCAACTTTTTTTGACTGCGGAACATCAAACGGGCTCTCTGCCATTGCGATTCGACGCCCGGCCTCAGTCACACGTAAAAGATAGTTTTTACTTAGTCCTGATTGGATCTCAGCCCGAAGCAGTCCCGCACTCTTGAGCTTGATGATCCGGCGATATGCATTTCTTCGATCATGACCCTGAAAATAAGACCGAACAATTTGCTCATACGTTATGAACTGTTGTTCGTAGCAGCACCTAAGAATATTGATATCTCTTTGCTGTAGAATGAATCGCTGTTCGATTATTTTAAATGCCTCAGTTTGCATCTCTGCCTCCTGTATTTTTTCCATTCCCCATCCCCATTCCCATCCCCATATTTTTAACCAATTCATCCAATCCCAACCCACCCCCAGCCGAAGTTTTTCTTTTCTCAGTTTTGTTTTTGGCCTGTAGCTGTTTTTGCAGATCACCCACCACCTGTCGTTGGGGGTGGGTGATCTGCAAAAACGAGCGGAAGGCCTCGCGAACGAAGTTCGCGATTGATTTGGGAAACTTCGGCTGGGGGCTGACGCTGCAGATGACACCTTTTTGTGTCACCTGAAGCGTCAGGAAGAGCGTCAGCTGTTTCCGATGTCTGATCGCTGTCATTTCGCTGCCCCAGTCGTCGAATTCGAGAATGGTTTTGCGATGAGTTCGGCCTGGTGTTTGATGCGATAGACTTTGTGTGGTTCGTGCAGTGAGCCGTCTTCCGAGATCGTGTCCGACTCCTGCAGCTCTTCAACGACCACTGGCTTGAGTCTTTCGCGGACAAACGCAGGAAGATCCTGGGCCGGCGGCGACACGGAAAATTCCTGAGTCTTTAGATCAAGCCTCACTGCATTTTGTGCGGGAGTTTTTGGTTCGGGAATTTCGCTGTCGTCGTGAATGAGCAGCCCTACTAGGCCGCCCACGACTGCGCCGACAAGTCCGAAGACGAGAGTATTCAATCCCCTGCTTTCAGAGTTTGGAGAGAACACTGCGCCGCCCACTGCCCCACCAGCGCCACCTATACTCACCCCCATTAGGATTCGCTTTCTTGGTGCCATGGCACACCCCGAAACGAGACTTGCACTGAGTAATGCGGTCAGGATTATTTTAGGCGTTTTCATCAGAAGCGTACCTCTTCATCGAGGTACAGAGAGACCTTCGTGTCTGGCTCAACGACGAGAATGGGTTTCTCTTTAGTAGCGTCCTCAATCAGCTTTTTACTCTGGTCGGCTGCTGTCTGCGCGACGCCTTGGAGGATGCCGTTTCGCGAGCCGGTCTGAGGCTGCGAAAATCCAAATGCACTTTGACTTGTAGATTGCTGAGAGGCGGCGTAGCCCGAAATAAATGAGCCAGCGATGCTGCCCGCAACCATAAGCGCCTTGCTCGAAATCACTTGGGCCTTGAGGCCGTAGCCACCGACGTCGTCGAGCGCGGTTCCCTTGATGGGCAGAACTTTGCCGGAGCGGAAAACCACACGGTCGAAGTCGATGAAGAGTCGGCCCTCGCTCGATCCCTGCTTTGCTTGACCGAGGAATCTCAGACCCGAAAAAAGTCCCTGGCCGTCATCTATGGTCACGATGGCGGGCGACCCTTCCGGCCCGACGATGAGTCGGTTTGCTGTTTGGCCCATCAGAACTCTGCCGGCCTCCGAGCGCAGCGCGATACCATCGGAATGCACCTGATAGAGCCTTTGGTGCTTTTTTTGTTCGTCAGAGTCGGCCCTTTCGGTGCGTCCTCTGAGAGGAAAACCGAGAGCGTGCATTCGCTCTTCGATCTTGTCGCCCTGACTATTGATGCGTTGCACGTCAGCGTGAAAGTCAGATGCGCCCGCGGTCGTAGCGAAGAAGATAGAAATGCCTAGTTGCCACTTCATTCGTGTGACTTCACTTTCAAGTCGAGCTGCGAGCTAGTCACTACCCTGGGGGCTGACCCAATCTCGACTAAAAGGTTCACGCTGCCAGTCGAAGTTTCGAGCGCCAGATTGGTCCTACCGCTCTTTTGCAGCGGCTTGACGAGAACGCCGCAGCCCACCTGGGGCGGTAGTGCCTCCAACGCCAGGAGTTCCGGGCTGCCCACAGCCGAAATCAGCAGTTTGCCTTCGCAGCGAATCTTCGTGATGTACCCCGCATAGAGAACTGTTGCTTCCGAAGATGCACGGGCATGGCTGGTCGCGACAAGAAAGAGGACCAAGGCGATCATTCGTTCCTCCCGGCAGCCGACTGGGCGTAGTTGGTAACCTGAGAATGAAAACTGGTAGCCGAGAGGTGCTGACTCGTTTGTGAGATCGCTCCGGATACGAGCCGCTGCGCGATCATAGGAACGGCACAAGTCATCAGACACGCAATGACTTCAAGCGCCAGAATCGCCAGACCCCACGAGTTCGTGTGTGCCATGTAGTGGCGAGCGATAACGCTCGTCACTACAGTGATGAGTGTAAATAGGGGCCACCACAGAGTTACGCAAAGGACATGGGTAAAGAAGTTAGCGGCAACTCCCGGGAAGAGCGGCGCCATGCCAATGACCAGCGGATAAAGAATCCAGATCATCTGAAACGTGATTTCGCGTCCGATTTCAAGAAGTAGAGACGACAACAGAAAGAAGCACTCTGCCAAAACGCTTACGACACCCCAAACACCCGTCCGCCAGATTTGCTCAATTGCCCCAGGTAAATCAAACCGACTTCCGGTTGCGCTACCACCCGGAGGCTCAGCTGCGTGTTTCAGGGCTTCGACGATCAGCTCCTTAAGCCCGTCCTTGCGCCCCATTTGATCAAAAAAGGCTGTCAGCTGATCCGAAAGGCCCAATATGACATGAAGCAACCCATCAAAAAAGAACAGCAACATAGTCGCAATCGCCATTCGAGCGAGCGGGCGTTCGAGCGACTCTTTTCGGTAAAATGAGAGGCCAAGGCTGATGCTACCGGTGCCCAGCAATAAGAGTTTTCCTGAGCCGAACAGAACCGCTGGAAATAGTGGAATCATCGCGACCGCTCCTTTGCCAACAGCTGCGACCGGAAATAGTCACTTTGAGTCTGCGATTCGATCAAGTGAGCCTCAATTTGCGATTTTTGAAGATCCAGGCTCACGGCCTGGAGCTGGGCGATATGGGCCAGCGTCTGAAGCGCCACCCCGCTAGACAGCGTTTGCGCGCTTGCCGCCGATGCCGTGATCTGCGCGGCCCGGCCCGGTGACGCCGATGCAGAGTCACGCGAGAGATCCGAACCGATGTGAACCATCTCCTGGCCCATCGTGTAAGCCGTCTCGGCCTGAACACCGCTTTGAGCGATGGTGTTGTCTGCGATCGAGAGCCTGGTGCTCATAATGTCTTGAGCGCGACGCTTTAAGTCCTTCACCTCAATAATTGCGTTCGTCAGATCAGAAATTCTTCGAATGTTTCGAGGGTCAAGCCCCTGCGCCCGAGTAAGGATCTCTTCGATGGCCTCGATCTGCTCCACGGTCCTGGTAACTCCGGCATTAATCTGCTCAAGCAGCTCTTTCTGCTCTTTGGCCACTTCGACTGCAGACGCCAGCTTCTCAAGCTCAATGATCTGACCGATCACAAGTTTCATGAGCGCAATATTCTCTTCACCGAAGATACTGGCCCTTGCTTGAGTGGCCAGGACCAAGGCGACGAGAATACATACAATAAACATCCATATCTTTAACATCTTGCCTCCTGGGACTGACCGATGGGGAGGACGGCTTTGCTTTCGCGAACTAGCTCCTCGCGAATGTTATCCGTTCTCAAAAGCTCATGCTCTTCGGCCGTGGGGTACAAACGACCAACTCTAGAAAGAAATGGGGTTTTAATCAGGCATTCCGAGAACTCGCCTTTCTTCTGGCGCAGTGCTCGCAGGCGCTTGAGCTCAACATCATTTAGACCAAGCGTTCCGCGGTACGGCTCCAAATCCTCGGCTTGGCGCAATAAAATACGAACTGGCGCGTTCTGAAAAATTGCCCTTCCGCTCTCGTCCATCAGAAAGTCAGAAAGACTCTGCGTAATGGCTATCGCCGCACCGTTGAGCTTCCGGAATTCCCGAAAAGCACGCTGAACTAGCAGCGGTTCGTCGCGCATAAAGTTCCAACACTCATCGAGCACGAGATAAACGGGATGAATCGTATCCCGCGCCCGAAGCCAGACCTCGAGTTGCGACAGAATGTGATGGATCGCGGCCTTTTTCTCGGTAATCGCGAGATCAGAAAGCTCAACGCCTGCAATGGTACCGGTACGGTTTAAATCATCCACTACGGTCGAGAATGACGACTTGAGATGGTCAAGAGATTCAGGCTCGAGGTATTTACCCAGGGCGGCGCCACGGATAAGAATTTCCAATTTATTTGATGGCGGGTTCAGGGCGTTCGGATCTAGCAATGTGATGGATGCGGTGTGAGGTCCCTCGATTAGTTCGATCAGAACTCAGGACCACTGCCCAGTGATGTTGGCCGGTCGAAAGACGGATC
>JBBRLF010000155.1:0-11249 GCA_038231515.1 candidate division WWE3 bacterium
ATCTTGGTGTCGAGCTTGCGCATCAGTTCCTTGCGCAGAAAGCCGGCCGCCGCATTCAATCCATCTGTGACATCCTTGGCGTTGTCTTCGTTGCCCATCAGGGCGACCAGGATGGTGCAATGTTTCAGATCTGGCGTAATCGTCACGGTGGTAATCGTGAGAAATCCCAGTCCGGTCAGCCGCGGGTCACGCAGCTCGCCTGGGATCATCTGAGAGAGCTCTTCCTTTACCCTTTGCGCGAAGCGCGCGGGACGATGACTTGATCTTTCTTGTACAAACGGTCTGTGGGCCATAAACAGCACCCTTCCTTTTTATTTCTTTGCTACCGGTAATTCTGGCGCAGCAGCGGCTGGAGCCGGAGTGGAACCCTTGGCAGCAGGAGGAGCCGACGGCTCTCCGAGTTCCTGGGCAATCATATCGATCGTGTAGGCTTCGAAGATATCGCCTGCCTTGAGATCATTGAAGTTCTCAACGCCGATACCGCACTCGTAACCCGCGACCACTTCCTTCGCATCGTCTTTGAACCGCTTGAGCGAAGTGATCTTGCCCGTGTAGATAACACGAGAGTTACGCAGCACGCGAACCTGGGAACCACGTGTGATCTTGCCATCGCTGACCGAGCTGCCGGCAATCGTGCCCAGCTTCGGTACGCTGAAGAGCTCGCGCACTTCGGCACGGCCCGAGTATTTCTCGACGGCTTTCTTGTCCAGCAGTCCAGCCATGGCCTTCTTTACGTCATCGAGCAGCTCATAGATGATGGAGTAGGTCTTGATTTCGATCTTTTCCGCATCAGCCACCGTGCGGGCCTTGGCTTCTGGACGTACGTTAAAGGCCAGAATAATCGCGCTGGATGCGCTCGCCAGCATGACGTCACTTTCTGAAACGCCGCCGGTCGAAGCCGAAAGAATCTTAACCTTAACCTTGTCGGTGCCGATCTTGGCCAGGCTGTCGCGAATAGCTTCTGTGGAGCCGTGAACGTCGGTTTTCAAAATTACGGGCAACTCTTTAAGATCGCCCCGTGAAACTTTGGAGAAGAGCTCTTCGAGCGAGATCTTCGTCTTGTTCGTGTCGGCGCCGCGCGCCTTTAGCGTGCGGTGTTCAGACAGCTCGCGAGCTTCAGCATCAGTTTTCATGACGTTGAACTCATCGCCAGCCATGGGAACGCCTTCGATGCCGATCATCTCGGCAGCATAGCCCGGCAGAACTTCTTTCAGAGGCTTGCCTTTGTTGTCGGTCAGCGCGCGAACACGTCCGCATTGAGTGCCGACGACGATGGAGTCGCCAACGCGCAGCGTGCCCTTCTTTACCAGAATATCCACCACGGCGCCGCGTGAGCGGTCCAGGCGGGCTTCCAGCACATTGCCTTCGGCCAGGCGATCGGGGTTGGCCTTGAGGTCCAACACTTCGGCCTGCAGCAGGATGCTTTCGAGTAGTTCCTTGACGCCCGTGCCCTTGGTGGCCGAGACGTTGACGAAAATGTTTTCGCCACCCCAGGCTTCCGAAAGCAAGCCGAGTTCCGAAAGGCCTTTCATGACCTTTTCCGGAGCCGCATTGGGCTTGTCGATCTTGTTCACTGCGACAATGATCGGCACCTTGGCCGCCTTGGCATGGTCCACGGCTTCGCGGGTCTGCGGCATAACGCCGTCATCCGCTGCGACCACCAGAATCACGATGTCGGTGACGTTGGCGCCGCGTGCGCGCATTACGGTGAACGCTTCGTGGCCCGGTGTATCGATGAAGGTGATTTTCTTGCCATCGAGGTCGACGGTGTAAGCACCGATGTGCTGCGTGATGCCGCCGGCTTCACCTGAGGCCACGTTGGCCGAGCGAATGGCGTCAAGCAGCGAGGTCTTGCCATGATCGACGTGGCCCATGACAGTCACGATCGGTGGGCGTGATTTCAGCTCATCGGCGGTGTCTTCCACCTTTTTGATGACTTCGTCTTCTGTAAAAGCGACATTTTCGACTTCGTATTTGTACTCGTGTGCAATGAGCGTCGCAGTGTCGAGGTCAAGATTGTGGTGCAACGTCGCCATCAGGCCCTGAGCGATGAGCTTCTTGATGATCGCATTGGCCTTGATGCCCATGGCATCGGCCAAGGCGGCGACCGAGATCGAGTTTTCGATCCGGATCACGCGCTTGTGCGCTGCGGGTGTCGTGATGGTGGTGCGGCGGATTTCCTTGTTAACGGGCACCTTTTTCTTCTTGGGCAAAAAGATGAGCTCTTTTTTCGCGCGATAGTCCGAAACGTTTACAACCGGTTCCTTATCGCGTTCGGTGCGGCCGCCTGCGCCGCCCTTCTTTTTGAAGGATTGCTCTTCTTCGACCAGGCGATCAATCGCATCTTTACCAAGCGTGGTGATGCCGGTGGTGCTGCGAACCATGGCGACCGGTGGCTGACCGGGCACGTTTGGTCGCACGTTTGGAACAACGCGTGGGGCAGGGGCCACCCGGCGAGGTTCTTCTTTTACGATGTTCAGAATACTGCTGGTGCGCGACGGAATAAGGCCTTCGCTGCGTGAGCCGAGCAGGGAGACCTGCTTGAGCCCGCTGGTTTTCAGCGGCGCCGGAGGCGCTACCTTGACTGGAGCTGTCGGGGCGGCCGGCGCTGCGGCAACTGGAGTGCCGGCGGCGGGTGCTGCCGGAGCTGCGGCCACGACGGCTGCCTGATCGGCATCCACTTCGGCTTCAGCTGTTGCTGCGGATTCCATCACTTCGTCCGTCAAAGTCTGCTGCTGGGTTTCAGCTTCGGGTGCTGCTGCTTCCACTGCCGCTTCTTCTTGAGCGGCTTCGGTGTGGCCGGCTTCAGCCGCGTCGTCGCTGGACTTTGCCCGGCGGCGAATAACCGTGGCGCCCGCCTTTTTGGGTGCGGCTGCCTCGGGGTCGGCGGCTTTCTTGCGCGTCGTCTTCGTGACTTTTTTAAGTACGGCCTGCTCTTTGGCGATCTGCTCCCGAATCAGGGTAACTTCCTCGGTAGCGAGCCCGCTCATGTGGCTCTTTACGTCAACGTTGAGTCGCTTGAGTTTGTCGATCAGGGTGATGGAATCCATCCCCAGCTCTTTTGCGAGTTCGTAAACTTTGACCTTCTCCAGCGTCATCGCGATGGCTCCCTTGGTGTTCTGCTCTGGGCTCTCTTTAGTCGTACTGTCCACGTGATCGTTCCTCTTCCTTACTCGCTGTCAGTCTTGGGTGTGCCCATGCCGGCAGCGGCCATTTCCTGGCGCAGCCGTTCTTCTGCAAGTGTCTTGGCATCCTTGATTTCAGGACGCACTGGCGTGGCGAGCTTCACGCCGCCTGGCAGGGTAATGCCCGGACGGACGTGTGGCGTATCCAGCGGCGTGCCGTCTTTGCTCAGCATCAGGGCGTCGCCGCCCTTTTCGACCACGGCCTGTGCACGGGTCTTGAGCGAGATGGCTTCTTCTTCCGAAGCGAAACCTGGAATCTTCATCAAGGTTTCGGCGGTGCCTTCAGCCACCTGGAATACGTTCACGAAACCGGTCTGGTAAATTCCCTGAGCGAGCGTTTCGTTGACGCCTTCGATGTGCTGCAAGTTGAAGATCGCGTCGGCCATGCGCTTGTGCAGCTTGGTCTTCGAGATGATGTCGAGTCTCCAGCCCGTAAGCATGGCGGCCAGACGGACGTTTTGTCCGCGCTTGCCAATAGCCAGGCTCAGTTGATCGTCTTCGACCATGATTTCCATCGACTTGTTGCGCTCGTCCATCTTGATGGACGAGATTTCAGCCGGCTGCAGCGCCGCTTTGACGAACAAGGCCGCGTTTTCGTTCCACGGAATGATGTCGATCTTTTCGCCGCGCAGCTCGTGAATCACGTTCTGGACGCGTACGCCCTTCATGCCCACGCAAGCGCCAACCGGATCCACGTCGCGGTCGTTGCTGGCTACCGCGATCTTGGCGCGCGAACCCGGTTCACGGGCAGCGGCCTTGATGACGACAACCTGGTCCGCGACTTCGGGCACTTCGGTTTCGAACAGCTTCATGATGAATTTTGGAGACGTGCGGGTCAGGTAAAGCTGGGGCCCGCGAGGCGTCATGACGACGTCGCTGAGGTAAGCCTGTACGCGGTCGCCGGGCTTGAAAGTTTCGCCAGGAATGATTTCGCTGCGCGGAAGGAGCGCGTCGGTTTTACCCAGATCGATGACCAGGGAGCCGCGTTCCACGCGGCGGGCGATACCCGAGATGACTTCGCCTTTGCGGCCGATGAACTCGCCGAAGATGATGTCGCGTTCCGCGTCGCGCACTTTCTGAAAGATAACCTGTTTGGCGGTCTGCGCGTCGATGCGGCCGAAAGTTGGCGTGTCGAGCTTGATGCCCAGTTCGTCGCCGACATTCACTTCCGGATCGAGCTTGCGTGCTTCAATCAGCTCCACGTCCACATCGGGATCGCCAATCTCGTCTTCGTTTTCGACCACGGTTTTGAACTGGAACAGCTCAATTTCGCCGGATTCCTGATTGTAATGTGCCTCGAGGTGGGCGCCCACGCCGAATTTCTTCTGGGCTGCCATGAGCACTGCCTGTTCCAGCGCCTCCACGATCACTTCTTTTTTGATTCCTCTGTCTTTGCCGACTTGTTCGATAACGCGGCTTAAATCAGACATGTTCATTTTTAGTGCTTCCCTTCAGTAGTAGTAAAATCAATTTCGAGGTGGGCTTTGGATATCAAGGCCAGCGGTACTTTCACCGACTGTCCATCGATATTGAGTCTCACCTTCTCGGCTGCCAGTCCCTCAAGGCGGCCGATAAAGTTCTTTTGCCTCTGGTTCTTTTCCCAGTAAGCGTCGTTCTCGGTTTCACCCTTTTCGAGCGGCCGGAACGTGTGCAGTTTCACTTTTTTGCCGATGAAGCGGTTGTAATCTTCCGCTTTTCTCAGCGGGCGTTCGACTCCCGGGCTGCTGACCTCGAGTGTGTAGTTCCCAGATAACAGTTCCGTCAGTTCAAAAAGCTCGTCGACGGCCTTGGTGGCCGAAACGCAGTCTTGCAAACCGACGTGACGGCTCTCGTCTTCATTATTCAGGAAATCGATATACAAGGTAAGCTTGCGGCCGCCAGCCACCGATTGCTCGAGGGCAACAACGTCGTAACCCAGCGGCGTTAGAATGTTTTGCACATCCCGCTGGAGTTGATCTAGAGCCTGCTTTGAGTTTGGCTTTGGCGCTTCTTCTGAGTTGCTCATAGCCTCACCCTGGATTGCATTCCTTATAAGATTCACCTAAAAAAAAAGTGGGGTAGAAGCCCCACTCGTTTGTAAAGTCCGAGAGTTGGAGCTGTTCTAGCACGTCAATTATCGGTAATGCAAGTGCGAACGCCGGGGGTGATTCCGGTGTCATTTTCGAGGTTTATAGCAAACTTTTAACCTGGTTAAAGATGGCGTCGAACATTGGTTCGGTCAACTTTCCGGTGAATGTGTTTTGCTGACTGGGGTGGTACGACGCCAGAAGCGAGCGGCCGGAGTCCAGCATTACCGAGCGGCCGTGGCCGAACGGCGGGCGGGGGCCCGACGCCTGGCCGTCACGCTTGAGTACATCCCAGACCGCGTCGAAGCCGATTTTTCCCAAAGCCAGATACACGCGTGCCTGCTTGAGGGCCGCGAGTTCCCAATCAAGATAGCCCGCGCAGCGTTTAATCTCGGCGGGCGTGGGTTTGTTGCCGGGCGGGGCGCAGTGAGCCGTGGCTGTGACGAACGCATCGATGAGTTTAAGGCCGTCGTCGCGATGAACCGAGGTTGGCTGGGTTGCGAAGCCGGCTTTAAAAAGCGCGCGATAGAGCCAGTCACCCGAACGGTCTCCCGTAAACATGCGTCCCGTACGATTGGCGCCGTGAGCGGCCGGCGCCAGGCCGATCATGACGAGGCGGGCCTTGTGGTCGCCAAAACCGGGAATGGGACGACCCCAGTAGGTTTCGGTGGCAAAGGATTTGCGCTTTTCGCGTGCGACCTTGCGGCAATGCGTGCGCAGGCGCGGGCACTTCTCGCAGTTCGTGATGGCTTCATCATGCTGCTTCCAGGTTTTTGACAAGTCCATCAGGGCCGAAATCCCATCGTGAATTTGACGGTTTTGTACTCGGGATGAACGTCGCCGTTTGCCAGGCGCACGGTAAGCGGGGGCTCAACCCAGCGCTGTGCGCGAAACGCGACCGGCAGGTCGGTGGTCAGGGCGGTGGCGAAAAGCGAGACCAGTGGTTCGTTACCCTCGCGAAAAACAATGTCGCGTCGGCTGAACGTGGTCAGGCCGGCGGCCGCGACGGCCTCGTTAGCGCGGTCAAGCTGGATAGTCGGAAAGACAAAAGCAAAAACGCCGCCAGGCGCGAGCCGGGGAGCCGCGGCCTTGGCATAGTCGGCGATGTCGCCACGAACTTCGAACCGGCATGGAATCGTTTGTGGGTGATCGCCTTCGGGGCCGGTTCCGAGCGGAAAATAGGGTGGGCTGCCGAGCACCAGATCAAAAAGCCCTTCTTGGGCGAGCAGCGCCTCGTCGCGCAGATCGCCCTCGAGAATCTTGTAACGATGCTCGATGCCATTGTAACGTGCGCTCTGGCGTGCGAGCTTCAGACTGATGTCTTGCGCCTCGATGGTGACGAACTGGGCGCCTTGCAGCCGCCACGCCGCCATCATACCCACGCTGCCGATGCCACTGCCCAGGTCCAGCACGCGAGCGGCCGAGGGGCATTTTAGAGTGCCATACCAGGCTGTCAGTAAATCATCGGTCGAGTAGCGATGCCCCCGCTCATATTGAAAAATGCGCCAAAGTCCCGAGATCGCGTCGAGTGTCACGCCCGGCTCGGGCGCAAGCAGATCGGCGGGAAGCGGTACTGCCGGCAAGGGACCAGGCATGACCCAGTCTTTGAAAATTCGATTCGAGCGCATCCAGCAAGGCTGTACCGGGCAGGTGCGCCACTCGTCAAATGTAACTTTTGGCCGCCGGCGGTTGTTCGTTCTTTTACTTCGCTTCGGATTTGCCTGGCAGGGCAGCGGCCGTGGCTGGCTTCGAGGCGTCCGGGTTTTTGGCGCTGTCTGCGTCCCGCTTTTCGCCTTCCACCTTTGCCGTTTCGGGCATTGGCATTTTTGCGAGCAGCTTCAAGACGTGGTTCCGAAGTTTTTCGCTGTCACCTTCGATTTTCATCCACTCCGCGGAAGGAAAGCGAACTTCCAGCATGTCGGTTTTTGCGAGGAGCTTGATGGCGTCGTAGGCAGCACTGGGACTGATGGCGTTGTCTGGTGAAGCCAGCTCGGCGATGAGCAGGGACTGTTCCATTTTGAGGATGTCGACGCCGTGCTGAAGCTGGGCCTTTTCGAGAGCTTTTTCAAGAAGCTTGTCGTGGTTCGGGCCTGGTGGCACACTTTGGAGCACCGGCTGGACTTCGTAATAAGCATCATTATAGGCCTGCTGAAACGCCGGCTGCGCCTTTTCGAAGCTGGCCGTCGCGCCGATTTTCTGCATGACCTGATCAATTTCGGAGTCGCGTATGGCGGGTTTCCGCTTTCGGAGTTCTTCAGTCTTGTGCGTGACTGGAATCATGACGGTCAGAATCAGCTTGCCCGCTTCCTCGTGCGATATTGGAGCTGCTACCGGGGGTTGCGCGGGCGTCTGCGCATTTGCTGCAGTGGAAGCAAAAATCAAGACGGCAAGGCCGAGCAGATTCTGAATTTTCATGGGGTACTCTCTCTCTCGAGAGCTAACTATTGCAACGACTGTGCCTTGGGGGTGTGTCACCTCGACCGGGGCGAAGTTTTGGGGGAATTCAAGGCGTCGGTTTACTTCGCGGTCAAGTGCGGTGTCGATCCAGTTTTCGGTCTTGAAAAGTTAGACACTCTGCTCGCCGAATTGGCCAAAGGCTTGTGGAATCATCCAGGTCTTGATGTCGGCCAGCGGCACATTGGCCAGCACGTCGAGAAAGGAGAGGTGCGTCTTGCAGCGCTCGAGACCTTGCGGATATTCAGGATGCTTCCAGTGCTGCCACTGCAACCGAACGCCCGAGGCGCGGAAGGCGGCCACGTCCATGTATTTGGTGGAGCCGAGCGCGGAATAATAGGTGTCCGCCTCAAGAGCCTTGCAGATCGAAATCAGCCGTTCGGTTTTCGCACCCTGCTCGGGCAGCTCGCTGCTGAGTAAAATTTGCGGGCTCAGGTCGAGGGCCGAAAAGCACAGCTGGACGCTGCCGAGCGCAGCGTCATACATGGTTTTGAACTGGCCGGCGTTTTCGAGCCAGGGCCGCACCAGTGGCTCGAGCTGGGATTTGAAGAAAGGCCGGCGATTGTAGATCGCCTCGAGCGTGGCCCAGTGCTGTTTATTCCAGTCGTTGTCCGGGGCGAGCAGAAGATCTCGCAGCGGCTTGGTGCGATGGCCATGACCGCATACGGGCAACGTCAGCCACTGAAAGTCGCTGTGCCCGGTTCGATGGGGCAGGATGCGTGCGCGATGTTGACGCCCCTGTCGAATCCATTGCACGGAATCAAGGACGACGAAGACATCGGCCCGCGCCGCGAGTTCAAGATAACCCAGCCATGGAAAATAGTTGGGTTGCTGGCACACGACAACCATGCTGTGATACTACCATGAGTATGAGGATTAAAGCCCATCCGAAGCTGTTAGCGACGCACGATGATATCAAGATGCTCGCAGAGGCGTTAAAAGGTCAGGACATGATCGCGCTCGACACCGAGTTTTTGCGCGAGAGCACGTTTTTTCCCATCGTAGCGCTGATTCAGATTTCGACTGATGATGAGTCGTGGCTGGTTGATCCGCTTGCCTTGCGCGCGGAAGATCTCAAGCCGCTGCTCGACGTATTTACCGATCCCAAAGTCATCAAGGTTCTGCACGCGGCGCAGGCCGATCAGGAATGCCTTTATACGAGTTATGGGGTTGTGGCTTCGCCCACCTTTGATACGGCAATGGCGGCTTCGCTTTGCGGTTATGGTGACAACATCGGACTGGCCAAACTTCTAAAAGAAGGCCTGGGCGTTTCGCTGCAGAAGGGACACGCGCGCACGGATTGGACCACGCGTCCAATTCAGGAACAGCTGCTGCGGTATGCGCATCTGGACGTGCAGTATCTGCTGCCACTGGCGCGCAAGCTGCTCGAGCAGCTCGACAAGCAGGGGCGCCGCTCGTGGGCCATGGAGCTTTCGGCCCGCCATGAAAATAAAGCCAACTACGAGCCCAATCCCGTGGGGCAGGCGATGCGTCTGGCCAAGAGTGGCAAGCTCGACAAGCGGGCTTTTGCAACGTTGGTCGAGCTCATTGCCTGGCGCGAAGATCGCGTGCGCCACATCGATGTGCCGCGCCGAAGAGTGGCGGACGACGACGTGCTGGTGGCACTGGCCAATGTGCGGCCCAAGGACATGAACCATCTGAGTGCTTTTCGCGGACTGAATCGCGGCGAGCTCAAAACCAGCGGTGAGGCTATTTTGGCTGCGGTAAAGCGCGCGGCCGAGATTCCCGACAGCGAGCTGCGCCCCGTGCCGATGCCGGATATTCCAGACCCGCGCGAAACGCGCGTGATCGAGCTGATCCAGTGCTTTGTGAAGCTGCTTTCGGACGAGCTGCAGATATCATCTCGCCATCTGATTACGCCCGATGATCTGCTGCCCTTGCTGCGCCGCAAGTTTGCCAACGTGGACGAGGTCGTGGCAGCCGATATCATGACCGAAGGCAGCGCCCGGCTGATCGGGGCCGAGCTGCTGGCTATTATTCATGGAAAGCGCGGCCTTTCGGTGAAAGACGGCTCGATTCGCGTTACCGACCTATAGAAAGCCGGTCCTTTTGGAGCCGGCGGCGGCAAATACTCGTCGGCAAATTCCGCTGTCTCGCGGCCATCCCGTTCCCATGGCTAAATAAGGGATATGGAAAACGCACTGACTCCGGCAAACATTCTCGATCTGACCTCAAAACAGACGCTCTTTGAACTCGCGATTGACGACGGTGAGCTGCTTGGCCATGGCGGCGCCAAGCTGATCGCCGACCTGAAAGATCGCGCAATCGAGGCCGAATACACCCATATGTATTTTCGCGATCCGATTCGTCCCGGAATCGTGTGGTTTACGGTGCTGGGAAACAACGGCGAGCTTTCGCTGCCAACGCGTGGGCGGCTCGACGACTGCCGTCAGGTGTGCGAAGGGGTTTTTCCGGAATTTTTGCACTCGCTCGAGGGTCAGGACGAGGATCTCATCACGGGACGCATTCCGCCGCTGGCCATTGGCGTATCGGCCGTCGAGCTGACGACGGCACTCGAGTACATCGTGTTTGTCTATCCAATGATGACGCGGGCCTGGGCCGCCCTGATTTTTACCTACGATCAGATGATGGGGCTGAAACACGGCGCAGAAAGTGCTCGCGAGGCCTGTATTGGCAGCTGTCCGCATGCTCAGGTCGTATCTTATCTACTGGGTGATAATACCGTCGAAGCCTGATATAGGTGGGGCATGCGCGCCTCAGCCAGCCAATTTAAAGTTATCCGCACCGGTAATCCCTTTCTGCTTTTACTGCTCCTGCCCATTGTGCTGGTGGTGCTCGTGTTTTTCGCGCTCATCATGGCGGTATCGGCACTCAGCGGCACTCGTCGCCGAAAAGCAGTACCGGCAAACGCCTCGCCCACACTGGCCAAGGCCCGTCCCAATAGAGATAGCGCCGCTTCGCGTCAGCGAGCCATCGAGGCCGAGTTTCATCATATTCCGAACTGATGGGTTCTAGCGCTTTGCTTGGATAATGATCTGGCGCAGAAGATCAGTGAAATTGACCTTTGCCTCGGCCGAAAAAGACGCCACGCCCAAGCCGAAATAGCGGCGTACATTACCGGTCATGGGATCGATGCCGTGGATGACTCGTTTGACCTGAGCGTTGACATTGATGGTGCGCAGCCAGGGGCCGCGGGGTTGAATCTGCAGCCGGACGGTCTCATTGGGCAGCAAGGCGCCGGTGCGGTTGTCTTCGGTCACTACCTGCACCCCGCTGGGCGAAAGGTTGTCGATATCGCAGCTCACCGCGATGTCTTCTTTATCGTAAAAGTAGCGCACAATCGCGTGCGAGGGAAAGACGGGTACGGCGGGGTTGAAATGAATGCGCGGGTACTTGCGCACGAAGTCGGGCAGTACGCCTTCGGCCGCGATGGTGGCTTCGAGTTTGATCTCGACGTCGCCCGGAAGCATGAAGTCAAAACCCATGAAGCTGCCGCTGGCGCCGCCGCTTTGTTCGCAGCTGATCGAAGCCGTGCATTGAAAATCCCAGGGCGTGGCGCAAA
>JBBRLF010000156.1:0-11206 GCA_038231515.1 candidate division WWE3 bacterium
GGCGAGTTTGTAAAGGTACAATGGGCTATCACCACTAGAGGATAAAACATGTCGAATTCAAAAGGCAGCGGAAGCGGAAAACTCGATATCAACGGCATGGTCGGCAAGCTGATCGCGCCCGAGAACTATAAAGAATTTATCTGGGAAGGTACCTTTCAGGAATATATCGACATCGTAAAGGCAAACCCCAGCGTCACGCGCAACGCCTTTCAGCGCATGTACGACATGATCCTTTCTTACGGCAGCGACAACTTTACCGATTTTAAAAAGAACATCGTCCGTTACAAGTTCTTTTCTGATCCGATTGAGAACGGCAAAGACGCGATCTTCGGCCTGGATGTTCCGTTGATGAAGCTGGTCCACTTCTTCAAGAGCGCGGCCTTCAACTACGGCACCGAAAAACGCGTGCTGCTCCTGCACGGCCCGGTGGGCTCGTCGAAGTCGACCATTGCCCGGCTTTTGAAAAAGGGTATCGAGCGCTACTCGCGCATCGACGAGGGCAAGCTCTACACTTTCAAATGGATTGATCCGGACAAGAAGATTCAGCACATTCTGGGTGCCTGTAACGAGTTTCCTGATCCGATGCATGACGAACCCCTGAAGCTGCTGCCTGACGAAGCGCGCGAGTCGGTCATCGAAGACCTTTGCCGTGGCCACAAGTCAGCTTATCCGATGAAGATTCAGGGCGACCTTTGCCCGCCCAGCCGGCTGATCTATCGCGAGCTGATGAAGTTCTACGGCGGCGACTGGAGCAAGCTTATTCAGCACGTGCGCGTCTCGCGGCTGATCTTGTCTGAGCGCGACCGCATTGGCGTGGGCACGTTTCAGCCTAAAGACGAAAAAAATCAGGACTCAACCGAACTTACCGGCGACGTGAATTATCGCAAGATCGCCGAGTACGGCTCGGACTCTGACCCGCGCGCGTTCAACTTTGACGGCGAGTTCAATGTCGCCAACCGCGGCATTGTCGAGTTCATCGAAGTGCTCAAGCTTGACGTGGCCTTCTTGTACGACTTGCTTGGGGCCTCGCAAGAGCACAAGATCAAGCCCAAGAAGTTCCCGCAGACCGACATCGACGAAGTCATTCTGGGCCACACCAATGAGCCTGAGTTCAAGAAGCTGCAGAACAACGAGTTCATGGAAGCCCTGCGCGATCGTACGGTGAAGATCGACATCCCTTATATTACGAAGCTCAAAGACGAGACTCGTATCTATGAGAAGGACTTCAACGCGAACAAGATTCGCGGCAAGCACATTGCGCCTCATACGATTGAGATGGCGGGAATGTGGGCGATCATGACCCGGCTTGAGCAGCCCAAGAAGGCGAATCTGACGCTCTTGCAGAAGCTCAAGCTGTACGACGGCAAAACCTTGGCGGGCTACACTGAAGACAATGTGAAGGAGCTGCGCAAGGAATCGGTTCGTGAAGGCCTCGAAGGCATCAGCCCGCGTTACATTCAAGACAAGATCAGCAATGCGCTGGTCAACGACAAGAATGGCGACATTGGCTGCGTGAACCCTTTCATGGTTTTGAACGAGCTCGATGGCGGCCTTAAGCACCATGCGCTGATTTCTTCTGACGAAAAGCGCCGTGAGTACAAAGAGCTGCTCTCGGCCGTGAAGCAGGAATACGAAGACATCGTGAAGAACGAAGTTCAGCGCGCGATTTCGGCGGACGAAGACGCCATTGCCAAGCTGTGCGGCAATTACATTGATAATGTGAAGGCCTACACGCAACGCGAAAAAGTGCGCAACAAGTACACCGGTCAGGACGAGGAACCCGACGAGCGGCTGATGCGGTCGATCGAAGAGAAGATCGATATTCCGGAGTCACGCAAAGACGACTTTCGCCGCGAGATCATGAACTACATCGGCGCGCTGGCCATTGAAGGCCGTCAGTTCGACTACAAGACGAACGAACGGCTGCACAAGGCCCTGGAGCTGAAGCTGTTCGAAGACCAGAAAGACTCGATCAAGCTGACGTCGCTCGTTTCCAACGTGGTCGACCGCGCCACGCAGGAGAAGATCGACGTGGTTAAAAGCCGCATGATCAAGAACTATGGGTACTGCGAGATTTGCTCGACTGACGTGTTGAATTACGTGGCAAGTATCTTTGCCCGGGGCGACGTGAAGAAGAGGGGTTAAGCTCAGTGATCTACTCGATCAAGCGCGATCATGCCCGATTTCGGAATATCGTAAAGGGCCGGATCAAGAACGACCTCAAAAAGTACATCACGCATGGCGAGATGCTGGGCCGTAAAGGCAAAGACGTCGTCACCATTCCCTTGCCGCAGATCGATATCCCGCACTTCAAGTTCGGCGATAAAGAGAAGGGCGGCGTGGGGCAGGGCGAAGGCAAGCCGGGCGATCCGATTGGCCAGGGTCAGCCTCAGGAGGGTGAGGGTACGGGCAAGGCCGGTGAAAATGCGGGCGAACATTCCCTGGAAGTGGATGTCAGCCTGCAAGAGCTGGCCGAGATTCTGGGCGAAGAGCTACAGCTGCCCAAGATCGAACCCCGAGGCCACAAGACCGTCAAGGTGATCAAAGACAAGTACACTGGCATTGCCAAGCAGGGGCCCGACAGTCTGCGCCACTTCAAGCGCAGCTATAAAGAAGCGCTCAAACGCCAAATCTCAGCTGGTGTTTACGACCCGAAAAACCCGGTCATCGTGCCGATTCGCCGCGACCTGCGTTATCGGTCCTGGCGCAGTGTAACCGAGCACGAGAACAGCGCGGTCATCATCTATATGATGGACGTGTCGGGTTCGATGGGCGACGAGCAAAAAGAGATCGTGCGCACCGAAGCCTTCTGGATCGACACGTGGCTGCGCAGCCAATACAAAGACATCGAAACCCGCTTCATCATTCATGACGCCACGGCCAAAGAGGTCGACGAAGACACCTTCTATAAAACCCGCGAGTCGGGGGGCACGCTGATCTCGTCGGCGTATAAGCTGTGCCAGAAGATCATCGAAACGGACTACTCGCCCAGCGAGTGGAACATCTACCCGTTTCACTTCTCGGATGGCGACAACTGGTCGGGGGAAGATACCCGGCTTTGCATGGATCTTTTGAAAAGTGAAATTCTGCCCAAGGTTAACGTGTTTTGCTACGGCCAGGTTGAAAGCCGCTACGGCAGCGGCCAGTTCTTCAAAGACCTGCGCGAGTCGTTCGGTGAAGAAGACGAAACCGTGATTCTTTCCAAGATCGAAAACAAGGAAGGCATCATTCAATCCATCAAAGATTTCCTCGGAAAAGGAAAGTAGCACAATGAGCCTGACACTTGAGCTATCCAAACTTCGTGACGAAATTCGCGGTTATGCCGTGGGCTATGGCCTGGATTTCTTCGACACCATTTTCGAGCTGCTCGACTACGACCAGATCAACGCGATTGCCTCGCTGGGTGGCTTTCCGGTGCGTTATCCCCATTGGCGCTTTGGCATGGAGTACGACCAGCTTTCAAAGTCGTATACCTATGGCTTGCAAAAGATTTACGAGCTCGTGATCAACAACGAGCCTTCGTACGCGTATCTGATGAAGTCCAATAACCTGGTCGACCAGAAGCTGGTCATGGCCCACGTTTACGGACACGTCGATTTTTTCAAGAACAACTACTGGTTCTCCAAAACCAATCGCAAGATGATCGATACGATGGCCAATCACGGTGTGCGTATTCGTGACTTCATGGAACGCTACGGCGTGGACCGCGTCGAGACCTTTATCGACAAGTGCCTTTCGATCGAAAACCTGATTGATCCCTTTTTGCCTTTCATGACCAAGAAGCGGGAAAAAAGAGAGGGTGACGAAGAAGAGCAGACCCGCGAAGTAGGCAAACTGAAAGTTAACCGCGGCTACATGGACAGCTTCATCAATCCGCCTGATTTTATCGCCGACCAGAAGCGTCGCATGGCTCATGCCGACGAAAGATCCAAACGCATTCCCGAAGAGCCGCAGAAAGATGTTTTACAGTTTCTGCTCGAATACGCGAAGCTCGAGAGCTGGGAAAGCGACGTGCTGGCCATGATTCGCGAAGAGGCGTATTACTACGCCCCGCAATGGCAGACCAAGATTCTCAACGAAGGCTGGGCGTCGTTCTGGCATTCGCGCATCATGACGACCAAGGCGCTCAAAGACAGCGAAGTCATCGATTATGCCGACCACCACTCGGGCACCTTGGCCATGCAGCCGGGCCGCATCAACCCGTACAAGATCGGCATTGAGCTGTTGCGGGATATTGAAGAGCGCTGGAACAAGGGCAAATTCGGTAAAGAGTACGACGAGTGCGATGACCTGGTTTTGAAAAAGAACTGGGATAAGAAGCTGGGGCTGGGTAAGGATAAGATTTTTGAGGTGCGACGCGTCTGCAACGACGTCACGTTTATCGACGAATATCTTACTCCTGAGTTCGTCGAGCGCTACAAGCTGTACACTTATCATTTTAATCGGCGCACCAATCAGTACGAGATCGCTGACCGGGATTTTAAGAAGATCAAAGAGAAGATGCTGTTTGGGCTGACGAATATGGGGCAGCCCTTTATTTACGTCGCGGATGGCAATTATCTCAACAAAGGCGAGCTGCTGCTGCTGCACAAGCATCAGGGTGTTGATCTTGATGGCAAGTACACTCGCGAGACGCTCAGAAACGTTTCTGAGGTTTGGCGCCGGCCGGTTAATCTTGAGACTGAGGTTGATGGGCAGCGTAAGTTGTATAGCTATGGCAATGGCGAGTTCTCCGAGAAAGTCCTCTAAATTCCGAATCGGGATCTGGTTCCGATTCCGATTCCGATTCCGATACCGGTTCAGTTAACCGGTACCGGAACGGGTTACAGTTCACCGGTCACCGGACCCGGGTTACCGGGGGTGGACTAGGCGGTACAGGTGCCCGCCTAGGCGTTGGGCTGTTTCGCTGGTGGCTTGGGTTTCGCGGAGTGAGCCTAGGGCGATGGCGTAGAAACGGCGTTTGTCGTTGGGGGTTGGTTTGCCGCTGCCTTCGGCGATGTTTAGGACAATGCTTAGACTGGCTCGGGAGAGCTGGTCTTTGAGGTGGGAATTGGCTTTGATGGTTTCGCATTGGCCATAGAGTTCGAGGGCGAGATCGTGGGTTCGACATATTTACAACGCCGGTGACCCGGGTCCCGTGTACGGTGAACGGTGACCTGCAACGGTACCTGCAACTGATCCGGATCCCGTGTGATACAGAACTTTCGAACCTACGACCTCGCACTCAAATTCTATCGGCGACTGCCAAACATCGAAGCCCCAGCCCACCTCAAAGACCAACTACTCCGGGCCGGCTCAAGCATCGTCCTGAACTTGGCCGAGGGCAGCGGCAAGCCCACCACCAAAGACCAACGGCGCTTCTACGCAACCGCCTTCGGCTCCACCCGCGAAGTCCAAGCCATCGTCGACATCCTAAATCTAACCGGCCCAATCGCAGACGACCTCGATCACCTGGCGGCAAGCATCTACAAGCTAGTCTATAGGCAATAGCCCAGCCCACCCGGTACCGGATCCGTTTCCGGTACCGGCCCAGGTCACGGGTACAGTTCACAGGTCACAGGTCACAGGTCACAGGTCACAAGTCACAGTTCACAGGTCACAGGTCACAGTTCACAGTACACCGGACCCCGGGTTACCCCGTGTCACCCAAAATACTTGGGCACGGTCGCCAGAATGCCATCCGCCATTTCCGGCAACCGCAGCCAAACTGCATGCAGAAAAAATCCCTGCTCAGGTAATGCTTCCGGATCGGGTTCGATTACGTGAGTGATGAGGGTTTGCACGTGTTTCAAAATACGCTGAGTTTCACCGTCGAGCGCGTGGCGTTTGAAGCGCTCGGGAGCGAGGACTGAGGTTCTTTGCAAATAAACCGGGTCGCCCAGCACGGGGTGGCCGATGGCTTTGAAGGTTGCGCGAATCTGATGCATCACTCCCGTATGCAACCGAATCAGGACCAGGGTTACCGGCTCGTGGGTGGTGAGCGTAACAACCTTGAGGGGGATAAACGAGGTTACCGCGCGGCGCCCTTTGTCGGGGTTTTCACTGGCGACCATGCGCTTGCTGGATTTTGGGTCATGGTCCAGCCAAAGTTCAAGTCGTCCACCGTCAGTGATATAGCCTACGACCCAGGCGAGATAGACTTTTTCCATGGCGCTGGCTGACCACTGTTTGCGAAGCTGCTCAAAGGCTGAAGGCGTTCGGGCGGCAACCAGGATGCCCGAAGTTCCCCGGTCCAGACGATGCACGAGCGCGCCCTCCAGGGGTTTGTCAGGACGCAAGGCCTGGGCGGTTTCCGGATATACGGCGATCAGGGCATTGAGTGCCGTCTGCAGCTCGTCGGGCTGGTGGGGGTGGGTGTTTAAACCTGCCGGCTTAGCCACGGCAATCCAGTCGGGTTTTGAGACCAGGATTTCGAGCGTCAGTGCGGGATTGGGAGTTAGCCGTTCTTCTACGCCACGGTGCAGGCCCGCACCCGGGCTGATCTCAATCGTATCTTCAGCATGTAAAATCGCGTGGCGGTCGGTCACCCGGCCGTTGAGCTTGATGAAACGTGCGGTAAACGCGCGTTTGAGTGCCGCGCGCGGTTTTAGTCCGATGATCTTGAGTAGAAAGGTTTCAATCGTGATTCCTTCGTCATTTAAACCCGCGCGGTATTGGTGCAGCATCGTTGGTCTATGATATAATCGGAGCGGTGTCGTATCAAAAGAAACTATCCTTGCTGCTCGCGATTGTCGGTTTGTGGACTCAAACCCTGCACGCCGCCGAGAACCGGGCGAAGTCCGGCGACGAAATCGATGACACGATTGCGCGCCCGAGTTCCACCGACCAAAACGACGTGCTGCGCGTGGACCGCTTTGTCATCTTCAATGAAAAGTTGAAAAGCGCGGTCTGTGACGAGACGGCCGCCTCCAAGCCGCCGTCGTTGGATTCAATTGCAGCCCCCGAAGAGCACCCGACCTCGGAATTCCTGGTGCCGCTGCCCAAAAAATTACCCGAGCACGAGCTCATCTCGTTTATTCTGGGCGACAGCCTGGCCGGGGTTTACAGCGACTTCGTGCGCGCACAGGTTGAGAGCTCGTTTCAAACCCGTGGTTTGGCCAAAGCCATAGCGGCGGGTTCCATCTCAAGCGAGCAGTTTCTGGACGCCCAAAGCATGGTTATGGGCGTGAAACGTCGCACCTCGCTTGAGGTATGTGAGGCTTTGGTGCGGTTTGAACGTTTGAGGGCTTTGCTCAATGCACGTCCCAGCCGCTTCATCGAAGCGATTCCCTTGGGGGCTCCGGTTTCAAATACGAAAGGTCTGGGATTTTTAGCCGAAGTGCTCGACACCGGCGGCCGCTTTGGTCGCGTTGGCGATCGTTTGGCGGCCTCAAAGCCGGGTGCGAAGCAGAGTTCGAAATATCTTATTCCAGGCTGGCTCGAGTCCTACGAGGTAGATCGCGTAAAAGTATTGAACGGTAAGGGGACGACCCTGCGCACGTATCGCAGACTGTCGAACCCCTTGACGAACAATACCCAGTCCGTCGAGATCATCAACAGCGAGGGGGTGCCGCTTGGCGTGCTATTTCTGTCGCGCGATCCCACAGCACGTGACTGGAGCAGCTATCGCAACTGGGCCGAGCTGCCCGAAGCGCGCGTGCGCCAGATCGAAACTTATCGCTCCCGTATTGAGTTCGATGCGGTCAAGCGTTTGCAAAGTGGCGCCAACGTGCGCGAGCAGATTCGCAATCTTCAAGAGTTCTATAAAAATCTACTTCAGGCCTATCAGCTGTTTCCCAACGAAAAGCAGTTCGATACCTACAACAAGACCACGGCAAAGAAGCAGAGCCTCGATGAGATCACGAAGAACATTCTGGGCACCGAGTTCCTGGACTCGTTGCGCCAGGCGCGCGTTAACGGCAGCTTTGTGCACGTGGGATTGTTTCGTCCCGACCCGAAGCTGCACGCGATCTATTCCGAATACGAGCAGCGCCTGGCCAAGTTGGCGCACTAGCCGAAAAACCGCAGCTTAGGGCTCAAACGGATCAAAGCAGCCAATTGCGGCGTTGGGGTTTGAGGCCGAGGCCGGAATATTCGGTAGCGCGCGTGGTAAGGTGATTTGCGCACGCTGCGGATTGCGCAAGCTAGCCGTGGTGTCATGGGGCGGGCTAAACGCGGCATTGCGTCCGGCGGCCGTGATGCCCCCGCCTTGGATCGTGCAGTCTGGCCCCGAGCAGATCTGGCAACAGCCGGCCGAGGGCGTCAGACTGGCATTGCCCGTGGTATCGAAGGCTTTAAGACAGGCGTAAGTTTTGTCGGTCTTGATCGCGGCGGCAGCGGCGCCCAGATCGCAGTCGCCCGGCGCTTTATTGAACTGCGAGGCGCTAGGAATGATCGAGCCGGCTGGCGCATAGTATTTTGCGCACCAGAAATCGCTCGGTCCGGCATTGCCCGCAAAGATCGTATCATCATGCGACAGTACGATCTCGGGATCGATTGCGATGCTTGAGGTGAAGGCGCAGGCGCGCAGAGTCGTATTTTCAATGTAATGGGGCAGGTAGGCCTTGAAGGGACGAATGACGAGCGTGCCGTCCGCTTTCAAAAATTTCTTGTCCACTGGCGGATAGATCGGGCATTTGGGCGAGCCATCAATCTGCGTGCCATCGATGTTCCAGCCGGTGAGCGAAGCATCGGTGATGCACTTCTGGCCAAACTGCGCCGAATTGAAGCTAAACGGGCAAGGCTTGGGGCCGATGCGCGTGATGGGCTTGAGTGGATCCTGGCCGATGCGGTCCACGGGCCGATCCAGAATGTAAACCGTATTGAGTGGCTGCGACTGGTCTGAGAGATCGCCCTTGGAATCGTAGCGCAACGGATAGAGCGCCGAGTACTGCCGCAGGCGAAAGGTGCGCTGCAGCCGGCCCGAGGCATCCGGAAAGGACGGGCAGGAGCCATCGGCATTTGGTTTTGCCGCAAAACCGATGACTGGGCCGGCAACCGAGCTGTCGACCGAGATAACCGTGCGGCCGCTGATAGTAACTGGAAAATTCACGGCATCTTTTTGCAGGGCCAGCGCAAACGAGCTGTCGAGCGGAAAGAAAGACGGGTTGCCGTTCACATTGACTTGCGGGCAGACAAAACCGGCGTTGCCGCCGTTGATGCTGCCTTTTTCATTGGAGCGGATATAGAAATCAAAGTAATAGCTTTGCGCGCTGAAGGCGATGGGTGCGCTACCGCCCCCGGATTTGAAGCCATTGGTCACGAACGCGTTAATTGGAGTGTTGCTGATCGGATCGGTCGCAAAGACCTTGTTGTCGTGGGCGATCGTCAGGTTCTTGCTCTTGATGTCAAAGCAGCTGTAATGGAAAATATTGCGGAAGGAATGGCCCTCGGCATCGCGAAAGTCACCGGTTGCGGTAATGGGCTGCTTGGTGAAGTCGACGACGTTTGACTTGAAGCCCGTGTTGTTGCCTTGGGTGCTGTCCGGTATGAGTTGAATTTTGATGATCGTATGGTCTGGCAGCTCGCTGGGGTCGTTGAAGACGTCTGGGCCGGGACACTGCACTTCGAAGCTGGTGACCTGGGTGGGCGCCGTGGTTACCACGCGCGTAATGGTGCTGGAGTCGCTCACGTTGGTGAGTGGCCAGGTGTAGCTGCAAAGACAAGTCTTGGTAGGATCGACGCTTGAGTTGGAGCCTGAAGCACCCGAAGCCTGACAGACGTCCGACAGAGAGTTCTGCGTGTTGGTGGCGTTGAACACGAGGGTGAAGTTGGGAGCCGGATCAGAGGCTTGCGCAGCGCTGGCGCCGCTGGCACCGGCTGCGGCTGTGGTAGCGGCCTGCGCGATCGCAGTTACCATGGTGAAGGTGGCCGTCGTATTTTTCGTCAGGACGGTGCCCGTCGCGCCTGTCGCCGTTTTGGTTCCAGAGGTGCCCGTGGCCGTGGCAGTGCCGGTTCCTGTTCCCGAAGTGGCACCCGCGCCACCTTGATTCGGGCAGCCAGCAACCAGCAGCCCGGTACACACGCACACGGAAAGAGTGAGAAGGAGTGGTATTCTGCGGCTCATGGCGGGTCTCCCTGTAGCAATCCTTGCACCTTGTCCTGGAGCACGCAAAGCGGAAACTGTGACAGCCGATTCGTGGCAACATCGGTATTCACTGAGCCGGCTTCGAGCTGATAAAGCTGGCGCGTTGAACCGTCTCCATTCGTAACTTTGCGAAATGGCGTATACTTGCGGGCAATCACGCCATTTTCAGAGTCCTGCATCTGATCGACGGTGACGGCCTCGGGCGATACTACATATAGGATATCCGCCTTGGCCACAGTATCAAGCATCAAGGGCGCCATGACAAACGGGTTGGCCTTGTTGGGCGGGAAATTCTGGAAACGGTTGGCAAGGGCGCCGCTTTGATCGGTATCCGCTTCAATGCAGGCGTGCCGGCCGGAATTGCCCATGACCCAGACGTCTTCGGCCACGCCGCGAACGGTATTGCCGTTGCCGTCCTGATAGCCCCCGTGGAAAAAAGAGCCCGTGAACGAAGGGAAGTCGGCAGCTGAGGCGTTATTGTCACCGAGCAGGGCTGGATTACACCACTGGCCGCCGAAGGTTAAATTTGCCGGTCTGTGGCTCGTGTTAAACTGACTACCAAACGCGGGCAGACCGACATCATTGCAGCAGTTGAACACCGTGCCAAAGCTACCCGGTGACATGCAAGGGCCTTCAGTACATTTGCCAGTGGTGAGATCCGTAACCGGATACCCGCCGTCTTTGCAGCTTTTATTAGCAGTTGCCGCCTTGCCCGGACCGTTGCCGTCGCCATAGCCGGCGGTCTGATCGCAGTTGCCAAAACCCGGATCGGTGACGTTGGTGCCAAGCTGCGCCGAGGGCTGGAAGGGCAAGCCGGTGTTGGTCGGAGCGCGGGTGTTGTAGCAAACCGTGCTGACCTGATCGGCAATAAGAGGATTCCAGAGGTTCATCCCCTGAGCCGGGGCCCCTGCTGTTGGCGGGGTGCCCGATGCCCCAGCAGCTGTTCCCAGTGGGATACCCGGATTATTGGAGATGCAGGAGTCTTCGCGCGTCGTGCAAAAGAGATCGTTGATCTGATCGGCGTTGGCGACATCCTGTACGCTACGCTGAGCGTAGGTGGTCCGAAATCGCCAGAGCTTCGCCCATTTTTTACCGGCAGGAATTTTAACGGAGTTCGCATCGGGACAGCGTTCGTTCTGA
>JBBRLF010000157.1:0-11132 GCA_038231515.1 candidate division WWE3 bacterium
GCGTTTCGTCTGGCCGGTGGTTGGTTGCTTGTTGCTGCTTGGAGTGTAGGCGATGGGCTGATTTCCTTTCTTTGGTGGGGTGTGGGTTTGGGTTGGAAGGTTTTGGATTCGCGTTCGGTCAGTTGGTTCAGGGTTCACTCAGGGTATATAGGTGACAAAAGACTAAGGGGACTTGGGTGACAAAATAATCCGAGCAGATGGGGCTCGCCAAGGTGGGCTTGGCAGAGCAGAGCAGAGCAGAGCAGAGCAGAGCAGAGCAGAGCAGAGCAGAGCCGGACCGAGCCGAGCCGGACCAAACCGAGCCGAGCAGATCCGAAAAGACCCGCGGAGGCCCGGGCTGGGTCGATCCGATCCGAGTCAGTCAGAGCGTAGCGAGAGGCGGACCAAATATTTTTTATCTAAATAAAATATTTTTACGTTTTTATTTGACGGGTTTTGGAGCGATTGCGAATCCGTTAGTCACGGGCTCTCTATTCCCATCGGCAGGCGCTCTATATTGGCCTGGGCGAGGCGATTACCTCTGAGGCTTTTGATTTTTGGAATTGATCGGAGATCGTGCGTCGTAGTGCTGACTGTTGCGTTTTTTTACCTCGAAAAAACCCGTGTTATCTCTTTTTTTGTTCTGAATACAAAAGGAGAAATACACTACTTATGACCCACCAACAGATTCACGCCCGGGCTTTGGAAATTGCTGATCGCTATCGCAAGTGTGTCCGCGAACTCATTGAAATCTTGCAGACGGTCGATGGGCGCAAGACCTATCGAAACTATGAATGCACGAGTCTTTATCAATACGCGGTCACCCACCTCAAACTTTCCGAGAGCGTGGCGATGAACTTCATCACTGTGGCGCGTAAGGCGGTCGAGGTGCCGGCCATCAAAGACGACATCGAGTCTGGCGCGATCACGCTGACTCATGCCCGCAAGATGTGCTCGGTCATCACGGCTAAGAATCAGGATCATTGGCTTGGGTTGAGCAAGACCGTCTCAAGCAAAGTCTTGGAGCGCGAGGTGGCTAAAGTGAATCCCAAGGCTTCCGTTACGGAATCCACGACCTATGTTTCAGGGGATCGCATTGCGCTTCGGCTTGGAGTGTCTCAGGAATTTATCGACAGGCTCAAGCGAGTACAGGATTTGGAATCGCAGCGCACCAGGCGTGCGGCAGATAAAGAAGCTGCGCTTTCTGCTGCTGTGGAGGCTTATCTCGAAAAGCATGATCCGGTTCGGCGAGCTGAAAGGATCACAGCTAAGAAGGCTGAGCGTGGTACGGCAACGGCTAAACAGGCTACGTCAGAACAGGCTACGTCAGAACAGGCCACGGCAGAACAGGTTACGGCTAAGCCTTCTAAAGCTGCAGTGCAACCTGTCTCAAGACATGTAAAACCTGACCCCACCACCCAGAGAAAGCCCATTCCAGCGCTCATCCTCCACCAGCTCAATTTGCGCGACAGCGGGCGCTGTACCTATAAAGACATTCAAGGCAACCGCTGCGACGTCAGGCGCTGGCTTGAGCGCCACCATCTCAATCCGGTGGCCAAAGGCGGCACTAACAGCCTTGAGAATCTCACCACGCTCTGTAATCGTCACCACGTCATTCAACATCTTAGCCAAGACAGGTAAGAAATAATATTTCGACTGAGCAGGGGTTTGTGTTGTTGGCAGGGCGTTGTTGCTTGCGTGCTGTTGCGACGGCCTTGCTGGTTGGGCCTTAGCTGGCAGGGCCTCAACAAAACGTGTTATCCCAGAGCTTCGCGAATTTCTTTCATCGTTACCTTGATGTCTTTCGTTGAACTTGGCGCAACGAAAATGCAATCGTCGCCCGCGATGGTGCCCAGGATGCAATCGAGGCGGCCTGTGTCCAGACGCCGGGCTACGAGCGAGGCTGAGCCGGGCGTGGTGTGGATGACGATCAGGTGACCGTTCGTGGCCATGTTGACGACCAGATCGGCCAGGGCGGTTGCGTTGACCAAAGGGACGGACGCTTCTTCGGGCAGGCGATAGACGGTGCGAGCATCGGAGTCGGTGGCTTTGATGGCGCCCAGCTTGCGCAGGTCGCGCGAGATCGTGGACTGGGTGATGTCAAAGCCCAACTCGCCCAGCTCGCCGACAAGTTCGTCTTGCGTGCTGAGCTTGCCGCGGCCCAGTAGCTTGCGCAGGGCTTCGAGTCTCGATTTTGCGTCAGTTACCGGAGCTGCCATGGTTCGCACTAGCTTATCCTATTTTTCGGCACAAAGCAGGCCCTTTAGCAGGGCTTTTTGTACGTGCAGGCGGTTTTCGCTCTGCTGAAAGATGACCGAGTTCGGGCTGTCGGCTACGGCGTCGGTGATTTCCTTGCCGCGCACCATGGGCATGCAATGCATGATGATGGCGCTGGTTTCGGCCAGGGCGACGAGCTCTTCGCCCAGCTGAAAACCTTCGAAGGCTTTTTCGCGCTCAGCTTCTTCCTGCTCAAAACCCATGCTCGTCCACACATCGGTATACAGTGCGTTGCTGCCTTTGGCCGCGTCGGCCGCATTGGTGAAAGCCGTAATCGAACCACCACCTTCTTTGGCACGCGCGCGCGCGCGCCGGGTGATGAACGCGTTGGGCTCAAAGCCCTGAGGGCAGGCATAACGCAGATGAATGCCCAGAAAGGGCGCGAGCAACATGAGGCTGTGCAGGACGTTGTTGCCATCGCCGATATAGGTGAGCTTCAGACCCTCAAGTTTGCCAAAAGCTTGTTTGAGCGTCAGCACGTCGGCCAAGGCCTGGCAAGGGTGATGGGAGTCGGAGAGTCCGTTGATGACGGGAACCGTCGACTTGGCCACCATGCGATCTAAGATGGAATGCTCAAACGTGCGCATCATGATCGCGTGGCTATAGCCCGCCAGGACGCGCACGAGATCTTCGGGCTCTTCTTTTTTGCGAAAATTCGAAACGACCTCAACCACCTTGCCGCCCAGCTCCTGCATGGCCACCGTAAAACTTACGCGCGTGCGCAGCGAGGGCTTTTCGAAAAGCAGAATCAGGGTTTTAAGCGCGATGTCGGAGGCTTTGTGCTGCGGGCGTTCCGCGCGCAGGGCTTCGGCTTCGTCGAGCAGCGCGAGGAGCTCGGAGCGAGAGAGCTCTTCGCCCGTCAGAAAGTGTCGTGTTTTAAACTGAAGCATTTGCAGTCTCCTTAGCAGAGCCGGTTACGTTTGCGCTGGCCAGTGAGCGCAGGCGACAAGCCGTGCCGATGCCGCGGTCGGTGAATAGTTCTTCGATTAAGCCGTGGGGATGGCGCGCATTTAGAACGTGTACGTCGGTGACGCCATTGCGCAACGCATGAATGATGGTGCGGGTCTTGGCCAACATGCCGCCGCTGACCACGCCAGTTTCGATCAGCTGCTCGAGCTGGCCGGCATCGAGTTCGGGAATGACTTTTTTCTGCGCGTCCAGAATGCCGTCCTGGTCGGTAAGAAAAAGCATCTTCTTGATGCCCAGCCCCTGGGCCAGCCGGGCCGCTGCCCAGTCGGCGTTGATGTTGTAGGCTTTGCCGTTTTTGCCAATGCCAATTGGCGCGATAACCGGAATGCAGTCGCCTTCGCCCGCAATGAGCGCCTGCAATAGCCCCGTATTGACGCGTTCGATGTGGCCCACCTGACCAAGCTTTACGCTGGCTTGTTTGCAGAGCAGCGTCGAGCCGTCGATGCCTGAGGTGCCGACCGCACGAATGCCCTGGTGATTGAGCGCGCGCACGATGCGCTTGTTCACGTGCCCGCAAAGCACCATCTCGATGACGTCCATCATCTCGGGGGTGGTGACGCGCTGGCCATCAATGAATTCCCAGGTCAGCCCATGCGTGGTCAGCTCGCGGTTGATCGCGGGGCCGCCGCCATGCACGAGCACGATTTTCACGCCGACGGACCGAATCAGCATCAGCCCTTCGCAGATCGAACGCACGAGCGCCAGGTCTTCAAGCGCGGCGCCGCCGATTTTGATCAGCACGGTCTGGCCGGCAAACCGTTTGACATACGATAGCGTGGCCAGAACTTTTCTGGTGTCGGACGTGCCCGCCATTAAGAGTACTCCGCGTTGATGTCGATGTATTTTTTGGAAAGATCACAGCCCCAGGCGGTAGCTGCGGCGTCGCCCGAGTTGAGATCGATCTGAATCTTGACCAGATCTGCGCGCAATGCCACCGAAAGTTCGCCCCGGTCAAACGGGACGGGCCGGCCTTTTTCCAGAATCTTTTTGCCCTGAATTTTCAGAGTCATTTTTTCCAGGCAGGCAGCCGGGACTTTTTCACTGCCCAGACGTGCCAGGATGCGGCCCCAGTTCGGATCGGCGCCGTGAATGGCGGTTTTGACCAGGGGGCTTACGATGATGCTCCGGGCTGCCCGCTGGGCCAGCTCCAGTGCGGGGGCGCCTTTCAGATTTACTTCCACGAGCTTGGTGGCCCCTTCGCCGTCACGGGCGATGGCCTGGGCCAGCACGATGGCTACGTCGGTGAGCGCCTTCTTAAACGACCGGTAGTCGGCGTCATCGACAAGCTTTACACCGCTGGCGCCGTTGGCCATGAGAAACGCGGCGTCGTTCGTCGAAGTGTCGCCGTCTACGCTAATCATATTGAAGCTCACATCGGTAACGGCCTTGAGCATGTCCTGAGCAATTTCCAGCGGCAGCTCGACGTCGGTCAAGAGATAGGCCAGCATCGTGCCCATGTTCGGGTGAATCATGCCCGAGCCCTTGGAGATGCCGGTGATGCGAATCTGTCCACCGCTGAGCTGGACCGTCGTGGTGCAGGTTTTCGGAACCAGATCGGTGGTTAAGATTGCCAGCGCAAACGGCTCGGCAAAGCCGCAGGCGTTGTGCACCAGATCGGGCAATGCTGCCGTGATTTTTTCCACGTCCAGAGGCACGCCGATTACGCCAGTCGAAGCGGTCAAGACTTGGTGAGTATTGCAGCCCACCGACTTGGCGGTGGCGGTGGCCATCTTGAGATTGGTCTCCACGCCTTCAATGCCGGTGGCCGCATTGGCCTGACCGCTGTTGGTGACGATGGCACGGATGTGCTTGGAGGGCACCATCTGCTGGGAGTAGGTGACCGAGGCGGCCTTGCACTCATTCAAGGTGAAAACGCCCACGCCCACGGCTTCTTCTTCTGAGAGAATAATGCCAAGGTCGGGGCGATAACGGCGTACACCACAGTTGATGCCATTGGCTTTGAAACCCTTGGGAAGTGGAGTGCGAGCGATACCAGGTCCGAGTGTCATAATATTCCTTCCAGTTCGGTGAGTGCAGTGTGGACAGGCAGGTCGACAAGCCTGTTGAAATTTTCAACCGCCTGGCTGGCTGCTCCCTTGAGTAAGTTGTCGATCAGTGAAAACACGTAAAGCTTGTCGCCCACGAGCTTGTGGCGAAGATGGACGCGTGCCGAGCCCGCGACCTTCTTCAAAGAAAGCTCGGAGCGTTCATTTTTGGCGGTCAACGCCGAGATTTTCACAAGAGGATATCCGTCATAAGCGCTGGCAAACGCCGAGGCCAGCTGCGCGGCTGCCGTGTCGGGCGACACGTGGCTTGCCAGCCGGGCGTAGATCCCCGAAATAATTCCCCGCCGCGTATTCATGAGGTGGGTGGAGAACAGCGGATCAATCGTCTGGGCTGCGAACTCGGCGGCATAGCCGCAGATTTCGGGAAAGTGCTGATGGCTGCCAATCTTGTAGGGCAGGCACTCGCCAGCGACTTCGCTGAACTGCAAAGCCTCGGCAGCCTTGCGGCCGGCACCAGTCGTGCCGGATTTGGCGTCGATGACCAGCGTGCGCGTGTCGATCAGGCCAGCTTTAAGCAAGGGCAGCAGACCCATGAGCACCGACGTGGCGTAGCAGCCCGGGTTGGCCGTGAGGCTCGGAGCGCTCGAACTCGGCTTGCCCGCTTTATTGGCCGGGCCGCTCCAGGGCACCAGTCCATAATGAGCGCCGGCCACGAGCTCGGGGCTTGAGTGCTCAAAGCCGTACCACTCTTTATAGAGGGCAATCGTCTGCTCGGGGGTCTTGCCTTTGAGCCGAAAGGCTCCGCTCAGGTCAATGACATGAGCGCCGGCTTTTAAAAGTTTAGGTGCGAGCTCCATCGACACCTCGGCCGGGGTGGCCAGAAAAACGGTGTGAAAGCCAGCGGCCATTTTTTCAAGTTCAAGCATCGCAAAAACAGGAATGGCCGCCGCCGCACTCTCGGAAAGATAGTCTGAGAGCGCGAAATCAGCGTCAGTGGCAAAGCACGCCGTGAGCTGGGCGTGTGGATGTTTGAGTAAGATACGGGCTAATTCCAAGCCCGAATAGCCCCGCGCACCGACAATAGCTGTTGCATACTTATGCTTCATTCATGCATAATAATGCAAGGCATGACCGGGATGCAAGCGAAAATCGTTGCGTTCATGATTAAATATGCATATATATGCATAACAAGAGGAGACCCTGAAAAATGAAGCCCAGCAAAACTGTAGTCCTGGTTTATTCCGGCGGCCTGGATACGTCGGTCTGTATTCCTTATATGAAGGAAGAGTACGGCTACGAGCGCGTCGTCACCGTCACGGTCGACGTCGGCCAGCCCGCCGAAGACATTCGCGAGGCAGCAGAGAAGGCCAAGGCCATGGGTACTGAACATTATACGGTCGACGCCAAAGAAGAGTTTGCGAAGGATTTCTGCTTTAACGCGGTCAAAGCTAATGCGATGTATGAGGGCTATCCTTTAAGCACATCCATTGCGCGACCGATCATCGCGGCCAAGGCCGTCGAGGTCGCAAAAAAGCTGGGCGCCACCGCCTTTGCCCATGGCTGCACGGGCAAGGGCAATGATCAGTTCCGCATCGAGTTCGCGATTCGCGCGCTGATGCCCGAGGCCATCATTCACGCACCAATTCGTGAAAAGAATATGACCCGGTCCTGGGAAATCGAATACGCCATCTCCAGAAATGTGCCGATCAAGCAAAGTGTGGCCAAGATCTGGAGTATCGACGAAAATCTTTGGGGCCGCTCCATTGAAGGCGGTCGGCTCGAGGAACCTGACTTTGCGCCGCCCGAAGAGATCTTTCAGTGGACCAAGAGTCCTACGGCGGCTGCCGACAAGGTGCGCGAGCTGACGATTACGTTTGAAGGCGGCGTGCCCGTGGCACTGGATGGCGAAAAGCTTGGTCCCGCCAAGCTCATCGCTGCGGCCAACGTTTTGGCCGGCGACAACGCCATTGGCCGTATCGACATCATGGAAGACCGCATGCTTGGCCTCAAAGTTCGCGAGAACTATGAATGTCCGGGGTCCATGCTGCTGCTCACCGCCCATAAAGCGTTGGAAGCGCTGGTGCTGACGCGCGATGAGCTGCGCTTCAAAGCTCAGGTCGATGCCGAGTGGAGCAAGCTTGCATACGAAGGCCTGTGGTGGGACCCCTTTAAAGAAGGCCTTGAAGCTTTTATTGCCACCAGTCAAAAGCGGGTGAGCGGTACGGTGACGATGCGCCTTTATAAAGGAAGCATGACTACGATCGGGCGTACCAGCCCCTGGGCGCTCTATAACGAAGATCTGGCGTCGTTCGACACCAAAACTTTCGAACAAAACGAAAGCACGGGTACGGTTAAGAACTTTGGTCTGCAGAGCCGGATGTATTATGCTCTAGTGGCTAAAATGAACAAGGGCGGTAAGACTTGAGCAAACAGTGGGGCGGTCGCTTTGAAAAGCCAACGCATGCCGAGGTCGAGGTTTTTACGGCCTCGATTGGCGTGGATGGTCGGTTGTGGGACGCCGATATTCGCGGCAGTATTGCGCACGCGCGCATGCTGGGCGCCGTTGCCGTCGTCACCGCTGCCGAGGCTGCCCAGCTCATCAAAGGTCTTGAAGCCGTGCACGCCGATATCAAAGCGGGCGTAGCTCAGTTCAAGCCCAGCGCCGAAGACGTTCATTCCGAAATAGAACGTCTGCTCACCGATAAGCTGGGGCCGCTGGCCGGCAAGCTGCACACGGCCCGCTCACGCAACGATCAGGTGGTCACTGCGACGCGCCTGTACCTGCGTGAGCAGTCCGATGCGTTGGCTGGGGACATTCGGGCTCTGCAAACTTGGCTCGTCGACGCCTCGTCGGGGTATTGCGAAACCATTCTGCCCGGCCTGACCCATACCCAGCACGCGCAGCCCGTAAGCCTGGCGCATCATCTTATGGCGTATTTCTGGATGCTTGAGCGCGATGTTGAAAGGCTTGCTTCGGGCCGAGCCCGGATCAATGTTCTGCCGCTGGGCTCTGCGGCGCTCGCGGGGACCTCGTTTGCCCTGGATCGCCAAATGGTGGCTCGCGAGCTTGGCTTTGCGAGCGTAACGGCCAATAGCCTGGATGCCGTGTCCGACCGTGACTTTGTGGTCGAGTTTCTTGCCACGGCGGTGCAGGTGATGACTCATCTGTCTCGTCTGAGCGAAGAGCTGATTTTGTGGAGCACGCCTGAGTTTGGGTTTCTGCAGCTCGATGATAGCGTGACGACGGGCTCGAGCATCATGCCGCAAAAGAAAAATCCGGACGTGGCCGAGCTGATTCGCGGCAAGGTAGGACGGGTGACCGGCGCGCTCGTCGGCGCGCTCACCATGCTCAAAGCACTCCCGCTTTCGTACAATCGCGATCTGCAGGAAGACAAAACCTTTTTGTTCGAAGGGCTCGACACCACTCGTTCGAGTACCCGGCTCATGGCACTCATGTTGGAAAATGCGCGTTTCAATACCGCACGCATGAAAGAGGCCGTGCATGGCGACTTTTCAAATGCCACCGATCTGGCCGATTATCTGGTGCGCAAAGGAATGCCGTTTCGTGAGGCACATGAAGTGGTGGGCGGAGTGGTGCGCTATGCCGTTGAGCGGGGGAGGGGGCTCGAAGAACTCACTCTCGTGGAGTATCAGGAAAAAAGCTCGCTCTTTGGGGCTGACGTACTTGCGGTGGTGCAGCCCCTGGCTGTCATGCACGCGCGAATCTCAGAGGGCGGCACCTCGCCCGAACGGGTCAAAGAGCAGATCGTTCTGGCTCGCCTGGCGCTGGCCCGTGTTCCTGGCCCAGCCGGCCTGGCTCTGGGTTAAAATTGCCGACTGGCTAATTCGGTACCGTCTACTCCTTTTGTTACGCGGCCACTACAATGAGTCATGGTTTGTGCGCTAAAACAAAATAGCTCTCTGGTTCTGCTTCTCAGTTTCATGCTGACCGCTTCGGGATGCTCGACTCCGAAAACGGCGATTGAACGACTTCCCGCGCATGAGCACGACATGGCGGCGCTTACCGCGCCTGTGGTCTGTACCTCCTGGACGGACCATGTGAGTCCCGAGCAGCAAGAGGTGATCAATGGACTGGTGGCCACGCGTTTTCACCGGCTGCACCACGCCTTCTGGCACGCGACTCGCGCGGGCCTTGAGCCCAGCGAGATGACGCGCATGGTGACTGCCTTTGGCAACAGCTGGGCCGACGTGCACTCGGTATGCCCGGCGCCGGAGTCCGACAGCAAGTCGTCTGCGTACAACCCGGTGGGCGAAGATTTTCTTTTCATGCATCGGCAGATGATTGAAATGCTGCGTGCCGGTTTTGTCAGTCTGGGTCTGCCGTGTATTTCAGACTGGCAGCATGTGCCCGCCGTTGATGAGTGGCCCCTGCCAGATGACTCCACCGAGGGCGCAAAATCGCCCGAGGCCTTGCGGCAGCTTCAAGGCTGGGACACGGCTTTTCAAAATACGGAGTGGCTAAAGTCGCACTCCTTGAGCCAGCTGGGCTGGGCCGTCGAGTTCTCACTCCACAATAATCTGCACATGCGTTACGCCACCGACCAGCCCCCTACTGGTTTCAACGGCGTGGCCGAAACCGGTGGCGCACCGCTGCCCTACGACGGCATATATCCCGTCGACTGGATTTACGATGACGCTCGTTACAACTGGCTGGCTGATCCCTACGGTGCAGCGGTCAATCCCATCTTTTGGAAAATTCACGGCTACGTCGATCATCTGGTGGGACTGTGGCTGGGCGCGCATGGCTTTGACTCGATTTCAACTCAGTGTCATGGTGCGCGCCGCTGTTATACGTGGAAGGGCACCTGGTTGGGGAATATTGCTGAAGAGAAGGTTACGACTCCGCCACCTCGGGCTGAGCGCCCGGATTCCTCTATTAGGCCTTCTACGGATACGGTTCGGTTTACGCAGCGGCGGATGCGGCATCAAAGGGTCGGGGTGTTGACGGCCGCCGATCTGGCAAAAAAGCGGGCGCAGCGGCCCGGTTCGGATGGGCCGGCGCTGGAAGATCCAATTCCGTTTGTGAACGCCAAGCTTTGTACTCCTGAGAAGCAGTAGGCCGGATCGGGTTTGGGTCGCGGCCGGATTGGGTTTGGGTCGCGGCCGGGTGGCATTGGCGGGCAGCGCGGGTTGCTGCGCCTTGGGCGGGGGCGGCCTGTAAGGGGGTGGATTGCTTTCTGCGGGGCTTGCGTTGAGCGCGGAGTTGGGTGGCGTCGGCTGGCCTTGTGGTGCGTTAGGTTGGGCGCACCGGGTTTGTTTGGAGTTTGGTGGTGCATCGAATCGAGGGTGTTTTATTTTTGCGGAGTTTGGCTTTTCCTATTGCTGGGGGTGGGGTGCTTTTGCGGTGGGGAGTGTAGGCGCAGGCTGGTTTTATTTCTTTTGGCGTAGTGGAGTGGTTGGGGTTTGTGCTTGATGGGTTGCTGGGAATCGACCTAGACAATCGGTTCTATTTAGTTCAGTCCGATCCAGTCCAGACCAGACCAGACCAGACCAGTCTGTGCAAGTGGAGACATGGGTGACACTTAACCGAGGGCTTGAAACAGGTATTCTCACAGCGGAGGATCTGCCGAATGCGCTGGAAAGAGAGTCGAACTGTGGACGAACGGATGCGCTTAATCGCTCGAGCGCTCGATGGGGAGCGGATGACTGATGTGTGTCGGGAATTCGGTTTGGCTCGGCTCGACTCGACTCGGCTCAATTCGCACCCCTATCGTCCTGCTGCAAATCACCCGGACCGGGTTCGAAATATTTGAAATTAATTATTCAGTTCTTTCTAAACATAACCTTGACAGGTTTGCGGCTGCTGTCATTTACACTCTTTGTTTATAGCCTAAAATGGCTGGTTTTTGAGCTACGCTGCTTTCTACTGGCTTGTGGGGA
>JBBRLF010000158.1:0-11130 GCA_038231515.1 candidate division WWE3 bacterium
GTGCAGTCTGCGTCCCGGCGAAGAAAAGCTTACATTGTGTTGTGAGATGCATTTTGATGCCAGTGGCAAGAAGCGCTCGGCTAAAATATACGAGACGGTCATCAAGTCGTCACGTCGTTGCATCTATGAAGACGTACAGCGGGAACATGATGCGGGCCTTGAGTTCTGGAAGGCGCCCTACGAGCTTTTTGAGAAGATCAAGGAATCACGCAATCGCCGGGGGGCGCTGGACCTGGACCTGCCCGAAGCCAAAATCGTGCTCGATGAAAATTCCGATACAATCGACATAAAAAAAACCGAACGCCTCAACTCGCACCGCCTCATCGAAGAGTTCATGATCGTGGCCAACGAGTCGGTTACCGAGATCATGGAGCGCGACGGCTGGCCCTTCGTCTACCGCGTGCATGAGCCGCCCAAAACCGATGCCCTTGAACGGTTCGAACGGTTCGCGATTGCTCTGGGGCTGAAACCCAATTTAGCTGACGGCAAAGACCCCAAGCGTTTCGCCCGCTTCATTGAAACGCTCAAGGACAATCCGTTCGCGACGACACTTTACTATCTCATGTTGCGCTCGCTCAAGCAGGCACGTTACGATGCGGTAAATCTCAAGCACTTCGGGCTGGCGTCCGAGGCTTACACCCATTTTACGTCGCCGATTCGCCGGTACCCCGATCTGATGGTGCATCGCCTGCTCAAGCGTTACGTGCATCGCGAGACGTTCAACGAAACCCAGCATGAGGAGTTCACGGATTATCTCGTCGATGCGTGCGACCATTGCTCGAAGCAGGAGCGCAAGGCCGAGACGCTCGACCGTACGGTGACGAAGGTGAAGAAGGCCCGCTTCATGGCCAAACACCTGGGCGAAGACTTCGACGCCTGCATCACGAACGTTAACGAGAACGGCTTGTATGTGGAGCTGGTGCCGTGGTTTGTCGACGGACTGGTGCCGATTGCCGAACTCGAGAACGACTACTTTGACTTCATCGAAGCGCAGCTGATGCTCAAGGGCAAGCGGACGGGGAAAAAGTATAAGATCGGCGACAAGATCCGTGTTAGTGTTTTACGCACGGACGTGGACAATGGCTTTGTCGACTTTACGTTGGCCGCCGCGGCAGACGCCGGGGAATAAGATCCGATGAAAAAAAGATGAGCGATGCAGCTATTTAGAACGGGCAAACAGGTCACCACCGCGGTTAAAAACGTCGCTCGCTTGCGCACGATTCTCGGCACGTTTGGGCGCCATGGACTTCAAGACTTTACGGTGCGCATGGGCCTGGAGCAGTTCATGCCCTCAACCGCCCGGGCCGAGGGCGTTGACAAGCTTACCGTGCCGGAACGTCTGCGCATGGCTTTCGAGGCGCTGGGGCCGGCCTTTGTAAAGCTGGGCCAGCTGCTGAGCAATCGCCCGGACATGGTGCCCGAAGACTTCATCGAAGAGTTCATGAAGCTTCAGGACAAGGTTGAACCCGTGCCCTTTGAAGTGATTCAGGTGCAGGTCGAGAAAGAGCTGGGCGGAAAGCTTTCAGATCTTTTCGCGTCCTTCGGCCAGACTCCTTTGGCCAGTGCCAGTATTGGCCAGGTGCATGAAGCCACCTTGCATACGGGCGAAGAGGTTGTCGTCAAGGTTCAGCGCCCCGACATCGACAAGATCATTCGAGCCGACGTTTCCATTCTGCGTTTTTTAGCGACGATGATGGAAAAATACCTTCCGGAAACCCGGGTGGTGAGTCCGGTGCAGATGGTCGAAGAGTTTTTCGCTGTTCTAAGCTACGAGCTCGACTTTGTCGTCGAGGCCAACACCACGATGAAGGTTGCCGAAAATTTTCGCGACAACAAGCGGGTCGTCGTGCCCCGCGTGTATCGTCGCCTGACCACTCAGCGCGTGCTAACCCTGCAGCGTTTGCGAGGCGCCAAGATTACCGATGCGGCCGCCTTGCAATCGATGGGCATCAGCCCCAGCGCGCTCGTCGATATCGGCGCGCGGGCTTTTTTCAAGATGGTCATGCAGGATGGCCTGTTTCACGGCGATTTGCACGGGGGCAACCTTTTTGCGATGAAGGATCCGGAAACCGGCGAGTCCCAGCTTGGAATCATCGACTTCGGCATTGTCGGCCGCCTGAGCAACAAAGCACGGGACACCTTCTCGCGCCTGCTGCTGGCGCTGGTGATGGAAGATTACGAAACCCTTTGCTACGAGTATGCCGAGCTGGGTTCGGTGGGCACGGGCATCGACTTCGAAAGTTTTCAACGTGAAGTTCGCAACTCGCTGGCGCCGTATATGGGACTGTCGCTTAAAGACATGAACATTGGCGTGGTGCTGATCAACAGCACGAAGATCGCCGGTCGCTACAACATCAAGATTCCAGGCGACTGGATGATCGTGTTCAAAGCCATCTTTACGATGGAAGGCATGGGCCGCCAGCTCGACCCCGACTTCGATCTGCTGGCCATCGGCAATGATCTGGTCAAGGTTGTACTCAAGGACCGCTATTCCATGCAGCGCATGGGCAAAGATTTTGCCTGGGTGGCCCGCGACCTGAACGCGCTTCTGCAAGTCATGCCCCGGCAGATTCGCTGGATGTTTCGCAAGTTCAACAGCAATGATTTCGCCTTTGAGCTGAAATTCAAGGAAACCGAGGTTATTCGCCGCCAGATGGAGCGTAGCAGCCGCGGTATCGGCATGTCGGTTATCAGTGCCGGTTTCTTCATCTCGGCCGCGCTGTCGTTGCAAATGCAAACCGACCACCTGATCTGGAAATACTATCCGGTGCCGGCGCTGATCTTTTTCTTTTTGGGCTTGTTTTGTTTTCTGGGCGTGTCGTTCAAGGCCTGGAAATAAAAAAATCCCCGGTGAGCTAAGCCCACCGGGGTTGTCAGGGTTTTTGACTATTCCAACAACTTCAATGCAAGTTTGCTTGAGAAATTTGCTTGAGCCAGAACCGAAGTACCCGCTTGCAGCAAGATGCTGTTTCGCGTGAGTTCGGCGCTTTCCTCGGCGACGTCAACGTCACGGATACGTGAGTTGGCTGCACTGAGGTTCTCATCCGACACCGCCAGGTTGTTGATCGTGCTTTGCAACCTGTTTTGCATGGCGCCGAGGTCCGAGCGAATCGAGTTCACTTGTACCAGGGCGTCATCGATGACGGCCAGTGAGGTTTGAGCTCCAAGTTTCGTCGCAACCGACTCGCCGCCCAGCTTCAAGCTCGCCAAAGTTGAATTGGCGTTCTCTCCGTTGTAGACGATTCGATCCAGGATTGGGTTGTTCCGCGTACCAACCTGAATTTCCATGATACCGGCTCTGCCGTTAAGCAGTGGAGTACCGTTAAACTCAGTCGCGTTGGCGATGCGGTCAATTTCGTCTTTCAGACTTTGAAATTCTCGATCGGTGAACTTTCGTTCCGTATCTCCGATCGTGTCCGAAGCCGCTTGCACGGCCAGCTCTCTAAGGCGCACAATGATATTTGTAATTTCATTGAGACCACCTTCCGAGACCTGTACGAGACTGATGCCGTCCTGCGAATTTCGCTTGGCCTGTCTCATACCTCTGATCTGCGCTTGCAAATTTTCAGAGATCGCTAATCCTGCTGCGTCATCGCCCGCTCTATTGATGCGGCTTCCGGATGATAACTTCTCGAAACTTTTATCGAGAGCCCGGCGGTTATTGCTCAAGGTGCGTTGAGCGTTGAGCGCAGCTGTATTCGTTACTATTCTAAAACCCATGTTTCTAGCCTCCGTTCATAGATCTATCCTCCGTGACCAGATCCTCGCGTATCCATACGCGGGCGGACATCCTGTCCCTTTGAAACATTTACTGCTTTGGTTAAAAAACTGTTTCCGCCAAAAACCCTGACGATTCTGTTTTTAGATAAACTAAGGAACCGCTTTCTCTGGCTGGATTTAGAGGGGACGCCCCGGTCAAGGGGCGCCCCTTTCTAATCCACAGGAAACAGACCAGGCCATGTTATCGCCTGTCTAAACCCACATGTTTTACCATGGTGGGGGTTCAGCCTTTACAATCCTCCAGTTAAACTTATTCATTCAATCAACCTGTATTCTTCAGCAAGCTCAGTGCATTCGCGATCGATTGGTTGGCCTGTGCCAGAACCGCCGTACCCGCCTGCATGAGGATGTTGTTCTTAGTGAGCTCGGCCGTTTCCACCGCGACATCCGTATCTCTGATGCGGCTGTTGGCTGCGCTCATGTTTTCTATGCTTATCGCCAAGTTGTTAATCACGGACTGCAACCTGTTCTGCATGGCGCCGAAGTCGGCTCGAATTGACGAGACCGAGATGATGGCGCTATCCAGTGCCGAGAGCGTGTTTTGGGCGCTCGCTTTGTCGGCCACACTGGTCAGATTGATTCCAAGGGCGACCGAACTTACATCCGCGCTGGATCCATCGAAGAAGGTGATGCGATCCACATTCGGATTGTTTCGTGTGCCGACTTGGATGTCGAAGGTCGACCCCGTGCCGTTCAACAGTGGTATTCGGTTGAACTCGGTGGCGTTGGCGATTCGATCGATTTCCGACACCAGAGACTCATATTCCGTATTAAGGAATTTTCGTTCTGTCGGTCCGACCGTATCAGAGGCTGCCTGCACCGCAAGCTCGCGAAGTCTGATAAGGATGCTGCTAATTTCCTGCATCCCGCCTTCAGCGACTTGCACCAAGCTGACGCCGTCCATCGCGTTTCGTTCAGCTTGTCCCAAGCCCCTGATTTGGGCCTTCAAATTTTCGGAGATGGCCAGGCCTGCCGCATCGTCACCAGCTCGATTTATTCGTGAACCCGACGACAATTTCTCAATGCTCTTGTCGAGATTCATCCGAGTGCTTCGCAAATGTCTCTGCGAATTCAGTGACGCTATATTTGTATTAATGCGCAAACCCATAAATTTCCTCCTTGAAATTTACTTCATAAATCATGCGGTGCTCATGAACGATCCATGTTCTTGCACCTCACAACATACTCATCGGCAGGTCGAATAATGCCTTTAGCTAAAAACATGTGTCACTAGGACACAGCGGGCATTAAGCCGGCAGGAACTGCCGAGTTAGCATTAAAGGGCCCTAAATCTGCTAAGCTCTATAATGATGAGTGACCTTGTAACCAGGCCCTGCGGGCCCGAAGAGTCAAAATCCTGGGCTGAATTTTTAGACCGAAATTTCGGCTATGCCCCGCCCCACAGCTATGCCGTCGACTTTGCACCGTTATTCGAGAGCTCGGCGCTGCAGCGCTCGTGCCTGGTGTTCAAGGCGCAGCAGATCGTTTCGTCGGCTTCATTATATCCGGTTACGGTGGTTACGCCGTCCAAGCAGCTTCAGCTCGCCATTATCGGTGCCGTCGCGACCGACGAAGGATTTCGCGGCCAAGGTTTGTCGACTCGCGTGTTGTCAGAGGTCGAAGCATCGGCGCGCGCCGCGCAACTCGATGGCGTGATTCTATGGAGCGATAAGGCAGAGTTTTACGCGAAATCGGGCTTTGCTCCCGTGGGCAAGCAGCTCATTGTTTCGCTCGAACAGTTGCCCAAGCCATCCGCGATGGTTGAAGGCTCGCCGAGCTACGGCTGGGATTGGGCGCAGGTTCGCATTCTTTATACGCGTCATCGCATGCGGGTGGCGCGCACCGAAACTCACTGGAAGTCGCTCGAAGCAATCAAGAGCTGCACGCGCGTACAATGGGTGGACAGCACCGGCCGCGTACAGGCTTATCTGGGCTTCGACCGCGGCCGCGACATGAACGGCGTCATTCACGAATGGGGTGGCGAAAAAAATGCGCTACATTGTCTGCTGTGGACCGTGCTGCAGAGTCGTCCCAACTTGATGTGGCTCACTCACCCGTCACTGCGCGATCCCATCATGTCGATTCTGCCCGACGGCCGGGCAATTGATGGAACGCTGGCCTTATTCAAATCGCTGAATCCCCAAATCACCGCCGCCGATCTGGACACTGCGTGGTTCTGGGGCCTCGACTCGCTTTAGGCCGAAGGTTAAGGGAATGGTCGCGGGCCCGCTGATCCGGTGTGGCCTGCCGAACCGGTGGCCGCTCGACTTCCTTCAGCACTCATCAAATGCAACTTTGAAACATTGTTTAGAACTCTTAGTGAAGTATCAAAGATTGCATTTGATGAGGGTCACAGGAGTCGAACTCCCGGGGTACGAATTGCGATGGCACCGGCATTGCTATCTGTTTCCGTAATGCTGAACACTGGTAAACGAATTTTTCCACGGCCGATTTATAGTGGGTCCATGACTAAAATGGTAATCTGTAGTTTTCCGTTTCGTCTCACGGTTGGAATTTGCGGCCGATTGACGGTTCAGCAAAGACGGGCCATCGCTTTAACGATTTATCGCGATTTGTTTCCGAGATTTCAGGCGGTTGGGTTGTCATTGATTTCACACGTTGGCAGTGTCGATCCTAACCGCCGTTTAAAATGTGGGTTCAGCGGAAGGCAGGCGCCCACGATCGCCAACCGCACCGGACAGCTGGGATTTGTGGTAAGACTCGCCCGATTGTCGAAGGGAATGACGCAAACAGACCTGGCGCAGCTGGTGGGTATGAGCCGTATTCACCTTGGGCGCATAGAACTTGGTAGAGTTTTCCCACGTGGCGGTAGTATCGCCAAGCTGGAGCAGGTACTGGAGTTAGACCTGAGGCCTTATGGTCGAGTAAAGTTAGCGGCCGGTGCTGCCAAAGCCGCCGGTTGAGCGGGCGGTGTCATCGAGGGATTTTTTCTCTTCGACGGTGCAGAGGCTTACGGGCAGGACCAGCATCTGGGCAATTTTATCGCCTTTTGCCAGCGTTAGCGGCTCATTGCGCAGATTGATGAGTAGCACCTGCACCTCGCCGCGGTAGCCGGCATCGACCACGCCGCCCAGGACGCGCAATCCCTTTGAGCCTAGCGAGCTGCGGTCGCAGATCAGACCCACGTGGCCGGCCGGAATCGCCATGGCGACGCCCGTGGGAATACGAACAGGCTCGTGCGGCGCCAGGGTGGTATCGCTCACGTTGTAAAGATCCAGGCCTGCGTCACCCGGGTGCGCGCGCGTAGGTAGTTTGGCTTCAGCGTTCAGGCGGGTAACCAGCAGATTTTCCATGAAAACTGTCTATTAGAAATACCAGCCTAATGCAATACCTGGCAGCACTATCACGCGCCCGTTGGGTGCTGCACCCGCCAGGTTAAATGATACGTGCACGCCCATGTCGGATTGAAAATCCATTCCGCCTTCAAAATAAGGCACGAAGGCATGATCGAACTGCAGATCCCAAAGCAGAAAGGTCGATGCGGTGCCGGTCATATAAGATAGCCCTGCGCCGATGTAGGGAGCCCACTGGCTGTTGGACGAAAGAAACGCCTTGGCATCAAGGGTATAGGTGGACCAGTGGCCAAAACTGCCGGTCCCGATGGAAACACGGGCCTCGTCGCCGGTGTTGAAGCCAACCATCAGGCCCAGGATAGCCGGAAAGGGCATGCCCGCCGTGACGTCAAAGCCCGACCAATGGTCGGCGCGGGGGCCGGCATGTGCCGAGATGCTTAGGAGCAACGAAAATAAAACGACACGCATGCCTTGAGTGTACAATGAACCTGAGATGAAGACTATCCTCGTCGTAGGCGCGAGCGGGTTCATAGGATCGAGCGTCGTGGAACACCTGCGCAAACGTCATAAAGTCATTGCGGCGTTTAACCGCAATGTTATTCGATTTCCTGGTGTTTCACACTTCATGTATATGTTGGCCGAACGCGACTACATGAAGCGCATGGTTACGCTGGTCAAGCCTGACGTCATCATCTACTGCGCCGGCGTTTCTGATTTCATGGAATGCGCTACCAAGCCCCAGATCGCCGAAGCCGTTAACAGCTTCGGACCCGTGGTCATTGCCGCGGCGGCCGATTCCCTGGCGCACCGGTTTATCTTTATCTCAACGAGCTATGTTTATGATGGCCGCAAAGGAAACTTTATCGAGTCCGACGTCGTGGCGCCGCAAACCATCTACGGCAAAAGCAAGCTCGCCGGCGAAAACTATGTGCGCAGCAAGCTCGTCAGCTACACCATTCTGCGGTTTTCGCCCGTCTTTGGCGTGGGTAGCATTTATCATCAAAGCCTGTTTGACAAGATTCGGCTGAAGCTGCAGCGGGGGCAGCCCGTCGAGCTGGCTGATAAGGAAGTGCATTCCTTTTTGTCGTTGGATATCGCCCTCAAGGCCATCGAATGGGCCGCGACCATCGAGACGCAGAACCGCACCTACAATCTGGGGGGGCTCACGAAGCTTTCTTGGTTTGAGTTTGGGAAGGTTTTTGCCCAGTCTTTCGGCTTTGATCCGAATCTCATCATTCCGGGCAAGGGTTCCTTTGAAGACGATGTCGATTTTTCGCTTAATGGCTCTGAGCTGGTGCGCCAGTTACAGATCGATCCCTTGATCCTGGAGCAGGGCCTTGATTTGCTTAAGCAGCAGCTGATTCGGTGAGCCTTTGCGTGCCATGCGTGAGGCTTTCACGAACTCGACAAAATAATATTTTACGAGGCGCGAGGGGTTCACCTTTTCGCCCTGGTAGGTCCAGGCCACATCCAGGAAGGGCCCGATCTGGGCGATGATGTCCTGACTCTGGCGTTTGGTTTCGCCACCGGTGCCGGCCGTGGCGCCGTCAATGGCAAGATCGCCGCGCGTATGCTGCGTAAAAGTTGCGTTGATGATGCCGTGAGCCGAGTTGGCAAACACCAGCTTTACATTGTTGCGGAAAAGCATGAAGTCGGCGGGCGTATTGGTGATGCCAAACAGCTTCAGCTCGCTGAACTTGCCATTGCTGTCGCTATAACCGTTGAAGACGCGCGAGTAGGCCGTAAACAACTCGCGAAGCTGTTCCAGAAACTCAATGGTGCTCTCTTCGATGATCTGCTTCGGATCAAATTGGTTGACCGTATTAAAAATATTCGCGGCTTCCGGATTGAGCTCGTTTTTTGCGATCTCATGAACCCAGTCCATATCTGACGGAAGAAGATTACTCGACATTGCCATACGCACACCCCTAGGAGCGAGTGTAGCGGGAATCTGATTTTATTGCAAAACGCGCATGGAACGCTGCGTTGCGCCGAGTGAGGCGGCTAGGCAAAAAATGCGACCCAGAAGGTCCCAGGGAGTGTCAATTCGAACCCAAGGTTTAAACGTGGGCGCCATTTTACTGTTTTAGGCTTCCTCACTTAAGAGGCCTGCACACCGCAGTTAGGGACGGCCCCCTTGGTAATTGACTGTAGGTTCAAACTTAACGTGATCCCCAAAACCTCAAGGGTCTGTCTGTGATTATACCGGTTTAAACCGTGCGATACAATGTGCAAAAGTTGACACCCGTTTTCCCGAGTGGAATACTTCAATGATATGGGTAGAAAGCTCCTAGTTGCGGACGACAGCGTAACTATCCAGAAAGTAATCAAACTTGCTCTCTCTTCGGAAGGATACGACATCCTTGCGGTTTCCGATGGCAAAGAGGCTATCCGGGCAATCCAAGAAGAGCGCCCGGACGTCGTACTAATTGACGTCACGCTGCCCGGTGCCGATGCTTATGCGGTTAAGCGCATCATTAATGCGAATCCCAAGCTGGCCGGGACCAATTTCATATTGATGTTGAGTGCGTTTGAGCGTGTTGATGAGAAAGCCATCGAAGAAGTGGTGTTTCAAGGTCGCCTGATTAAGCCCTTCGATCCATCCCATCTGCGTAAGGCGGTTGCTGAGCTCGTAAATAAGCCAGCGGCTACCCCGCCACCAGTAACCACCACTATGCCGCCGCTCATGCCCGTAAGTGAGCCGACGATTGCGCCACCAACTCCGGAAGAATCGCTCGACGAAGAGGATATGCCGCCTGTTCAGGACATGCATCCAACAGTAAACGATGAGCCGAGCAATGAGACCGTGACCGAAGAGGAGTTTCAGCTCGATGCACCCGGCGAGGCGACACGCACCTCGCTCTCGATTGCGAGTCTGATACCTGCCTCTGAAATTACACCGCCACCACCGCCCCCGATGGGTGCCAATGACGAACGCACTGATCCGAATTTTACGCTGCCTGACGAAGCGATAAGCAGTCGTTCGCTCGAAAATGATATCAAGAATCTGACCGAGTCGACCATCAAGATGTCCGGACTTGACGAGTGGAGTCTGGACGACAGCGCAAAAATGAAAGACGCGCCTCCGGCGCCCAAGGCGCCCGCAACGCCACCACCGCCGTTGGCTGTAGCGCCACCACCGCGCGAAGAGTCGACCCGCGAGATGACTCAGCCGGGATTGGATAAGAAGGCCGCGACCATGAAGGGTCTGATGTCGCCGCCGCCGCGTCCGCTTGATGATGGTGGCAGCAGCTTTCCTCTGAGTACGCTGCAGGCCGGTTTGACTCCGCCCAAACCAAAGGTAGTCGCTCCTGTGCCGATGCCTGGAAGCACGCCGCCGCCGGCTGCAACCAAGCCAACGGCTCCGGTGGCTGTGGCGCCGCCTGCTCCTGCGCCCAAGCTAACGGTGCCCTCGCCGGAATATATCGAACCAAAGTTTCAAACGCCGCCGGCCGGCGCGCTGCCAATTACACGCGCTGAAATCGAACAGCTTATTCGTAAAGATCTGGAAGCCGCCATTGAAAAGCTCGCACGCGAGGCGGTACCGCGCATAGCTGAAGCGATCATTCGCAAAGAGATTGAAAGAATTCTGGCCGAGCCCTGAACGTCCCGAGTCCTATGTCGCCTGGTCGAGATAAACGATCTTCGAATCGTTCGTCACCGAAGCCGCTTTGAGACGTCCCAGATCGTCGAGGTCCAGCGCCTTCAGCTTTACTTCCTGGCCGGCACGATCATGCGTCGTGAAGTCAGAAAACGAATCGAGCTTGGCGTAGGTAAGCCAGGTTTCGCGCAGCCGCGTGGTGCGGCCAGCAGAAAGCTCGGTCAGCCAGAACTGAATGCGATCAGCCCAATGGCTTACGATTTTCGCGCAGGCATCTTCACGCAGGTCGGTGTGCTCGCCCAAGCAGCTAGTGGTCGCATTCGCTACCTTGGGCGCTTTGGCAACGTTAAGCCCGATGCCGACCACCACGCCGGAGATGCGCTCGCCGGTAATTTTGGATTCACACAAGATGCCACCCATCTTTGTCTTTTCCCA